>JANOBP010000241.1:0-12986 GCA_031411715.1 Verrucomicrobiaceae bacterium | reverse complement strand
TTCAGGGAGAGTTGATTGCGACGATCGCGGACTTGACACTAGCCCCCGGAGTCATCGTGGCAAGGATAAAGGCATGGGTGGGCTGGCTGAAGCCAGTTTTTGCATGGGGCGGATCACTCGCCGATGCGGACGATGCCGCGCTCGATGGCGATGGCGACGGCGTTGGTGCGGTCGAAAGCGTCGAGTTTTTCGAGGATGAGGCTGATGTGGAGGCGGATGGTGCCCATGCTGAGCTTGAGCATGTCCACGATCTCTTTGGTGGAGTGGCCTTTGACGAGGAGGCGGAGGATGTCGAGCTCGCGGGCGCTGAGGGGCGTGCGCTTTTCACGTGCGCGGATCTTGGCGGCGATCTCGGGCGGGAAGTGCAAGTTCCGGCCATCGATGGTGCGGATGGCGCGTAGGACGTCCTCACACTCGCAGGATTTGGTCAAATAACCGCGCGCACCGGCGGTGACAGCGCGCCAGATGTCCTCCTCGCCGTCGAGGATGGTGAGCATGAGGACTTTGGCGTCGGGATATTCCGCGCGGATGTCCGTGAGGGTGGCGACGCCGGATTTGTCCGGCAAGTCGTAGTCCATAAGGACGACGTCGGGACGGTGCTCGCGATACATTTCGAGCGCCTTGGCACCGGTGCCGGCCTCGGCGACGACGGTCATATCTTTTTCGTTGTTGATGGGCAGGGAGAGGCCCAGCCGGGTGGCGAAATGGTCGTCCACGATGAGGACGCGGATGCATTTGGTGCTGCTCATGAGGGCGGGTTGCTCAATACGTTGATGACGGCCACGGCGGGGGCTGTGACGGAGACGTGCGTTCCTTCGCCAAGCTTGCAGGTGAGGTGAAACTGACCGCCGATCTTGTCGCAGCGCTCTTTCATCCCGCTCAGGCCGAAATGGCCAGCCTCGGCAGTGGCGGTGGCTTGATCAAAGCCTTTGCCGTCATCGCGCACGTCGAGTGTGACCTGCTCGGAGCCGTAATGAAGCTTCAAATCGATGTGTTTTGCCTGCGCATGGCGTGCAGCATTGGCCACAGCCTCTTGGGCGATGCGCAGGAGATTGGTCTCCAAGGTGCCGACGAGGCGGCGTGGTGTGCCGGTGGTCTGTACGTTGAATTCGGCGTCTCCGACGGTTGCCATTGGCCGCAGCAGTTCCTCCAGAGCCGCGGGCAACCCGCGCTGCTCCAGCGCCACACTGCGCAGCTCACGGATCGTGGTGCGTGAGTCCTCACGCGCCCTGCGCAACAGCCGCCGTGCGAGTCCGAGCGGCTCGGCAGCAGCGGGATTTTCGCCGTTCAATTTCATGGCGGTGCTGTCGAGTAGCATGTTCACGCCGACGAGTTCTTGCTCTAGGGTGTCATGCAAGTCACGAGCGATGCGTTGGCGCTCCTCCAGGGTGGCTTGTTGCTGTGCCTGCTGGCGGATGACGCTGGACTGAGAGCGCACCATGAACTGCAATGTCACCGCCCAGCCTGCGATCACTGCCGCCAGAGCGCCGAGGCCGCCGAGCACCCATAGTGCATGCTCCGCATTCCACCACGGCTGCCGCGCCAGCACGAGGACATCCGCCGCCTCACGCAACTGGATGCGGAAGCTGGTGGCATTGCGAGGGATGACGAGTGGTCGCGTGGTGACCAGCTCGCAGATGCCGGTGAGGCGCAGTTTCATGCCAGGTGAGTATTCCTCGGCTGGTAGATCGGGTGCGGTGAGCAAGGCTTCAAAGATCTCGCCCTCCGTGCGGCAGAGCAGGGTGGTGACATCACGCGTGTGTGTCATTTCGATGAATTCAGCCTCCAGTGTGACCAGCTCGCACTGCTCGCGGCTATTGCGTGTATCAGCCGCGTGAAAGGTCACCGGAGCCACCGCTTTGTTTTCTCCGACGGGTTTGACATCCACGGCACTCAGACTCGGGCGGAAAGGAGTGACCACGGGATAGCCCACGGCCTCAACCTCATCTCCGCGCTTCACACTGAGCGGCTGGGCGGTCTGGACATACATACTCCCTCCGACGCCGCGCAGATAAACGCCGCGTCCCTCCACCACGTGAGTGGCCACGCCTTGCACGCGCACGCGCTGCCGCAGCGGTGATCCTGCACGCAGTAAGCCATCGACAGTCACGAGCGGGACTTCGAGGTTTGTTTTCAGGTCTTCTGCAAGCGTGAAGCTCTCCAGACCTGGCACAAACAGCAACCGCCCTGACATTTGCCGCTGATCATTAAAATGCGTGCCGGCTACTCCACGCACCGTCACGCGGCGCTCGATCAGTTGCCAAGGGAGCTGCGTCAGGGCCTCATGCTGCGGCAGCAGCGCCTTCACGAGCCAGCCATCGACCAGTAAATCCACGACGAGGCTTTCATCCATGAATGAGGTGCCCTTGACCACCGCGCTCACCTCCACCGGATGGCAGTCGAGTGCTGGCAGAAACAATTCCTCCGCCGACACACGCTGATATGCCGGTAACACGCCGCTGCCTTGCTTCTGAATCAGAGTCGGCAGCACGACTGGCAAGAACTCGCCAGGACCTGTCACGCCTTCAACGTGCAGCTGGGTTCCCTTCGCATAGGGCACTGCTGGCCGCAGATTCTTTGGCACGCCGACGCAGATACCGTCCTTCCCGTCATGGATGAAGAGCACACCCCAATCCTGATGATAAAACGTCGTGACCGCATCCAAAACCACACCTTGTCGCTGCTCGGCCTGCTCGGGCGTTAGTGCGCGGATGGCAGTGATGGACGTCAATGCATCCGCCGCCCAAACCGTGGGCGGCCAGCCAAGAAGAGAGAGCAGTAGCAAGCGGGATATCTTCGCCATGAACCTGCATTCTAACCACAAACGTCGAGCGCGGTGAATTGTTTATATGACTAAAAGACGCTCTGCTTTGTAGGCGCATCATCCAGCCCTGACAACCCGCCAACCAACGGCTCTGAAGCGTCAGCACAATATCTTTGAATGCCGTGCGATTTACCTCCTCTTTCCAGCCAAAATTTGATAAAAGCTCCGTCCCTGTGTCTCACTCGATCCGTCTCTGATGTCTAGAATTCACTCAACCATCTTTTTTTGCTGCCTTCTCGCCTGGGGTCCACTTTTCGTCGTCAGCGCACGCGCGGAGACCATGTTGCAGTACTTCAACACCAGTTGGGTGGAGATCACCAACAAGATGCCAGAGCTGGCGGAGGCGGGTTACACGTCCCTGTGGCTACCGCCGCCGACCAAAGGCTCCGGCGGGCTGTCGGTGGGCTATGACTTGTGGGATCCCTTTGACCTCGGCTCCAAGAACCAGCGCGGCTCGGTGCGCACACGCTATGGCACGGAGGCGGAGCTGCTGCGCCTCGTCGAGACGGCGCATCGCTTCGGCATCCGCATCTACTTCGACAACATCATGAACCACCGCGCGTTCGACGTGCCGGGTTACAATGAGAACACTCCGATCGACACCTACCCGGGTCTGGTGCCGGAGGATTTCCATCTGCGCGTCACGCAGGACGGCTTCTACCGCAAATGGGACAACACGCGCGACTGGGGCAGCGGCTGGCAGGTGCAAAACCTCGGCCTCGCCGATCTCATCGACATCGCGCAAGAGCCAGGCGGGACGAATCAAAACTTTGGCACCACGGAGGGCAGCACCGGGCCAAAAATCAAATTTATCCGCGATCTCACGCGGCCCGAGCAGTACTGCTACCTGCCGAATGGAACGTATGTTGGCTTTGGTCCGACGAATGGCATCACCACAGCGCTGCTTCAGGCCAACCCAAACTTCTACGGGGAGTATGTCGAAGATTACATCCACCGCTCTGGGCGCTGGCTGATGGATCGCACCAAAGCCGACGGCCTCCGGCTCGATGCGGTGAAGCATGTGCGCGACGACTTCTTCGGAGCGAGCGGCGCGGGCAAAGATGAAAGCGATTACGGCTACACCGGCCAGGTGCAGCGTCAGTTCAACATCACACGCGGTTTCACCGATACCAATCACCGCAACAGCCTCTTCGACATCGACGCGGGACGTGATGATGCCATGCTCTTCGGTGAGCATCTCGGCGAGCCGCCCGGATACGACGGCTACATAGACCGCGGCCAGCGTCTCGTCGATAATCCGCTGCGCACGGAGTTTAACAGCCGCCTTGGCAATCCATCCAGCGGCCTCGGAGGCTTTGACCAGCCCGGTTACGGCGGTTTTTCGCCCAACATCGGCGTCATGCACGCGCAGAGCCATGACAACGACTACGCCGCGCGTCGCGAGCTGCAGCACGCCTTCTATTTTCTGCGCCAGGGCCTCGGATTGCTCTACACGGATGGCAATTACCAAGCCGAAACGCTCGGCGAGAGCGGCGGTGCTTTCCCACGTCACGCCAACACCTCCTTCCTCGGCCAATGGAACGACGCGCGCGTGCCCAACCTGCTTTACATCCATGATCAATTCGCACGCGGCTATCAAGTCGGCCGCTGGAGTGATGCGGACTTCGTCGCGTGGGAGCGCCTAGACAAGCGCGAGAACTCCTTCATGTCCGACAGCGATGGTGTCACGATGCTCGTGATGCTGAACGACAATTACTCTTCCGGCCAGGGGCGCAGTAATGTCACCAGCGCCTTTCCCGCTGGCGCTTACCTCCACAACTACTCCAACTATGGCGGCAGCTTCTACAAGACCATCGAGCAGATTTATTCATCATCGAATCCGGTGCTGGTGCCTGCTGGCGGCTACTTTGTCTTCTCCTGGAAGAATCCTGATCCATCCGACCTTTGGAAAAATCACGGCGGCAGGCCCGTCACGATAACGCAGAGCGGCGGGGAAACCGGAACCGTTACCGTGAAGCGCAAAGATGGCCCGAATGGCGACAAGGCCTTCAATGGCAACACGCTACCCGAGGCCTCGCGTCCCGTGCTGGCGCCGGACACGAACGTCACCGACTACACTTACAGCGCCGACATTCCGCGCATCACAAATGGCAGCGCCGTGCGCTTCGTCGCGCGCGCCGATGGTTCGGCGGAAAACATCCTGCTCAAGCTCGATGGCGGTGTGAACTTGAATGCCATCAATCACGTCGGCGGAGACTCGCGCGACAATCCACCCGGTGCCTCCACGGATGTGTTTCACGGCTACGAACAGCCGAACTTTGTGAACCGCATTCATCCTGAACTCTTCGCTGCCGTGGACACTGGCGTGAACAACACCACCGGCTCGTCGGGCGCAGGGAGCTACCTCACCACCGGCTCTATCGTGCCGGGCACAGGCGTGAAGACGATTGATCCAGGCAATCCTGCTAATGCAGCCAACGCGCTTACGGCATTGTTCCTTTACCACAATCCCGGCGCGACAGTCGAGAACCTGGGGCCTGCACGCAGTCAATGGGACAACACGAGCCGCGTGATGTGGGCGAAGACGAATGCAGTCGGAGCGGGCTACAAGATGTTCCTCTATTACTACAACCCCACTGGCACGTCTGATCCCATCTACCCGGAAGGCGCGGGCGGACGCGGCGCGGGCGCGACGAAGGCGGTGGAGATGAATTTCCGCCATAATCAAATCACGGGGGATCCTACTAGCGAAAACTGGTGGAGCACAACGGAGGGCACGCTGCCCGTTGATTTCATCGCGGGCACGACGCGGTACAAGATCGCCATCTACCGCAACGGCGCCCCATCGTGGTGGCCCGGCAATGGCGACGCGGTGACGCGGAAGCAGAAAATGATGACCACCTTTGAGACGATGCCACTCGATCTCACCACACTCACCCATCGACCACACGCCGACTATGGCGAGACGCGCGTCGGCCTCGCTGAAGGTATGCACGTCATCCGCGCGCGCGCCTTCCTCGATCGTGGCGGCAAGGCCAGCATCTACAACACCTTCACACAGACCTTTTACTTCGACGCCGAGCGCCCGACCGGTGAAGTGCTCTTCCCTGCTCACAGCGACACCGTGGGCGGTAGCGAGTACGGCGTCGTGGTGCGCACGGACTCGAGTGTGACGGAGGTTTGGTACAACATTGATGATGGCGACTCGACGAACGACGACACGGAGACGAAGACCGTGAATGGCAATGGCGATGGCTTTGAGCCCTTCACCGACACGAACCAGAACGGCATACGCGACGGCGCAGAGGCCTATCAAGACCTCAATGAGAATGGATCGTGGAATTCCGGCCTCGCTGTCTCGTGGGTGAAGGCCACCGAGGTCGTCCCGACTACCACACCAACCAACGCGGCTTACACCAAAGAGTGGAGGCTCACCTATCGCAACATCCCGCCCAGTGGCACGGCTTCGATCAATGTGCGGCTGCGCGAGCTTTCATCCGCAGCCTACAAGGACTTCAATCTCTCTGATGTGAACGGTCACTACACCACGCTGGCGCGCACCGTGACCACCGCCGGGCCAAACATCCGCATGTTCGTCGCGTATCCGACGCAGAATGGCGAGACGATTGGTGATGACTACGACATGAAGGTGTACTTTACCAAATCACTCGCCGATGGAATGACCGAGGAGCAACTCATCGACAAATTCACCATCCGCATCGGCCCGGATGACAGCACCGTCGGCACCGCCTACTCGCGT
This sequence comes from Verrucomicrobiaceae bacterium, assembly GCA_031411715.1. Taxonomy (GTDB): domain Bacteria; phylum Verrucomicrobiota; class Verrucomicrobiia; order Verrucomicrobiales; family Verrucomicrobiaceae; genus Prosthecobacter. The sequence goes on along the minus strand of JANOBP010000241.1, from coordinate 6,441 downwards.
GATGATTACGACATCATCTATCATCCAGAGAACGAGTTCCCCTACCACGAGCTGGCCTTCACGCTGCCGAACCTCTACAACGACCAGCCGGACTACCTGCACAAGATCGAGGTCACGCTGGACCGCACCTCGCCCGCGCCTGATCTCACCACGACGCGCACGGTGAAGTTTTTCCCGTCGAACATCCCGCGCATCTCCATCAACACGCCGCCGGAGCTGGATAGCGATGGCAAGCCTTATGAGATCATCCTGCCCGCTAAGGCCACACCTGCGCCGGAGGATCGCAAGTTCATCATCCGCGTGGCCACCGCTTCGGATGCCACCAATGTCGTGCTGAGCGTCACTTCCGGCCCGATGGACATCGTCACGCCGCCTGTGACGAGCGTGGAGGGCAACACCAAGTTTTGGGACTTCACTTGGCAGAATATGACCGAGGGCGAGTTCATCTTCACCGCCACGGTCAATCCCGGCGGCAGTGAGAACCACGAGACGCGCAACGCCCGTGTCATCTTCCGCCAGTTCGTCCCACAAAACGCCTCCGACAATGACGATGACGACGACGGCTTGCTCGACCTCAATGAAGCGAGCGCGACACCGCTACCGAGCGTGAACTCCGAACAATGGACCAATGGCCAGGTGCATGTCTATCACGCCTTCGGCAGGACCAATCCCATCTCTCCCGACTCCGACGGCGACTTGCTGCCCGATGCGCTCGAAGTCGGCTGGCGCGCAGCTTTGGTCATCGGCGAAAACTTCACCGACACCGGCTACGGCGCGCAGAACCTCGGCGCGGGCAACGGCATCTTCGATTTCGACGATGTGGACGGTGACTTCGTGCATGACGTCGGTGAGGCCAGTGAACCGTTCACCGATGCCGATGCAGACAACAAATTTGACTTTGGCACCATCACCACGCGCAACACGGACGGTGATGCGTTTCCCAACTTTATCGGCGACATCGATCCGCCGTTCTACAACACGCTCGACAACATCACCACCGTGCCCGGCATCAGCTCCGCCAGCCTCGGCGGTGATCGTGCGTCAAAAATGCGCGGCAGCGTGACGGATCCCGCGAATCCTGATAGCGATGGTGATGGCATCAAAGACGGCATGGAAGATAAGAACCGCAACGGCTGGCTTGATGGCGACGGCGCGTCGCTCGCGACCAGCGCCGCGCCTTCCCTCGGTCGCAACTGGCCCGACAACGTCCGCAATCCCGGTGAAACCTGGCTCGAAACCAGTCCAAACAACGCTGACACGGATGGAGATGGCGCTGTGGATGGCTTCGCTGAAGACAAAAACGGCGACGGTGTCATCGCCGGTGACACGAATGGCAATCGCATCCGCGATGGCGTCGAAGTCTGGACCGAAACCGATCCGCTAAATGAAGACAGCGACGGCGACGGCTTGCGTGACGGCTGGGAGATCAAATACGCCTTCAATCCACTCGACACAGCCGGTGAGCATGGCGCGAGTGGCAATCCCGATGGTGATTTGTTCACCAATCTCCAGGAGCAGACCAACGGCACCGATCCGCGCAAAGACAACGCTCTTCCGCCGCCGCCCGCGAATGCCATTGTCATCGGTCCGCGCTCGCCGATCACGTTTGGAGGCATCACGCACAACCAGGAGTTCACCGACTGGCTGGCGGATGACCTAGTTATGCTCGACCAATACGAAGGCGACGGCACCAACAACCAGGGCACCGACATTTATAACAACAGCGACGGTTTTGACTCCAGCCGCGACATCGTGGCCTTCTACGCCCACGACGGCGGTGCGGTGGACGGGAATTTTTACTTTCGCATCGACCTGCATGACCTGCGGGCCTATGCCGAAGACAGCGGTGTGAATCTGTATGTCGCGATGGATTTCGGCAACGCCGCCGTGGGCGAGTATGCGCTGCCTGATGATGTCGATACCGGCACAAACATGCGCTGGGAAGCCGTGGTGGCCTGTTATCAATCCGATAACGGCGCGGTGTATGTGGACACGAATCCGGCCAGCAACACCACGGCCATCGCGCAGAATCTCACCAGCTTCGGTGTGCAGCGGCGGGATCATCTGGCCGCTAACGGCTTCGGCAAGGCGTTCTACAGCTCCACTTATGATGCGGTGGAGTTTTCCATCAGCCGCCAGGCACTCATTGATGCCGGTTGGGGCGGGAATCCGAACACGATCAACTATCAGGTCTTCTCCACGAAGGACGGCACCGCCAACAGTCCCGTCGGCGCGGGTGACATCGGCGGTCGCTCGGACATTCGGGACTCTATGCTCGATGACGTCATCGCCAGCGACTACTGGCGTGACCAAACCAGCATCAACGGCGCTGGATCGGTGCTCAAAGCCTGGTTTGGCCTCGCTGGCACGAATGACAAAGGTCGCGCGGCCAAGGTGGTCAGCCTCATGCAGGAATCACGTCCACTCATTCCCGGCAACGAGGTGCAGGCGCTCATCAACAATGGTGCGGGCGCTGGCTTGTATCGTCCGCTCGACGTGCATCAAGCCTACAGCACGCCGATGTCACTGCACATTCCGGCCACGCTAGCCTCGGCCATCCAGTGGGCCAAAGTTGATCCTGCGGCCAACAAACCCTGGCGTGATGGCCCGGCCTTCAACACACGGCTCGCCAGCATGAAGACCGCAGGCACGCTGGATCTCGTTGGCGCGTCTTTTTCCAGCCACATCCTGCCGTATTTCCCCGCCAGCTACACGCAGGACAACATCGCGCTGGCCAACGACATTTTCACCGCCACGCTCGGAGGTCCTGCTTCATCGAGCGTGCTGTATCCCGCCGAACGCGTCGTGGATGAGCGCACGCTGGCCACGGTGCAGGCTTGCGGCTTCACTTTCACGCTTGCGGACCAGATGCGGCACATCACCAAGTGGTTTGGCCGCACTTCGGCGCTGGGTGACGATGGTTATCGTTTGAATCAAATCAACGGTGTGAAGGTTTTGGTCATCAATGATCAAGCAAGCGCCTTCCGCTTTGAAAACACCGACAACGGCCTCGGCATCTCCTTGCGCACGCTTTTGAGCCGCAAATCACGCAGCGGCGCGCAGGATCAAGTCGTCATCCTGCACAGCGAGTGGACGGACTTTCTCAATGGTGCCAGCGCAATGGCGTATGACAAAAACATCGCCTGGATCGCCTGCCATCCATGGATCAAGCTCACCACGCCGAGTGCCATCGCCGCCGGTCAGGTCGATGTGACACGCGACAGCGTTGGGGACGTGTGGCCGGTCATCAATCGCGGCACCATCGCCGATCTGCCGCTTGTGGCGAAGGACTGGGTCGATCACGCGACGCAGGAAAACTACGACAACTGGTACAACGGCCAGATCGGCCTCGAAGAGGGCCTGGCGACGAAGATTTTCAACATCCGCAGCGGAGCGCCAATGCCGCAGGCTTTTGGCCAACTCGGCGTGAATGGCATTTCAAACCTCGCCTGGAGCAGTGCGGGATCAGTAAGCGGCACTTTCGCCAATCTGCGAGCTCTTGCGCGTGGCTCCGTGCATTCCGCGATGTATCTCACGGCCTTCCATGATCAATCCAACGGCGACTTGAGCAAGTTCAGCACTGGCACTTACATCAATCCTGACACGAGCAATCAAATGCTCGCCGGCTTTGCCAAAGCCGCTCAAAGCCAGGCACGCTGGGCCGCCGTGTATGCCCGCGTGAGCACCTGGGCGCTCGCTGCGAGCGCGGGAACTTATTTGAACTCGTCGGCAACGGAATCAGCCGATGTCGATTTGGACGGAGAGAACGAGTTCATGCTCTTCAACGACCGCGTGTTTGCCGTTTGCGAAGCTATCGGTGGTCGCATGACGGCTGCGTGGGTGCGTGATCTCAGCACCGGTCAGGTGTTGCAGGTGATTGGCAATCCGGTGGCGTATTCCGGCTTTGATTCCGAGATCGAGGGAGAGGCGAATGTCATCGGCGGCCTGACCGGCTCTTATCGCACCTCCGGCTGCAAAGATTGGTTCGCGGCAGGCGCTGGCGGCACTCAATACATCAACGGCGTGTTTACAGCCCAATCTGTCGCCAACGGCTGGCAGCTCACCAGCGCGGACGGCAAAGTCGTGAAGACGCTTACCCTGGCTGCGCGGGCCAATTCCATCACCTGTGGCTACACGCTTGATCCGACGATCACGACCTTGTTTGTACGCCACGGCTTCTCACCCAATTTGATGGATCTGTTGAAACGCGGCCAAACCGGCCTTGGCAACGTCATTGTCGGCGCGCAGGACATCAGCCTCATCAATAGCGGTCCCGAGGCCACCGTGCGTGCGTATGCCAAGCTCATCAGCGGCGTCACTTACAATGCCGCCGCCATCGACGATGATCCAGTCACCACCTTTGATACGCTCAACATGCGCAACCAGGCGCAGACGCAGCAGATTGAGCTGAGTGGTGCCTCAGACATGTCATTTGCGCTCGGTTTTGAAACCGGTAGCACGCTCAGCAACGATACCGATAATGACGCGCTGCCTGATGCCTGGGAGGCTGCCAATGGACTCAACAACGCCAATCCGAACGGTGTCAATGGGGCCACCGGCAACCTCGATAGTGATGGCATGGACAATCTCTTCGAGTTCATCGTCGGAAGGAATCCAAACGCCTCGGATACTTACATCCCAGCCGTTTCCAAAGTGCCCACAGGTGCGCAAGTGGTCTTCGACACCATCCCTGATCGTTTCTACAAGGTGTTCTATAGCGACAACCTCATCAGTTGGAACACGATGACCGCAGACATCACCGGCGACGGCTCCATTAAGACCATCATCGACGACGGCACCGCCACAACCCCGCATCCGACCGCGCGGACGAACCGCTTTTACAAAGTGGAGGTACGACTGATCAATCCATGATTTTAGCACTGCGGACTGTCTCACGGAGTCCTATGAAACGAATTCTTCCATTTCTCCTGCTCGCCTCGTCCTCTTTCGCGGCACCGGGGATTGTTTGGCATGAGCCGTCGTTTGTTTCGCCTGAGATTCAGGACACGAGCGGGCGCACGATGCGAGATCCGGCCTATGAAATGCCTGCCACAGGCGTGGCGATTTACCAGGGCTTTAGCAAGAATGGCGGAGCCAATGGCGATCAAAACGGCGGAACGGTGTTCTATCGCTTCGTGCCGCGCGGTGGTTCGCCAGGAGCGTGGAGCAGTGTGGCGCTGGGTTTCTTCCGCAACATCGGCACTGGCCCTTCAAACCAATACTGGAAGGCCACCGTTCCTTTCAACACGGCCGCTGCCACCGATGTGATTCAGTATTACGTCCGCGTGACTTTTTCCGGCGCGGCACCGGAGACGACATTCCTTTACGGTGGCGACCAACAGGGAAAATCCCTGACCACAACGACCGAGGCGACGGCACAGGCAACTCCGTACTCGATCCGCAACCGGCCCGGCTGGATTTACCACAACAACGACCGCTCGTTGGCTGGAAATGACCTGCAAGTCCGCCTCAAGACTGGCTACATCGGCCCGGCAAATGATCCGGCGACGCTGTGGGCGACGAATGGTGCCATTTACTTCACGACAAATGGCTCCGCACCTGCCGGTGCGCTCGGCGTGCCTGCTGGCGTGAGTCAGGTGGTGCCGCTGGCCTTTGACGGCGTGCAGGGCGATGCATCGAGCAATGGCAATGCAGCCTACTGGCGCGGCACTTTGACTAATGTGCTCGGTGGTCTGGCAGTGGGCGGACAGGTGAAATACAAGATCGGTCTCTGGAACACGGCGAATAATGAGGAGAAGTTTGCTGATCACACCGCTGGCGCGGACAACCAGACCTTTGTGTATCAAAACGGCACGCTCGGCCAGCCATCACTTACCGTGAACGGTCTGAGCGCGAACTACACGACCACGAAGCTCTTTGTCGATGAGATCGCGGGAGATTCCATCCCGCTGAGCATTATCTTCGCGCCCGGTGAGGCGAACATCACACAGGCGGAAGTGTATACGAATCTCAACCGCCGGGATCGTGCTGACAACGATGCGAATGCGGACGGCTACGACGATGGCATCAGCGCCATCGCGGGCAATGACCTCGTGGCTGGCGATGATGCGCATTATTTCAAGGCCTACACGATGACGAATGCGGGTGCTGGCAGCTACACACTCACTTTGCCTGCGGACAAAACCGGCGCGTATCGACTGACAGCGCGCTGGAAGGTCACGGGCGACCCGAACTGGCGCTGGTACACAAACGGCGGCGCGAACCGTCGCGACCATGCGATCACCGTGTCGCCAAAGGATGCGCGGGACATCGTGCTCTATGAGATCAACGTGCTGAACATCGAGGCCACGGGCGACACCTTCGAGACACGCTCGACCATCGAGGACATGCACAATGCCGTGGGCGCTCCGCACAATGCGAACAACCGCTGGGATCTCGACTACCTGAAAGCGCTGGGAGCCAACTGGCTGTGGTTCCAGC
>JANOBP010000240.1:0-7222 GCA_031411715.1 Verrucomicrobiaceae bacterium | reverse complement strand
CACCCTGGCGGAGGCAGAAGGCATCATAGAGCATGTCGGCGTCTGAGAAGACGATGACGTTGCGCTCAATGTCTTTGGCTTCCTTGAGGGAGTCGTCTTTTTTGACTTCCGCAGGCTTCGCAGCGGCCGCCGGAGCAGCAGCAGGTGTGGCAGGAGCCCCCGCGATGGAATGCACGGCAGGAACTGCTGGTGCTGGTGCTGGTGCTGGTGCTGGTGCTGGTGCTGGTGCTGGTGCTGTCGCGGCACTAACTGGAGCTGTCGTCACAGAGATGGGCGGCGTGGTGGCCGTCACAGGCGCTGAAGCTGCCTGGGGCGCAGGTGCAGTCGCTGGGGCTTGGGCTGGAGCAGCGGCCGTTGGTGCCGCTGTGGCTGCACCTGGTGCCGTGGCGTCCTGTTCGGCACCGCCGGATTCTTTCGGAGCGCCGGGAGCGGCAGGCCTGCCGTTGGGGAAGGCGGTTTTGAATTTACCGGTGATGCGGACGCCGAGAACCTGCTTCTTGCCGCTGCTGCTGAAGTTGGTGAGGTCTTCACGGCGAAGCTTTTCAGCTGCGGCGGTGTCGATGAGTTCATTGACTTCGGAGCTGGAGGCCAGGATCTCGGAGGTGAGACCTTCTTTTTTATCCAGATCAAGGGCACCAGCACTGATCATGCTGAGCGATTGAAGTCCCGAACTGATGGGGTTGTCCTTGTTGATAGCTTTGGAAGGGATTTGGAGGAAAGTCGGATTGATGCGGCCTTGGAAGTTACCGCGGTAGTTCATATCCGCGACGATCATGTCTTTCTTGAAGTTGATGCCCCATGCTTTGAAGAGATTCTGCAAATCGGACGAGGTGTTGATCTGCTGACCGGGCTGACCCGTCATCGGATTAGGCTGGCCACCAGAGGCTTGGGCAAGGAGGCTCTGCGGATCGACAAAGGCCACCACATTACCACCACCGAGCAAATACTGATCGATCGCGAACTCGGTGGTCTCGGTGATATCAGCTGCGTGGATGACGAGCAGCACGGTGATGTCGCTGTCGATTTTGTCCGTGGTCATTGGCACATCACGCACTTCATAGTCAGCGCGGAGTTGCTGGATGAAGGCCCACGGCTCCTGGGCGCGTTGACCTTGCGCACGCATCATCTGATACCCTGGCGCACCGCCGACTGGAAGAGCACTCATGTAACCAATGACCGTCTTGTTGGGCTTGGTGAGTTTGGCAATGGCACGGGAGACTTCATACTCGAGTGAGGTCGCATCATCCGGGCTGAGGAATGGCAGGATCTCTTTGCGATCCAGACTCTGGATGGTCATGCCGAGGTAAATCTTGTCGCCCTGCTGATTGACCTGCATGCCTTGGACTTCGTCTTCCTTGGCCTTGTCCTCGTCATCGGTGTCGGGATTGGGATGGATGACTTCGAGGATGATATTGTCGTTGCTCTGCTTTTCGTACTCGAGCAGCAGATCTTCGATGGTGCGTGCGTGTGGCTTGAGCACGTTTGGCATCACACGGTCATCGGAGGTCGAGTAGAACTTGATCGTGACAGGCTCTCCTGCCTTGATGCCGTTGATGATGTTCTTGGTGCCCTGGGAGAGGGTGTAGAGGCCGTCCTCAGTGATGTCGGTGCGGAAATTCCCGACGCCGATACCGCCGACGAGGAAGTTGATAGCGGCAATGACGGCGATAACGAGCAGGGCGGTGAAGCCGGCGGTTGCGGTCTTGGTGGATGCACTCATGATGGCTAGAAAGTGAAGTTGAAGATCAAAAAGGGGCTGGAAATTAAGCGCGCTTGGAACGGAGGCCGAACTCGGTCACGATGAGACCCACGGCGACCACGGAGATGAAGTAGAGCACGTCGCGGAACACGAAGATGCCCTTGGTCATCTCAAAGAAGTGATCCATGAAGGAGAAGTAGCTCACAAAGCGCACGATCCACTCCGTGCCATTCGGCACCGAGTTCACGATAGCCTGAGTGATGCCAGGATCACCGATCAAAGCGATGACGATGCAGAATGCCACGCTGCAAATGAAGCAGACCACCTGGCTGCGGGTGAAGGCACTGATGGCCGACGTCACGGAAAGGCAGGCCAGCGCGTAAAGATAACTGGCGATGTAGCCCGTGATGATCGGACCTGAATCAGGACTTCCGAGATAATACACCGTCCACACGATCGGGAACGTCAGCGTCAGGCCGATGGCCCACACAGCGGCGGCGGCGAAGAATTTCCCCAGAATGGCCTGCCAGGGTGAGACCGGCATGGTCAGCAACAACTCGATCGTGCCCAGGCGATGCTCTTCAGACCAAAGCCGCATGCCCACAGCAGGTGCGAGCACCGTGTAGATCCATGGATGCCAAACGAAGAAGCGTGTGGCGAGTGAGACGTCATCACTGTCCAGGATGCGTGAGAAGAAGAACGAGAACCCCTGCGAGGCTAGCAGGAAGATCACGACGATCACATAAAGCACGGGCGAATTGAAATAGGCCAGGAACTCTCGTTTGAAAACCGCCAGGGTGTTGTCGATGTCACGTTTATTCATGTTGCGAAAGAGGTTGGAAATGGATTGGGGGCAGAAGGAACAAATCAGGCGGCCTTCTTGGCCGTGTCTGGACGGGTGATGCTGCGGAAGACTTCGTCGAGCGTATTCACACCTGGGACGAGCTTCTTGAGCTGGTCTGGCGTGCCATCGGCGATGACTTTACCGCGATCGATGATGATGGCTCGAGAACAGGCCGCTTCCACTTCTTCCAGAATGTGCGTGGAGAAGATGATGGCCTTGTTCTGGCCCATGCGCTTGATCATGCCGCGCACTTCGTGCTTTTGATTGGGATCGAGACCATCGGTCGGCTCGTCGAGGATGAGCACTTCAGGATCGTGAATGATGCTTTGCGCGAAGCAGGTGCGGTGGCGGTAGCCTTTGGAAAGCGTGTCCACGCTTTGATTGCGCACGTTTTCGAGGAAGCAGAGCTCCAACACGCGATCGATGGCTTTGATCTTCGCCGCTCCATGAATGCCGCGCAGTTCCGCGCAGAAGCCGAGGAAGCTGGCCACGGTCATATCCGAGTAGAGCGGCGCGTTTTCGGGCAGATAGCCGAGGATTTGCTTGGCCTTCTCCGGCTGCTCCAGCATGTCGATGCCGCCAAGGCTGACGCTACCGCTCGTCGGGCGGAAATAGCCGGTGATCATGCGCATGGTGGTGGACTTACCGGCTCCATTGGGACCGAGACAGCCGAGCACTTCGCCTTTCTCCACTTTAAAGGAGACATCATCGACGGCTACCTTGGTGCCGAACTCTTTTCTGAGGTTCTTGACCTGAATCATAAGATTACTGGTTGGGATTCTGCTTGGGGGTTGGTGAGGGTATGAAAGCCGCTGCTGAGGTGGCGGGGAAATACCACTCAAAGCGGAGGTTCAAAACGCGGTGGCGGGTTATAGGTGGAGACTTTGACTCTTCAACTAGAATTTGTGGATACCATGTAACTCCATCCCGTGCTTCTCAATCCAGCTCCTGCTACCCCTCGTCCCCTTACTCGTCCTCGAAGGGGCGTGTGGAGTGCGGTGCGGAGCTAGACCGGTTCTCAAAAAGAATGTCATATTCGGGCTGTACCATTTAGAATTGTGGTAATTAATGAGCGGCGGTGGTCCGCCAGCTTATCAAACTCAATATCGTAAACTCGACCTTGGAAGAGGCACACGTGGCGATGTATTGCAATCCGACGAAGAAGGGCTTTAGCCAGCTCCAAGAACTGCGCTGGCTTTAATGAAGACAAGAGCCGCGGGGAAGAGCTGTGTGGCCGATCGGAACGTTGACCTGTGGTTCAGCGGCGAAAGCGGCTTTGAAGGCGATCCGCGCCCGCGCCGCACCTGGACCAAGATCGGCAAGGTGCGCCACTCACCTTATCTCGGAAAGCACATCCGCGCGAATGTGTTCGGCGCAGCGCGGCCCAAAGATGGACGTCTCGTCGCACTGCTCTTCAACCTGTGCGGCAGCGTCACCTTTCAGGTGTTCCTAGACACTCTAGCTGAGGAGGACCGACGCCCTCATAGCAGGAGGACGATTCTGAAGCTCGGAGCGGCAAGGCCAGGCGAGCTCCGTCACCAAGCATCCGTGCGGAAGGGGGTGGCGGGAAGGCCGTCTTGATTGAAGAGATTGGCCCACGGGAACTGGCCGCTCCATGCGTAGCGCACGGCTTTTGGCTGCGGGACCTCTTTGCTCGAAACGACAACGGTATCACCAGCAATAGAGGCATCCGCCCAGACAAATTTCTTATCGGCACCAGCGACCATAAAGCCTTGGAGCTTGTCGCCATTTTTGAAGGCAAGACCTTTGCCTGTGTGCGTGAACTTCAGGGTGACCTTGCTGCCTTGGATGTCATGGCTGGCATACATAGGGCCGAGAAACTCGGCTTTGCTGCCATAGGCCACGTTTTGCGCCACCAATGCTGCGCGCACGCCATAAGCTGATTTTAGCACGGGATGAATCCCTGCGCCGATGTCGCTGCTGATGGCCATGTGCGTGTTGGGATACTGCATGAAAGTGGCAAAGTAGGTGTGGCTGTAGTCTAGCGCAGGCGGAGCCGGAATGGCGGCTGGCTGTGGGCGGAATGGGTCGGCCTTGATGTGGATGGGGTTGCTGTAATCCCACGCGCAGCCACCACCGCTGGGCTTCTGCACGTAGATGAAGGGGAAGTCCCCCTGGCCCCAGGCTGCACGCCAGCCTTTGATCAAAGCGCCCATGAGCTCATACTGTGGCACGCAGGCGATGTTGGTGCGGCTCTCTCCTTGATCCCACAGCACGCCTTTGATGGCGTAGCCGACATACGGACGAATGTAGGCCTCAAACAGTTGACCTATCTTGCCACTGTTGGCCTCACCAGGCTTACCGATGGCTTGTGGGCCGCGCGGACCGCGTGGTGCTTCCTTGCCTGCTTTTTTCGCGGCATCAGCCTCGATCTTCCAGGCAGCCAATTCGGTGTCATACTTGGCTTTGGCCTGCTGATAGGCTGCCATGAGCGCCTCATAGTTATAGCTGGGCGAGTGCTGTTTCACCGCAGCGGCGCATGCAGCATCGTTGTGATACATTTCCTCGCTCAACCAGAAGCCCGAGGGAGTGCCGCCGACCGCACCGACCATGAGGCCGATGGGCACGTCCACGTCCTTGCTCAACGCATGGCCGAAGGAGAAGAGCAGCGCGCTGAATTTGGTGATGGATTCCGGCGTGGCCGTCTCCCACGTGGCGCTGGCATCTTTTCTGAGCAAGCGGAGCTTGGGGTAGCTCAGCTTGGCAGCGGCGTCCAAGACGGCGTCGTCCTTGGTGTAGCTACTGACGACCATGTCCATGTTGGATTGGCCTGAACCGACCCACACATCACCCACGAGCACATCTTCGATCTTCAGCGTGCCAATGTTGAGCGTGCTTGGCTCGCTGCTGGCCTTGAGCGCATCCAGCTTCACACGCCACTGGCCGTTGGCATCTGCCGTGGCCTTCTTGGTCTGTCCGGCAAAAGAAACGCTCACGCTTTCACCAGCGGTCGCCGTGCCCCATACCGGCACGGCCATGTCACGTTGCAACACCATGTGAGGGGTGAAGACTTTGGACAATTTCACCTCTGCCTGAGCAGCAGTGAGGGAGAGTAGCAGCGCGAGTAAGCGAATGGATTTCATGCGGAGAAACCAAACGCCCGAGTCACGGCATTCTTCCGAACGAACACATCAAGCGAACTGCCTCACGCGATCCTGCACGTCGCGCTCAAGCCGCTGCACATAGGCTACGGCGTAAGTTTCGACTGAGATCGAGTCGTCCTCGATGAGCGGGGTCAGATCCATGCCATACGTGAGCATGCTGGTGCTGTCTGTGGTGTGTGAGTCAAAGTAGGTGGCATTGGCGTGGTGCAGACCTTCTTCGGCGAGATCGTAACGCTTTCCGCCACTGATCTGGCTGTCAAACACGCCAAGCAGCGGACGTAGCAGGTGCTGATGCTTGTCCACGCTGAGCATGACCTTGTCTTCATGGAGCAGCCAGTCGAGCTTACGCCAAACCTCGCAGCCATAGACTTTTTTCGGGCGTTGCTCCTTCGGCAACTCTCGCAGCGCCTCGATGCAGCGCAATACCGTGGCGACATGCGTGTCGTGTCGGTCACAGGGATTGTGTAGATACAGGATTTCCGGCTGCGCATGCTCGAGGATGAACTTCAAGTCCTCGATCACCGGCGCATACTGCGGGCGCTTCACTTCCTCACTAGGATAGCCGAGTTGGATCATCGTGCTGTATTCGCCCACATAGGCAGCCTTGCGTTGTTCAATGAGACGCACGTTTTGCATTTCCTCGTCTGTGTAGCTGGCATAGGGCCCCTTACGCGGACTGCCCGCACCATTGGTAACCACCACACCGCCGAACCATTTGTCCTTCTGATGAAAGCACTCCGTGATGCCATGATACGCGGCGATCTCCAAGTCATCCTGATGTGAAACAATGCCCAGATGCGTCACTCGGCGAAGAGCTGTCCACGGGTCGGTGTTGTCAGGAATGAAGAGGTCGTGCTTGGAGTGTCGGAATTGCATGGTGGGTGGGCCATGATGCCCAAAGACGTCGGCAAATCCATCTTTTGTTGGAGGGTAAAACCCCAGACGACAAATCGCGTAAAAATCAAGAATGCATATCGTCTAAGCTGTGCCGACCGCCGGGGCGGTGGTGTGCGCGGAGACGGGAGGGCGGGTTAAAGTTATGGAAAGCATGGACGACAGAGCAGCCACGGCTCAAAGGCTACGACGCCAGCGGCAACGTGCGCCTCAACTGCCAGGACAGCGACACTGCCAGGTGGAGCATCATCCGCCTCACACCCGATGAACCGAGCGCCGGAGGTAGGCGCGAGATAGACAGCCGACAGGCTGCCCCGCAGGGGTGAAGGAGCCGTGAGGCGGCGACTGAATCAATTTTACGCCGCTGGTGTTTGCATGTCCTGCCCAAAGGGCCTCGTCCGCGTCCGGCACTACGGCCTGCACAGCGCCGCCGCCAAAAAGAAGTGGCAGCGCCTGCACGACATCCTCGGCACACAGCCCACGCCCAAGCCCGCGCCGCTGGAGCCACCCAAACCCAAATGCCCCTGCTGCGGCAAGGACATGGAACTGCTGCGCATCATCCGCCCGCTACCACGGGAATGGCTGACACTGCCCGCCCGCGCCCCGCCGCCTGCGCACCTGATCATCACCCGCCCAAACAGAGCATGACAACGCCACTTG
>JANOBP010000239.1:0-5433 GCA_031411715.1 Verrucomicrobiaceae bacterium | reverse complement strand
ATGGAAAGTGTGAGCGAACCACCACCAGCCTTCTTCCAGAACTTCATGAAAGCATTCTGCGGCTTCGCTGGCTCGATGTGGAAATGCGGTTCAGGGTGGAAGACTTCTTCACCCGGTTGGTGTTCGGCGGCAGGGCCTGATTCGACAGTCGGTGCCACGAAAGCAGGCGCGGCGACGGGAACTGCGGTGGGAACCAGTGGTGCGGAGGGAGGCGATGGTGCCCGTGCAGCGCTAGGTGCAGGAACTGCAGCGGGAGCGACTGGCACGGCGGCAGAGGGTGCCGGTGGCGGCATGACCGCAGGCATCGGCATGCTGGGAGGCGGCGGCATCATGCCGGGCATGGGGTAGCCTTGCGGATAGCCAGGCATCTGCGGTGGGTAGCCCTGCGGCATCTGTGGCGGATAACCTTGTGGCATCGGGTAGCCCTGAGGATAGCCGGGCATCTGCTGCGGGTAGCCTTGTGGTATCTGCGGATAGCCTTGCTGGGGATAACCCTGTGGCATCGGGTAACCTTGAGGATAGCCCTGCATCTGCGGCGGATAGCCTGGAGGCGGCATGTATCCTGGCGGCATCATGGGCTGCGTGGCACCCGGATGTGGCGGGTAAGGCTGCTGCGGTGGTTGCTCTGGATTGCCGGGTGGTGGAGGATTCATGGCGTTATTCCATTTAAATACACAATATGAGAACCTTTTGCCATCATCATTTTTGACGTGACGGCGGGCTTAGGCGGCGGCATGGAGCGCATGCTTTGAATCCCGACTCCAAACCGCTCCTCGAAGTCCTCCAATCCGGCACCGCTTACCTGCAAAAACGCCGGATCGATGAGGCAAGGCTCAACATGGAGCACCTGCTCGCCCATGTGCTCGGTTGTCGGCGTCTCGACATCTACCTGCGCTTTGGAGAGCATCTCAAGGAGCCAGACTTGGTCACGTTGCGTGACCTCCTGCGCCGTCGGGGTGAGGGAGAGCCATTGCAGCACCTGCTGGGCAGTGTGGAATTCAGCGGCCATGAGTTCATCAGTGACCACCGCGCCCTCGTGCCGCGTCCTGAGACCGATTTCCTCGTTGAACTCATCCGCAAACGCTTCCCCAAGGCCAAACCGGCTCGCATTCTCGATATGGGAACGGGTTCTGGCTGCATCGGCATTTCATTGGCCAAAGCGTGGCAAACCAGCACCGTTCTCGCCGACATCAGTGAAGACGCCCTCGACCTCACACGCCTCAACATCTCCCGCCTCGCCGCCGATCTGCCTATTCAGACCATCCGCAGTGATCTCTTCGAGAAAATCACCGGCCACTTTGATCTCATCGTCGCAAATCTCCCTTACATCCCGCGTGCCGAGATCCCCACACTCTCACGCGAGGTCCTCCGTGATCCAGTTCTCGCACTCGATGGTGGACCGGTTGGTTTGGAGATCGTCGAGCGCTTCCTTGTCGATGCTCTGCCGCATCTTCAAACCGGTGCGCTCATCGCTCTCGAAGTCGGGCATGATCAAGGCCCCCGCACCGCAGAAAAAGCCACCGCGCTCGGCTACACCGCCTGTGAAGTCCTGAGTGATCTCACCGATGTGCCGCGCTTCGTTTTTGCCACCGCTCCTGAAAAGTCTCCGGTGAATGAAGCCACGGAAGAACCAGTAATAAGCACCTGAGCACCTTCCGCCGCAAAGCCCAGCGCTAATGGGTCGAGTGAGCCTTCCCATCAATGATGGTAATCGGTCAGTCCGGCGTGTTGCTCGCAGACCCAGAGGTATTCCCCGGTTTGGTTCCATTTCTTCTTCACAAGGCCATGCCAGTGACGGGTATTGTCCACTTGGTCGAGAAGCGCGCGGAACTCCCGCAGCGCGGCACCGGCTACTTGTTTCTCCCGCAAGGTACCAGATCCGCCATCGATGTCGTGAGCCAGTAGCTCGGGTGACTCGCCTTTTGCTGTGATCTTCTCAAAGTCCTCCAGCATTTGGTTCATCGTCCCCTGCAAGTCCCCAACAGCTTCGCCGATCTCTTTGTCCCACGCCTTGAGCATAGGCAATCCAGTAAGCTTGGCGTATTTCAGAACCGTGCTCACGTTTTTCAATAGTGGCGCAGCCCTGCGCAGATACTCCTTCAGGGCATCGATCTTGTAAGCCTTCGCTGGCTCGCAGGCGATATGCTCATGCCCGGGATGCTGGCAGACCAGTGCCAGACGCATCGGTACATGGAAGGGTAGGCCTTTCTGCTCCTTCCAGATGACGAAGAGTGGCGGGCAATGGGTCTCTTCACGCTGCTGGAGATCGTAGTAGAGGTATTGGAATCCCTGCCGCACCAGGGTGGCTACGCCATCCAACTTGTCGCCCACGTTCTGCACATCCTTTCGAATCCTCTCCTCCATTTCGTCGAGCCGCTTGAGCGTGGACTCCACTGGCGCGTCATAGCCATACAAGAGTTCGGCAACGCTCACGTCCTCTTGGCTGACGTCGCACTCAGCCGTGGCTTTCCCCTTCGCCAGCCGCTCCAATAGCCGCTCATAGTTGAATGCGTGGATGCATGGTGTGGCTCCCGGCTTCTTGTCCTTACAGCAGCAGGGGATCGTCTGCTCTTTAATTAACTTCGGATACCGATCTCTGATGCTCCTCTCAAGCCCCTCCTTCATCACGGCAAAGAACGTCTGCGGGAACGGCCCACGCACCGTCAAGGCCAGCTCCGGCGTCTTCGGATCCGTGGAGGCACGGATGAGCGCCATATGGCGGGGAGCCTGTCTGTCGTCGCCAAAATAAACACCATACAACCAGTGCCGCCGCTGCGTGTAGTAGTGCATGCGCGCGATAAACCAGGTGGGAATACCTGCCTGCATGGATCCCAGCCGGAAAGTCATATCCATTTCCCGGTTCGGTAAACCCGGTGCCGGCTTCAGTGTAGCCCAAGCAGCCGGGGCGGATGCCTCATCCTTGGGCAGTTTCTCAACCACCAGACTGCGGTCATCGTCATCATCAGGTATCTTGTAAGTCAGGTCATACTTTTCCAGCAGATCGAGCAACACTGGATGCATCTCAACCGGGTAGTCCTTCCAAGCCTTTGTCATCTCCTGCTTTGCCAGAATGCCCTCACGCTTCTCCACCTCCGCGCTGTCTAGGATGCGCGCAGCGGCGAGCGTAACCCAAGTCGGATTGATGATCACCCAATCATGTAACGCTTTTTCTCCGTCCTCACAGTAGTAGAGAATCTCTCCGAGATCTCGAAGCATTGTAGCAACGGTGTGGTGAGATTCCACGGGTACATCGGCCCGTGTCAGAATCTCCTCAAATGCCACGCGCTTCAGATAATGCTTATGCGGATGCCCGACTACTGCATCCATTGCCTTCACCCAAGACTTGGGTAGAGACTCACCCATGAGCGGCAGCTTCGTCCGGTCTGCTGCCACGGTTTGCAAGCAAGCAATCAGTTCGGCCATCCCATCTCCGGGCTGACCCTTTCGGTTCTCGGTTTTTGTGGTAATGGTGAAACAGCCATTGCCTACAAGTTGCGGGTAGCGCTTCTTCAGTTCCTCCCAAGGCAGTGCAGGAATGGTACGCTCGTCGCCCTTTGTTGCCACCACCAGCACCGGCGCGTCTGGAGCCACAGCGGTGATTTTGTCCAGCCAGTAATACGGCTTGCCGGCCTCCCAATCCTTGCCCGCCTCGAAGCAGAACACGAACAACGATCTGCCAGTGAGGAAGAACTGATGTGTTGCGTGGTAGATGTCTTGCCCGCCGAAGTCCCAACAGCGCAATTCCATCGTCACGCCTTCCTGGTGCGGGTGAGCCAGCGACACCGTCTCGATCTCCATCACCTCCGTGCTCACTGCCTGCCCATGCGGGCGCTGCATCAGGCGGTGTCGCAGCTCTGTCTTGCCTACGCGCCCCTGTCCCACCAGCATTAATTTGCTGCGCCACAGTACTTCCTCACCAGACCGAGCTGTGTCGGCAAAATATCGCAGAATGGATTCAATACCCTGTTTGCAAACGGAAAGGGGCGGTTCCTGAAGTGGGTTGTCGCCTAACGACAATTCATTCAGTTTGGTGAGTTGTGAGAACTGAGAAGGCAGAGCAGTCACTTGATTGCTTCCAAAGCGGAGCCTTGTAAGGTTGGACAAAAGTCCGATCTCTTTCGGAAGTGAACTTAGTTTGTTGTAGCCTAGGCGAAGGCTTTTGAGATTTCTGAGTTGCCCAACTTGAGGCTGCAAAATGCTAAGATCGTTATCGGAAAGCGATAACTCAGTCAGATTAGTAAGTCTGAAAATCGCCGACGCGACGAAACCCAGACGATTCTCGTTTAAGTCGAGGACTAATAAGTTACTGAGTTCACCAATCTCTGGCGGAAGGCTTGCAAGTTGGTTTTTGCCGAGAGAAAGCCTTTCCAGAGCAGAGAGTTTGCCGATCTCTGGCGGAAGGCTCATGAGCTGGTTCTCGTGGAGGTAAAGCCTAGTTAGAGAGGAGAGTTGGCCTATCTCCGAAGGTAGATTCTTGAGTTGGTTGTTATAGAGGAATAGCTGCGTGAGTGCGGAGAGCTGACCAATCTCCCTCGGCAAGCTCATGAGCTGGTTGTTTTCCAGGTAAAGCTGCGTCAGCGAAAAGAGCCGACCGATCTCCGGTGGCAGGCTTCTGAGCTGGTTGTTGTCGAGGCGAAACAGCGTCAACTCGGCGAGCTGGCCGATCTCCGGCGGCAGACTCGTGAGCCGGTTATCTTCAAGGTAGAGCTGATTCAGCAAGGAGAGCTGGCCAATCTCCGGTGGCAAGCTTGTGAACAAGTTGTCGGAGAGGCGAAGCTCCTTCAATGCGCAGAGTTGGCTGATCTCCGGCGGAAGGTTACTGAGTTGGTTACTGTAAAGATGCAACTGCGTTAGCGCGGAAAGCTGGCCGATCTCCGGCGGCACTTGGGTCAGGCCGAGGTCGCTTAGATTGAGACTAGTCCTCTGCTTCCCCGCACGGCGGCAGGCTTCGATTCTCTTCAGTGCCTCTTCATAGGCGGCCTGGGCTTCTGGGGTCATGGGCGGGAGCGGCATGGTGGGGAGGATGACGAATGAATGCGGAATGTCGAATGCGGAGTGGGGTGTGCAGATTCAAAAGCCTCTGCCGCAAAGCCGGAAGGGCCAACCACGGAACATCCAGCCGAGATTCACTGCCAAGGGACACGAAGGCCGGCAAAACGATGGGCATCTAAAAGATGGAATCCGGCTGCCCATGTTTTTGCCGAATCTGCGGATGAGCCAGAAATAGGCAGGAGAATGGGGGCAAGAGAATGGCAATTTCATTCTTCTGTCCCCATTCTTCTGTCTATTAAGATGGTTCTTTTGGCAAAAAGCTGTGATTGTTATCAGGCGGGCATCATGTCTAGCTTGGCGCAATAGAAGAGGATTCGAATGCGGAAGTTGGCGAAGTTGGGCAGCCCGCGAGCATTGGCTTTGATGGTCTGGATCAGCGAG
>JANOBP010000238.1:0-4327 GCA_031411715.1 Verrucomicrobiaceae bacterium | reverse complement strand
GCAAGTCCACGCTCATCGGCAACACGTGGTGTGTCTTTGCTTCAATCATGGCGGCTTACGTCCTGCATGAAAAACTCGGGATCGTGAAGGTCGTCGGCATCATTTTGGCCTTACTGGGCCTTGGATTACTCACGGGCATGGCTCCAGGCACGCTCGCGGAATTCGGCCACTACGAACTCATCGCGCTCATCGGCTCGATCCTCGCCGCAGCCGTCGTGGTGGTGATCCGTCAACTCACGCGCACAGAAACCAGCGCTACCATTTTCGCATCCCAGTGCATTTACACATTACTGCTCGCGCTGCCATTTGCCGCGACGCACTTCACTTCTCTGAGTGCGATGGATATCGCCCTACTCACTGCGGCCGCACTGTTTGCCAGCGTCGGTCAACTGGCCATGACCGAAGGCTTTCGTTTTCTCTCCGTCGCCGCTGGTGGTGCCTTTCAGATCACCGTCCCCGTGGTCATCTCACTCTGCAGCATCACGATGTTCGGCGAGTCCTTCACCATCGGGCAGGCCACAGGCGCCCTTCTTGTGCTCTGGGGCAGCTTCCAAACCGTCGTCGGTGGACAATCCAAACCCAAGGTGTGACGCAGTCGTCAAAAGCATGCTTGTTTTCATCACGAACTACACTCACTCCTCTGAGATCACCTCATCATGATCAAAAGCTGCCTTATCCTGGTCCTCGCAGTCATCGTTGCCGCTGTGTTCGTATGGAAAGCTTTCCAAGAGACTCCAAAGCCTTTGCCCTTCACGGATGCAGCCAAACGCGAGTTCGAAATCATGCGGCGACAGTTTCAAACGGAAGCCGACTACCAAAAACGTCTCATGGGTCAGCAAATGAGCGAGCCAGAGCTGAAACAAAAAATCACCGTGGCCAATGCAGAGCAGCAGGTTTTGAGGGTGCGTTTTCAAGACGTCACCGAGGCAGAGGCACGGGCCTGGTATGACTCGAATCACGAACAACTACGCATTCCTCCCACTTACCACGCCGCACATCTCTTTCTCACTCGACATGGAAAGACGAAACCAGACCGTGAAGCCGAGATTCGATCCATTCATCGCCAAATCATGGCTGGGGAGATCACCTTCAGCGTGGCCACTGCGAAATACTCTGAGGATGAACGCACCAAGACCATCAACGGTGACCTGGGGTGGTTCACACACGAGCGCGTGCCCGTTGAACTGATCAACTCAGTTGAGCGACTCAAGCCCGGTCAACTCAGCGAGCCCATCCTTTCCAAACTCGGCTGGCATCTGATTAAACTGATCGAACTCCGTCCATCGCGTGTCCCCAGCTTTGATACCAGCAAAGCTGAGATCATGGCAACACTCGAAACGGCACGGAAACTTTAGTCGCGAGATCAATCCACGCGCACAGAGGCGCATGTCATTTCCAGCACACGCCAGAGGGCTTGGCCAGTGAGCGTGCCTTCATGGAAGGCATTCGAGGGTATGGGCTGCCAGTTGTCGCGATCGTGCTTTTGCTCGGGTTGAGGGATGCGGGTGAGATTAGGATCGTATTGCTGATCTTTTCCGCCCAGCTTGTAGATGACTAGATCAAGCGACGGGACGACATAGAGGCAGAAACCGCCTGCGCCGCTCTTCCAAAAGGCATCTCGAGGCGCACCTGCAACGTGCCCGTCCGCGTTGTGCTCCCACTGGAGGCTAAAGGGCGTATGGGGGTTGTATGGACTCCATGTTTGGCACTTTTGGATGTAATCAGCAGGCACCAGTTGCTGTCCCTTCCATTTCCCATTTCGGACGAGGCAGTATCCAAAGCGCATCACGTCGGTGGCATGAAGTGCCGTGCTACCCGCACCATTGGCGTGTGGCATGACAAAATCACCACGATGCAGACAGTAATCCCATGCCCCCCAGCCTTGTGGCTTGGCAAGACGCTCGTTGATGTAGTCTTTGAGTTCCATACCGCTTACATTTCGCAAGACAATGCTGGCGATGTGCGGTGATGGTGAAGAATAGGAGTATCCGGCACCTGGATCACACCAGAGCGGGACATTGAGTGAGGATAGGTCGAGGTCTTTGATGTTTTGGCCCGGCACAGGCTTCAGCGGCTTCGGCTTCGGATTATCCTTCACATAGCCACTTGGTGTTTGTCCTTCACCCCAATACCCACCGGTCATGCAGAGGAGTTGTCCGAGTGTGATGTCTGCCTTGCGTGGATCATTCAGCGGAAAAGCTTGTGGCAGGTATTGCTGGGTGAAGACTTTGGTGTCGAGTCCACTTGGAACTTTTTCTTTGAATTCGTTCAGCATGATGCCGCACGCGATGCTGCAAAAGGCTTTACCAGTTGAGGCCATGTCAGGATTGGAGTTGCGACTGGCGCGGCCGAAATAGCGCTCGAAACACAGGTAGCCTTTGTGCACAACAAGAAGGCCACCATTTGCGGTGGAACGCTCGGTAATGGTGTAGGCTGGCTCCAGCTTGTTCAAATCCATGCCAGCGAGTTCCCGAACCTCTTGGGTGGTTTTGGCTTCACGCCAGCCACCCGCACTGTCAGGCGGAGGGAAATAGGGTTCGCCAGCCTGAAGAGAGGCAGCATGTAATGCCAGAATAATGAATAGTGCGAGTTGGCGCATGAACGTTTATTGGGCTGGCCCTTTGGTTTTCTTCACAAGCCTGATGGCCTCAATGCGCATTTTTTTATCCACGGCTTTACACATGTCGTAAATGGTTAAGGCAGCGAGACTGACGGCGGTGAGTGCTTCCATCTCGACACCAGTCGCAGCTGTGGTGACCGCTGTGGCAGTGATTTCTATCCCTTTGGGTGCAAAAACGAAGTCAATTTGAACCTTGGAAAGTGGGATCTGATGACAGAGCGGAATGAGGTGCTGGGTCTGCTTGGCAGCCTGAATGGCAGCAATACGCGCAACGCAGAGGACATCGCCTTTTTTGAGCTGATTTTGCCGGATGAGCCGCACCGTGTCAGGATGCAACACAATGCGTCCCTCAGCGATAGCCTCACGATGAACAACTGGCTTGGCTGAAACATCGACCATGCTGGCTTGGCCCTGCTGGTCGATGTGGGTTAGCTGTCGACGCATACTAGCTCAAACATTTTTATCGATGAGCAATGAAGCAGAACGGCGCGGGGATGGATGGTAGCCGTTCAAGCCGGAACGAAGGCGCTTGGCTCGGTCGATGCTAGCTTCGGCTTTTTGGAAGTCACCAGATGCCTTATAAACGGCAGCGAGGTTGATGAAGGTCTGTGAGAGATCCGCTGGGTCCATCTGACCGTCTGAGAGTACCTGGCGGATGGCTAGCGCGCGCTCATGCATCTCTTGGGCGCGATCGACATCGAGTTTGCTGTAGTAGAGGACACCGAGGTTGTTGTAAACAGAGGCGACGCGTGATGATTGCTCACCATCGAGCTTTTGGAAGGTTTCTAGAGCTTCGAGGTAGTATCGTTCAGCTTTATCATGCTGACGGATCTGTTTAAAGATCATCGCGAGGTTATTCTTGATGGTCGCAACCTTGTCGGAGTCCGCGAGACCGTTGGTCTCGCTAATAAAGAGAGCCTTCTCATAGAATTCCGCAGCCTGTGGCATGCGCCCCCAGCGGTCATAAAGATGAGCCAAGAGTGAGTAGATGCCGGTTAGAAGATCTGGATCAGGTTTGCGGAGTTCCTGAGCGCGATAGAGCGCCTCACGGTAGAGAGACTCGGCTTTACGGAAGTCGCCGTCTTTTTGCCGAAGATCTGCGAGGACACTTATTTGCTCAACAAGTGCACCAAGTCGTCCCGGGTCGTTGTAAGCTAGACGACGAGCTTCCTCAACACTGCGTGAGGCAGCGTTGATTTGGCGGTCGAGTTCGGCGTCCATGGCTGGTAATAAAGAACTCCCAAAGAGATGCTAATTGGCGTCGCGGTAGGATTTAGCGAGGTTGGCAATGGTATCGCGAGCCTTCGACATCATCTCGCGCGAGACGCCAGCATTTTCATACCAGTGGGTGTAGGCGTGGTTATCGAACATGATATCAAACTGCCCGATAAGGCGCTCGAACACAGCCGCAATGCCGGTGTGGTTCACAAGAGCGAGGCCCGAAGAGGCAAAACCCTCAGGCGCGGTTTCGGCAACACCAAGTTTGACTCCAGTTGGGACATAGGAGGCGAAGTTGAGACCTTTGCGAATGGTCGCCATGTTCTCCTCGACTTCCTTGGCCTTGATGTCACCACGGAAGAGCGCACAGGCGGAGAGATAGACTCCGTTGGCCCAGTCAATGGCAGCGGTGAAGTTGTCTTGCGAGAAGGTCTCACGCGCGACGTCAGGGAAGTTGATGCGGACCTGCCCCTCTTGACCTGGGCCACG
>JANOBP010000237.1:0-7468 GCA_031411715.1 Verrucomicrobiaceae bacterium | reverse complement strand
TCGCCTGCGTGCCGAAATCGACGACGGGATAGGGCCTTCCCTGCGGGCCGGGGAGTTCGGTGTGGAGATCGACGCCGAGGGCTTGGTAGATGGTGGCGACGATTTCTTTTGGCGCGACGGGGCGCTCGGTGGGGTAGCCACTGATGTCGTCGGATTTGCCAATGACTTCGCCGCCTTTGATGCCGCCACCGGCGAAGTTCACGGTCCAGCAGTTCGGCCAGTGGTCGCGACCGCCAGCGGGATTGATCTTGGGCGTGCGACCGAATTCGGCGAGGCAGGTGACCATCGTGTCGTCGAGCATGCCGCGCTGGAACAGATCCTCGATGAGGGCGCTGTAGCCTTGGTCATACATCGGGGCGACGATGTCCCTCATGCCTTCGATGCTGGTGAAGGGCTTCGATCCATGGATGTCCCAGGTGATCTCGCCGAAGACGGTGATGAAGGTGTTCACTGTCACGAAACGCACACCGCGCTCGACGAGACGACGCGCCAGCAGGCAGCTCTGGCCGAAGCGATTCAAACCGTAGCGCTCACGCACTTTGAGCGGCTCTTTGGTGAGATCGAAGGCTTCGCGGGCCTGCGTGCTGGTCATGATGCGGTAGGCGGACTCGAAGTTCGAGTCCATGAGCTTCGCCTGCTCGCTGTATTCGAAATTGCGCACGCTGCTGTCCACCAACTCGCGCATTTCGCGGCGGCGCTCGAGGCGCACCTCGCTGATTTCCTTCGGCGGCAGCAGATCGGGCACTTTGAAGTCCTTCTCGGATGGATTCGCGTTCAATACGAAGGGATCGAAGGATTTGCCCAGGAAACCGGCATCCTGGCCGTGTGGCATGTTGCCACCGGTGGGTCCCATCGTTTCCGGGAGAATGATGTGGGCCGGCAGATCGCTGCGGCGGCCTTGGAGGAACTCCAGCGCACTGCCGACATGCGGTGTATTGACACCACCGGTGAAAAGACGGCCCGTCTGCATCATCTGATGCCCCGTGTCATGCACGGCGGCAGCGGTGTGGTAGCAGGAACGCACAAGTGAAAACTTGTCCGCGATCTTCGCGTGCAGGGGCAGGATCTCGGAGATCTCGAAGGCATTGCTCTTGGTGCGGATCGGTTTGAAGGGACCGCGAATCTCGCTCGGCGCATCCGGCTTCATGTCCCACAGATCCTGCTGACTCGGCGCACCGAGGTTGAAGATCATGATGCAGGCTTTGTTGCTCTTCTTCGGGTCCACCTTTCCTTCGGCCTTCAATTTGGCGAAACTAGGCATCGTGAGGCCGATGGCGCTCAAGGCGCCGGCGGAAAGAAAATCGCGGCGCGTGATGCCATCGCATGTGGTGACGGCAGCTTTGTCGGTGAAGGTAAACATGGTGATATGAAGGAAACTTTCTCTGGTACATACGCACACTCTCGCGAAAACTGAATGGAAGATGCCACTTTGGAGTTGGGCGTTTCCGGCTCTTGCAAGAGGCTGTGGCTGGCGGCACTATCGGCTACTATGAAAATCATCCTGCTAGTTTTCTCGCTGCTGCTTCCCGTTGCTCTTCATGCGCAAACAGCGCCCGCTCAGACGCCGACGGGCCAGGGCGGCCAGCAGGATGAGGTGACTCGGGACGGGCTGTGGCAGGGGCAGTTCAAGGGCGGAAATTACATTGTGCGCTGCAATTCGATCATTGCTCTCTCGAAGCATGAATACATCTCCGATGGCGTGGCACGTGTGGTGGAGGTGAATGTAACGCTGAATTCCGCGCAGATCGTGCGCTTCTATTTTTTGGAGCCGGCGAAGCTCGAATCAGGCAGTAGCATGGTGAATGCGGGACAAGCAGCCATCGACCGTGCCAAGGGCATGGTGGAGCAGGCTGCGGGACGTGTTTCGCCATCGCTCACAGAGCCAAAGGTGGTGAAAAATTATCCAGCATCGACGCACGCACACACGGTAGAGTTTGTGCTGAAGGAGGAGACCCGGCTTATCTCGCTCTTTGGCAGCTTGGAGCGCTCATTGCGGACGGGGCAGGGACGGACTTGGAAGGAGTAAGTCGGCTTACTTTTTCGCTTCCAGATTCAAGACGAAAAGCAACTGCCCATCACGCCATTTGGGGCCACTGATGAATAGTGGGCTGCCAGTGCGCAGAACGGCGTCGGTTTTGACCAAGACTTGCTGCTCACGCCAGACTTGGAGGTGCAGATTCATGCCGCCACCTTGTGCAGGGCCTTTGGAGTCGATCTTGAGGAATAAATCACGTGAAGGAACAACCCATGATTCGTATTCGCGAAACACGTCCTGCACATGCTGGCCAATGATCTCGAACTGTGTGAAAGGGAATACTTTGGCGAGACGGGCGTTGAGGTCTTTTTGACTATCAGGTGCCTTTTCAGTGGAACCAGTCAATTTGGTTGCGTCCGTGGTGGCATAAATAAGTGCGCCCCAAACTTTGCCGTCGGTGGCCGGTTTTTTGATGGGAAGAGGCTGCGTAGCCTCCTGCGCGGCTGCGCCAAGATTGAGGGCAAAGAAAATGAAAAAAAGCGATTTCATCGATTCCAGAGCATCGGCTGGCCTTTGGCGTCTTTGGCGAGGACGAGGAGGATTCCGCCGCTCTGATTGTAAAGAGTGGTGGTAGCGACTTCTTGATCGACCTCGGCACGATGCACACTGAATCCAGCGATTTTTTTATCGGCAGGTATGGCCTCAAGTCCATCAAGCGTGAGCACGGTGGCTTGCGCGGCATCGGAATAGGAGACTTTGGCCTTCACGTTTGGATTTGGCGTGTAGGAACTCAAAATGGCGGTGTGGCTGATGTCGGGGCCATTTTGCATGAAAAGAAATCCTGCGACGGCACAAGCCGCTGCTGCCGTGGCGGCCAGCCAAGGTGCACGGAACCAGTCAAGCCAACTTGTGGCCTGAGCCTGAGGTTTTTCATCATCTGCTGCCATCTGAGCGATGCGAAGAGTGATTTGTGAATTGAAAAAGTCCGCGTGTGGCACCAGCATCTCAGCCGGTAGGTGCTCACGCATACTTGCGCTGAGCTGGCGCATGGATTCGGCCTCGGCGGCAAGCTCAGGATCGTTTTTCATCGTGGACTCAAACTGCGCGCGCTCGGCGGCAGTCATTTCATCATCCAGCCAGCGGATGAGGTCGTGGTTTTCTTCAGACTGGGTTTTCATAAGTGTCTTTGAGCATTTCTTGGAGTTTCTTGCGTGCGTAAAAAAGGCGGGACATCACGGTGCCGAGGGAGCACTCCATCATCGTGGCGATCTCCTCATAAGCCAAACCCTCGATCTCTCTGAGTACAATAGCCTGACGATGATCAGGCGAGAGCCGGGCGATGGCATCCTGGATGCGTTTGGCCAGTTCCTGTCGCTTCATAGCTTTATCCGGCGCATCAAAGCCCTGCGGTGCAGTGCGTGACCCTGGTGCGGCGCGGTGCTCGGTGCGCTCGTCATCGAATTCGCCATCGCCTTGGATTTTTTTCTTCCGCAGCCAGTCGTAGGCCACGTTGTGGGCGATGCGGTAGAGCCAGGTGTAGAAAGCGGCATCGAGCTTGAAGTTCGGCAACGCACGCCAAGCCTTCACGAAGGCCTCTTGGGAGAGGTCCCATGCTTCGGTTTCGTTCTGGCTGAGGTGGTAAGTCATGGCGTATACCTTCCCACGGTAGCGTGTCACGAGCACGTCAAACGCGCGCGTGTCGCCCGCTTGGCTACGCTTGACGAGGTCGATGTCAGAGACTTCGACGGGATCAGTCGTGGCGGCAGGGGGCATTTTTATGTGGAGAGGCGGGTTTCTGACGCCGGAGGTGGCCGCTTTATTCGCGGCAAATTCACATTAGGGAATTTTTAAGCTCTGACCCGGCCGGATGAGGTCGCTGGTGAGTCCATTGGCGGCTTTGAGCTTGGCCACGGTGGTTTTCTTTTTCAATGCGATGCCGTAGAGCGAATCTCCTTTGCTCACCGTGTAGCGAGAGCTGCTGGGCTTCTTGGTGGTGGATTTCGATTTCGACTTTGAAGAAGACGCCGTCGGTTTTTTGCTGGTTGTGCTGCTGGATGCCACTGGCTTCGGGGGACTCGATACCGCTTTGGGCTTTCCGCCAAATGCATACGGATCTGGTGGCGGCTCGGGCACGGGCGCAGGCGGCTGCTGGTAGGTGGGGGAATTTCCAGGCGCTACCACGCCACCTTGGCCTGGATACGGATTGTAGTGACCGTCGTTGTAATTGGAGGCGTAAGGATTGCTAATGTTCGCGGCAGGATCTTTTGGCGTCTCGCAGGAGGCGAGGGAGAAACAGACTGCGGTGAGCGCGAGGATACGGTGGGAGATCATCATACGAGCGGTCATGATGCGACCCAAGCGCCCTGTTTTCAACCTCCAATCCAGCCTAGCGCTCGTCTTTCTCAGTGGTAGCCTTTCGTGTCTGCTTATGGTCGAAGCCCAGCTTCTCGCATGCAAAAGACAGACACTTTAAGATGTTCTCCTCCTCAAAAGCCAGAGCATCTTCCAGCCCAAGTCCCGCGACACTCGGCAGCTTGGCCGCCTTCTTCTCACGCACCATCGCCAGCGTACGGGCCAGCTCGGTGCCTTTTTTATCTGGGAAAGTAGCCCAGTAGCCCGGCTTCAAGCATGGAATGTCCAGCGGGTCTCGCGTGATCATCTCCAGGTTGTGATTCACCTGCGGGTTCGCCTTTTCAAACAGCTCTAGCATGCGCGGCAAATCGAGGATTCCCTCGCCAAGGGGCACCTCAGACAGCAAAAAGCCATCCGCGCATTCCTGCACGGCCATGTCCTTGATGTGAGTGGTCACCGCATACGGAGCGAGGGTTTCCACGACCTGCATGGGGTCCTCCAGCAGCGCGATGCTGTTCCCTGTGTCGATGCAGGAGCCGATGTGCTCACTGGAGAGTTTTTGCAGCATCTCCGCCAGCTCAGCCGCGTGGAAGTCCTTGTGATTCTCGATCCCGATGCGCACACGATGTCGCCGCGCCAATGGCTCGGCCAACTGCAGGCTCTTCCAGGCCCCTTCCTTGTAGCGTTTGAACTCCTCCGCGCTCGAGAACACCTCATATCGACGTCCTCCCATGGCACTGCGGAAAACGCTGGCACCCGCTTCCTTGCCCAGCCGCAGCTCTTTCTCAAAGCGCATCACATCGCCCTCGTTCTTCGGCAGGCCGATGCTTCCTTCGAGAAACAGTGCATAAGACTCACGCGTGTCACGCACCTTGCCGGCCATTTCACTGCTCCAGCCGTTCATCATGATCTGAAGACCACCCACACCCAGCCCGCGCACATGGTCCAGCACATCCAGCGCCGTCGTGAAAGGCGGACATTTGAGGCTGGAATACTTCCCCTGCCAGCGCTTCCAATAGGAATGGATCACGATCCCCATGCGCTTCCCGCGCAATGAACCCGAAGGTAGCGCCGAGGCAGCCCCAGAAGCCAATGCGGAGGTGATAATCATGCGGCGAGTCATAAGGCAGGAACGAATCTCAGCCCAGATCTTTCACCGCCCGCGCCACTTCCGCCACGCATAAACCAAAAAGTTCCCCAGCCCGCTGAACTTGAAGCCAGAGTCCACCCAGTGCTCGATCACATAAAACGCGAAGCAGTAAGCTCGGCAAAATCCCCACACGCAAAGCGCCAGCAACAATGCCGTGCGCCAACTCCAGTTCTCCACGAGTAAAATCGCTGCGGACATGACTCCGATGAACAGAAACAGCCAGCCTTTCAGCCACATGGCTTTGGTGGAATGGAGGTCCTTCATGCAGTCATTCCAGAATCGTCGGCAAATCCCGTGCGCGATGCAGCACGCGCACGATTTCTACCTGCCCTTCACGTTCACGGTAGAACAACAGGTGATTTGGAAGCTCCGCAACCACCCACATTCGCAAGTCGCGGAGGCGAGGCTTGTGCTGCCCAATTTCTGGCTGTGTTGCCAGCAAGGCCGCATTTCCTTCAAAGGCCTGCACGACACGATCCGCGGCATCAGGATCATCCATCGTGATGTAGTTGTGGATGTCCCTCATGTCCTGAAGCGCCTCAGGGGAGATGATTGCCTCGGCCATGAGGTCAGCGGCTCTGAGTTCGCAGCATTGCAAAAGCCTGCGAGGCAGGGATACCTTTGCCAGAATCGAGCGAGGACAACCCGGCATCGAGTTTGCTTAACAACTCGGCCTCGCTGGCAAAGGAGAAGGATTTTTTAAGCTGTTTTTGCCGCACCAACAACTCCAAGCCCTCCTCAATGGCGGCATCCACACTTGCAAACAAGCCATCACGAACTCCGTGCGTGACAAAGGAACTCAAATTCGAACTGAGATGGATGTTCATGCTGCTAAGCTGCCAAAAAATCAGAGTCTCGCAAGGGCGGGCTATTTCTTCTCCAGCCTCACATAATCCAGCCCCACCATGTTACCCGGCGTGGCCGCAGGATTCGACGGGGCGAGGGTGAAGGTCAGCTTGTGCTCGCCAGTGGTGAGTTCATGCGTGCCCCACTCCTTTTCGCCGGTGTGGATGACTTTGGGACCGTTGTAGCCATCGAAACTCGATGCCACTGGTTTGCCATCGAGCGTGATGCTGACGACGCCGTAGTCGCGGGCCATCGTCAGCGCACCGTAGAGCGTGTACTTGCCCGCTTCTTTGACGGGAAGGGCGAAGGTGAGCTTCTGATCCGGCTTGCCGCCGGTCCACCAAAGCTGCGCGCCACCGCTCCACTCGCTGCCAAAGCCACCCATGACTTGCTTGGCTGCTTTGCCTCCGGTGACTTCGAGCACCTTGAGCGATTCGCCTTCGATCGCCCCTTCCACCGTACGTTGTTCATGCTTCAGCGTGCCTCCAGCAGCGCCGCTTTGCAGATACTTCACCAGATCCACCACCATCTCAGGCTGCAGTGCATCAAAGAGGCCTTCGGGCATGGTGCTAAGCTTGGAGACCTCGCGCTTCGCGATGTCCGCCTGCGGCAGCGTGAATTCGACACCGCCCATCATGGCGACCTTCACCGCCGCCGCGTTCTCACCCTTGATGACACCGCTCATGACGCGACCGTCCTTCATGGTGAAAAGATTGAGCTGGTAGTCCTTCCCGATTACCGCGTTGGGATCGAGCACGTTTTCGAGCAGGTAGTTCAAATCGGCGCGATTGCTGCCGGTGATGTCGGGACCGACATTTTGACCTTCACCGAAGAGTTTGTGGCACTGCCCGCACGTCGCCGTGAAGAGCATCTTACCTTTGGCGAGGTCGCCTTTGGCCAAGGCGGCAGGCGTGAGCAGGTCGCGATACTTCTTCGTGCGTTCGGCGAGGTCGGCCTTCGGCGCATTCACATCGCCCCAGGCGGATTTGATCAAGGCGTTGATCTCCGCGTCATCGAAGGCCGTGAGCTGGCGCACCAAAAACGGCGACAAGGCTGTCGCAGGCACCGTTTTGGCCTCCACGGCCTTCAAGAGAGCTTTCGAGCCCTCCTTTGTTGAAGCGAGCGTGTTGATGGTATCGGGGAGT
>JANOBP010000236.1:0-4294 GCA_031411715.1 Verrucomicrobiaceae bacterium | reverse complement strand
CCTTTCCGAGACGCGCAGGTAGCTCAGCGGTAGAGCAGTTGGCTTTTAACCAATTGGTCGAGGGTTCGAACCCCTCCCTGCGTACCATTTCCCTTTGTCGGCTACTTAATCACAATGGCAAAGCGGAGCACCTTGGCGAAGCCAAGCGCAAATCGAGAAAGTGCGAAAGTGAGACAAGATTGACAGCACCGACCGTTACCTGTCCATCGTCATTCGATGGCACTTTAAAAATCAAACCTTACGACTCACATCAATCATGAGGCGACGTGCGCGAAGTCGTCCACTCTTTGGCACCGACTGGCACGTCACTCAGATTGACCATCGTGGGCACTGCCGTCGAGGTGATGGTGGCCTTCGCCACACGCGAAGCTTCTGCAGTGCCAGCTTGCAGGATGTTTTTGGCCGTGGCCTTCTCTTTCTCAGTGCCTCGTGTCAGAAGCGGATCGTGCCCCAGTTCCATACGTGGTTCAATGCGTGTCCAAGCTTTTGCAGACCAGTAGTCGCCTTTCCAGACTCGGGTCGATGTGCTAGGCACATAGATCGCAAAACGATCAAACAGCACCTCAGGTGAGTAGCGACTGCCCACACGGCTCGCCAACGGCCAGTCATTCGGATCAGGACGGCTTTCGGTTGATTCGAGTAGGTATTCTTTGTCTTCCACTTTCACCACGCACCAAGCATGACCTCCCAAGTCGCCATAGCGGCCTAGCGCGACGCGGACTTGGAAGCCACGAGATGTCAGCCAGTCGGCCAAGAAGATGGAGGAATCCTCACAATCACCACGCTGCAGGCGCTGGGTCTCATCCGCGAACTGCCAGGCATCCAGTTGTTCTTTCTTGGCATAAAGAGAGTCCGTCTTCACACCCAGGTCCGTGGTATAGCGGCAGTTTGAGTGAACCGCAGACCAGATGGTAAAGAGTTGCTGAACACGTGACTCCTCTTTCGGGAAAACGGCAGGCGGCGCGTAACCTGTGAGGAATTCGTTCACATAGCGGAAGCGCCCCTTCGTATCGGCGGCGATCACAGCAAACTTTTTGCGACATTTAGGGCACTCCAAAGCCATGCTGCGCTGCTGGCGTGACAGATTCATGAAGTGCGGTTGCTTGCAGTGAACGCACATGCTGAAGAAGGGCGTGTTGTCTTTAGATTGCGTCAGTGCCTCAGGTGAAAAGTCCTGCAACCGCTCCCCGATGATCAACAACGCTTCATTCATGATGCCTCCAGCGCGTGTTCTCAGTGCCACTGCCATGTGAGTCATCTCAGGTTGTGAGCGATGCGTGTACTCGTGAAATCTTTGCAACAATTCCCTCATGCTGGGGCTACTAGCCGCACAGACCGAGACACGGAAGTAGCGCGGCATACCATCCTGCACCTGCGTGGTGACCTTGTTTAAATCATCCGTTTCCAGCTTGGTGTAGTTGGCTTTCAGCCACTCCTCCAGTTCTGGATCTACTTTCAGCTGACCTAACTTTTCCGCGACTCGGGCATAATTGATTTGGTCCACCAGATCTACCCGAAATCGTGCATCGGAGTACTTGGTGCCAGAGGACATCATCTCGGCAGCCCGCATTTTCCAGCCATTGAGCCAGCCTTCTCGCAAAGCGACCAGCCCACCGGCCAACAAGGCGGCAGCGATGATTGAGAAGGTTAGGAGGCGAGGCATCATAACCCTAAATTATAGTTTTTATAATGAATCTCGCAAACCAAAACCTACTTCTGACAAAACTCTTACTAATCCTGACCTTTTAGCCTCAATCTTGAGCTTTCTTGATGACTATAGGCACCGAAATCGCCCGCAAGATCGGTGTTTCAACGCCCCAGCTCCCCATAACCGTCCCTGGTGCCTGCTGGAGTTGATACCCCGGCTGGCCAATCCACATCCCCTGAGAACCAGCCTTGTTAATGAACAAGCCTCCATGCTCCTTACCACTGCGGATGACGCCTCCAGTGTTCAAGGGCGTCGGTGCCGCATAATAAATGCCGTCCTGAGATTTCGCCTCTGGCTTGTAATGCCCAGCTGGGAATACCACCTTACCCCAGTAATGCTCACGGGTTTCTTCTTGCGCGATGATTATCCCCGGCGTTCCGGCATCGGGTGCTTCGATTTTGCCTTTTGAGGCACAAGAAGCCAGCAGACAGGTTAAACCAAACAAGAGAAGGTTGGAATTCATGGTTTGGAAAGAGTGGGGTTGGTTGATTTCGAAATAGTTAGCGGTGGCTTGATCGGCCAAAGCTTTGGTGCGCTAGCTCCGATAGCTCCCAGCAGCGTCCCCGGACGTTCATCGGCATCATCACGCGCATCGCCAAACCAAGCCGCCTGATATCCAGTTTTGCCTATGAACAGACCTCCACGATACCCACCACCGATTAGCACGCCTTCGGTTCGCATCTGGGCGGGAGCCAAATAGTATGTGCCATGCTCCGATTGAATCTCCGGTGTGTATATTCCCGCCGGAAACACAACCCGCGCCTTTTTGCACTCACGCTTCTCTTCTTGGGCCAGTAGCACATTTGACTGCTCAGAAGGCGTCTTGAGCATTGGAGCACAGGACATCAAGCAAGGTATGAGAGGGAGGAATAGGCGATAATTCATAGGAATGACGATCAAGAGCATACTTCTGACCACTTCGTCATTAAAAATCACTCCAAGTCCTACAAAAGTGGTGGAGCTAAGGGGATTCGAACCCCTGACCTTCTCATTGCGAACGAGACGCTCTACCAACTGAGCTATAGCCCCAAACCATTGATTTTGCTTGGATCCAGACCAAAAAGACCCGTCGCACTTTTTGCTGTTGATACCGCTTTTGTATACTCATATACTCCCAAGCATGCACGCTGAGAGTAAACGAGATCAAAAAGGGGTTTGGCAGAAGGTGGCTCCATGTCTGTATCGATACAAAAGCAAGGGCACCTATTATGCTGTAGTCCGTCGATCTGGCAAGATTGTTCGCAAGTCCCTGGAAACCGACCGGCTTGAGATCGCCAAACGTAAGCTCCGTGATTTCCAAAATGAAGTCGAGCTAGTTGGGGTCGATGCACTCAGACGCAGGTTCGGTGAGGTCATCGACGAGTTTGTATCCAACCGCACTGGTGAGCCCGCCACCCTTCGCCGTTATGCTGACATTGCCACCCGAATCAAGGCATCCTGGCCGGAAGGAGTGAAGCAGTATGTCCGCAACGTTGATCTGCGCCAATGCTCGACTTGGCTAAAGCAGTTCAACGACCAGGTAACCACTTATAATCTGGCTCGGCAGTGGCTTATGATGTTCTTCAACTACTGCATTGGCAACGGATACATCAAACGCGCACCTTTTGATCGAGGGACGCTCAAACCGATGAAACGGATCAAGCCTATCCGCAATGCGCCATCCGAGGAGGAGTTCACCGCCATCGTCAAGGCCATCCGCGAGCAACCATTCACCGACCATGCACAAGATACTGGCGACTTGGTAGAGTTTATGGGGTTGGCTGGGGTTGGGCAGGCTGAGTGTGCGGGGCTGGAATGGCAACACGTTAGCCTCTCCGCAGATAAGATGACTTTATTCAGGGCGAAGACCAAGACGGCTTACACTATTCCTATCTACCCAAAGGTTCTTCCGCTGATTGTGAGGTTAAAAGAACAGGCCGTTGACGCTGATCCATCCTCTGACGTTTTCAAAGTCCATGATCCGAAAAAGGCATTAGCTGCGGCATGTCGGAAATTGCGGCTTCCAAATTATTCACCACGCTCGTTGCGACGTATGTTCATCATCCGAGCCATTGAGAAAGGTGCGCCCATCAAGACTGTGGCTGAATGGCAAGGTCATGTCGATGGCGGCGTTCTGATCCTCTCGACATACTCTGACATCATCAACGGCAAGATGAATAAGGACGCTGCGAAGCTCCTCGCTTGAGCTAAAGCGCTCTCAAAATCGAGGATGCTGCCGAGTGAAATATACGGTTTCAGATTCCTTCAGAAATCACGCGAACACGGTTAAAATTTTGGGATGTGTGCAATGCTTCGAGCCGCAGGTTTGGCCTGTAGCGCTTCCTCGATAAGACCTCTAGCACTGGAAAGGAGGGCGCTAAATTATGAGCAAACCTGGCAAATAAGATGCCGCCATCCGCTGGAATATGTGTTTGCAATTCAACTGAGGTTGTCAATATTTAGCCCGCCCGGATCGTAGGATTCGGGGGAAGCCAATGTGCTTCCGAATCGTTCGATTGAGTAGCGGCCGTTCTGAAGGTGAAAGCACCTGATGACGTAACAAAACCTTCAACCGGGAGTGACCATTGGATTGCCGCCAAACCACCG
>JANOBP010000235.1:0-6419 GCA_031411715.1 Verrucomicrobiaceae bacterium | reverse complement strand
CGCACCGCTCAGGATCAACTCGTCATCCGCACCACGATCGAAAATCTCGTCCGCGCCCCCACCCTCATCGCCAGTGGTCTCGGAGAGCGCCTCAATCCCGTCATTGCCGTCCAAAACGATGTCGAAGTCTCGCCATTCCCTCCCGGTTGGCTCATCCTCGCAGCCAACGGCCCCAAAGCCCAGCTCCTCGGCACCGTCGCGACAGATCTCGAAGCGCGCGACCTCACTCGCAGCATCAGTGAAAGCTGGATAGCCAAAGGCGGCAGCGCCCGAGGTGAATTGAATGCCAATCTGGATCTCCATGACGATGCCACTGGCGTCCGCACCACATTGGACACGCTCCCCGCCCCCTCAGGTGTCGCCATGCACCTTGCGCGCCTTGGCGGCCCTTGGCAGGCACTACCATTCACCGCCTCCGACGCAGACCTCCACACCCAGGCATCCAGCTTCGGCATCACGGATGCAGAATGGACGGCGCAAGTTCTCCCCCTCCTTCACCAGCTCCGCAGCCAGCACCTCACCGCCGCAAAACAGACGCAAGAAGCCACCCGTGTCTCCATGCTCCCACCGGGCCACCTCTTCATCGCCGTGCGCGACCAGCGCATCACGCTCCGTGGCGAGGTCGGCACCGCCGCCATCAAGCGCGCCCTCATTGACGAAGCCCTCAACACTTTCCCCACCTACCGCATCCACGACGACATCCGCATCAGTTCAAGCCGCCGTCCCACCGCCGACTTTGCACCCATGACCCCCGCGCTGCTCCCCGGCGAGGATGCCGCAGAGCAAAAAAGCCTCAGCATCAGCATCACGGGCCAGGCCTGGCAGCCCCTCGACTGGCGTGGAGGCCGCAGCGATAAAACATGGAAGGAGCCTCTCCCGCCCCTCCTCAATGCCTCCCACTTGAGCGATGACAGCGCTCAGCTCATCGACTGGCTACAGGGAGCAAAGCCTGACCTCCCGACCACACCTAGCCAGCCTGCCGTCCTCGCGCTGGTTCTCTTCGACCATAAAGCCATCCTCAGTGGCCAACTCGCCGAGCAGGCACTCCACGCGCAGCTACTCAGTGCCCTGCGCCAGACCTACACCCCCGGCATGACCATCACAGCCGACGCCTTCTCCGTCCGCGGGAATTGTCAGCCCGCCACCGACATTCTCAATACCAGTCGCAGCCTCCCACCTCCCAGTGCCCAGCCCATCCTCGCCCTAGCCACACCCGGCAGCACCTGGACCATCATCCCCATCACGGTTGCCCTCCTTGAGCCAGGAGCCCTTGCCAAATCGTCCCTCATCCCCGAACCCATCTCCCCCACACTAATCGAGGACCTGGCCGCCGATGCCCTCGACCAGCTCCGCCAGCATCTCCAAGCCCAGATCAAGTAATCCTCCATCATCCATCCCTGTGTCCTCCACCGCTTGGTTCCTTCTTGAATTCTCCATCCTCCTCGGGCTGGCCGCTGTCCTCTTCGGCTGGCTTGGTTGGCATTGGCGCGGGACTGACAAAAGTGGCAGCCTGGCCAAGCTCGAAGCGCAACTCCATGAAGAAATCAAAGCCAAGCGCTACGCCATGGATGAGCGCGACGCCGCACGCGCTGAAACCTCCAAAGCCAGCGTCCATGTCAGCGACGCCGCACGCCTCATTGAAGAAAGCGAGGCCATCGAAAACCAAAACATTCGACTCCGTGAGGATCTCACCAGCGCACGCCGTGAAGCCACCCTTCAGTCGGACGCCGCTGCCAAAGCCCACGAGTCCCGAGCCGCCCTCGAAGCCGAAACCACCCGCCTTC
This sequence comes from Verrucomicrobiaceae bacterium, assembly GCA_031411715.1. Lineage (GTDB taxonomy): Bacteria > Verrucomicrobiota > Verrucomicrobiia > Verrucomicrobiales > Verrucomicrobiaceae > Prosthecobacter. The sequence continues at coordinate 4,635 of JANOBP010000235.1, read as the reverse complement.
AGCACGAAATCTCCCTCCTCAAAGCAACCCAGCACGACCCCGCCGTCGATTCAGCACTCAACGCTGCACAAAACGAGATCGCCCAACTCCAGCAGCAAATCGCTGCCAACACCGCGACCGCAGCGCAACAGCTCAAAGCCGCAGAAGCCGAAATCCAGCAACTCAAAGCGGCCGAAACCGAAATCCAGCAACTCAAAGCCACTCAGCACGACCCCGCCGTCGATTCGGCACTCAAAGCCGCACAAAACGAGATCGCCCAGCTTCAGCAGCAAGTCGCTGCCAACACCGCGACTGCAGCGCAGATCGCCCAACTCCAACAGCAAATCGCTGCCAACACCGCGGCCGCAGCGCAACAGCTCAAAGCCGCCGAATCCGAAATCCAAAAACTCAAAGCCACTCAGCACGATCCCGCCGTCGATTCAGCGCTCAAAGCCGCAGAAAACGAGATTGCCCAACTCCAGCAGCAAATCACCACCGATTCCCAAGCAGCCGCACAGCATCTCCTGGCACTGCAAAACACCCATCAGCAGCTTCAGCTCGAAGTGGAAAGCCTCCGCGCAGATCGACAGGCCTCAAAGGTCAGCGACCTCACCACGCCCCCACCGCCCTCGGCCACCCCAGAAGCCATTACCGTCAAGCCCGCCCCCGTACCCAAGCCCGCCACGATACCCAAGCCCAAGACCATCCGCGTCACCGGGCCCAAGCCCAAAGCCCCCCATCCAGCCACCCTAACAGCCGCAGAAAAACTCACCCAACTCCAGCACGATCTCGCCCCGCAGCTCACGCTCCTCGCCGCACTCACTCAGGAGCGGGACGACTGGACGCGCCGCATCGACACCCTTCAAGCCAAGACCCCGCCAGACCTCGCAGGCCTCGGTCTTGCCCGCCGCAGTCTGGCCAGCAGCGAAGAGCGATTCAACGCCGCCACCGCCTCCATTCAGGCCCTGCAAGACCAGCAACACGCCCTCCAACGCGCCCTTGAACAATCCACCGCACTCGCCGGTGTCCCAGACGATGACCTCACGAAAATCAAAGGAATCAAATCCGTCATCCGCGACCAACTCCACGCCTTCGGCATCCGCACCTACCGCCAAATTGCCGCTTGGGACGCTGAAGACCTCCACGCCTACAGCGAGCTCCTCGCCTTCAAAAACCGTGCCTCCCGCGACCACTGGCAGGACCAAGCCCGCCAACTCCACGAAGCCAGCAACGATCAGAGCGCGGAGTAATTCGTTTCGCTGCCCCCGTGTTCCCTTCAGTCTTTCTCGCTTTGCTCAGCTATTGATTGCTGAGGGGCGACTCCCTTCATCGAGAGCAACTCATCCTTCTAAAATCAAAAATCGAATGCTCATCAATCGTCAATCCAAGAGGCTCTCTCCGACTTTTTACACTCACGTCAAGCTGATAGACCAAAGACGCCTCATGCCCCCAACCGCAGCGCCACAAGCTCAGTTCCTATCGTCTATCGTCTATCATCTATTCCCGCTGCTCATCCTCGCCAGCTGCGTCCAGCCAGAAAGCACCGCGCAGCTCCAGCGTCGCGCGGCCGCTCTTGAATCCCAGCTCCTCGCCCTCAGCCCCACCGTCTCCCCGCTGGAAGCCGCCACCCTCGCCCGCACCGCCGTCGCCCGTGCAGACGAGCTCAATCGCCAGTGGCAACCCTCGCAATTGCCTTGGTTCAACAACTTCCTCGTCAACACCAAGATCCGCCAGCAAGGCCTCTGCTACCAATGGCGTGAAGCCATCTTCCCCTCCCTCCACGCCCTGCACCTCCGCACCCTCGACCTCCACCTCGCCAGCGCACGCCGCGCCACCCTGCGTGAGCACAATGGCATCGTCGTCACCGCCCACGGTCAGCCCTTCAAGACCGGCCTCATCCTCGACGCCTGGCGCACCGGCGGCCACCTCCACTCCAGCCCCGTCGCCACCGACCACTACCCCTGGCTTCCCCTCCCACGCGAGCTCACCCCGCTCGTCTTACAGCCCCTCCTCACCCCCAGAGCCCGCTGATTTCACCCGATCGACTCCGCGATCACCAAGCTCCTCGGCGCCGTCCTCCGTGATCCCACGCTATTCGCCACCTCGGCGATGATTCTCAGCTCCGTCCCCGCGTAAAAAATGCGGGCAGAAGTGCCCAGTCTTCCACCCCCGTCACCTCCACGTCCTTGATTTCCCTGCCATTCAAGCAGAAGAAGCCGCACACCTCAATTCCAGCCTACCCATGACATCCAACCCACTCTCCCGCCGTCATTTTCTCGGCAACGCCGTCGCCGCCGCCACCAGTTTCACCCTTCCACGGTTCGCTTCGGCCGCAGACAAGCCCAACTCCGTCTTCAACGGCGTGCGCATCGGTTGCATCACCTACAGCTATCGCAGCATGGCAAAGACCGCCGAGGAGACGCTGAAGGCGCTGCTCGATGACGGCCTTAGCGAGACCGAACTCATGGGCGGCCCGATCCAGGACTTCGCCGGCATCAAGGGCAAAGCCACCGATGCGGAGCGTGAGCAGCAGCTCGCGAAGTGCCGTGAACTGCGGAAGATGTATAACGACGCGGGCGTGAACATTCACATCCACAAGATGGGTTTCGGCCAGTCGAATGAGGAAATCGAGTTCAGTTTCCTCGTGGCGAAGGCGCTGGGCTGCAACGGCGTGACCACCGAGCGCAATGCCATCCTCGCCGCACGCGTCGCGCCGTTTTCCGACAAGCACAAGATCTGGGTCGGCTTCCACAACCACACGAACAACCTGCCGGAGATGGACAGGTTCGACTCCATCCTGGATCTCGGCCAATATATCGGCTTTAACCTCGACATCGGCCACTACGTCGCCGGCACGAAGGGCAAGTCACCGATCCCCGTGCTGGAGAAGTATCACAGCCGCATCACGAACCTCCACCTCAAAGACCGCACCGCCGACGGCGGCAACGTGCCCTGGGGTCAAGGCCAGACTCCGATCAAGGAAGTGCTGCAGTTGATGCGCAAGGAGAAGTGGACCTTCCCCGCCGAGATCGAGCTGGAATACAAGATCCCCGAAGGCTCCACCGCCGTCGCAGAGGTAAAGAAGTGTGTGCAGTATTGCCAAGAGGCGCTGGCGTGAGTGGGAGCGCACAGCGCACTTCAGCAAGTCGTGGGACCAGCGAAACTAGATTCAGAGGTGAGGGGCCGCTAGCCACGGGGTCACGCTTGTTCCTTTTTGCCGTCCCCTTTTCGTGCCGACCTCAGGACTCTGAAGTCCTACGCACTGCTTCGCGTATCCTCGTGAAGTGGATCGAAAGCTTGAAGATAAGGAGGTAGAATCCGTAATCGCTCAATGTGAACAGTCGGCGCGATTGAATCTCATGCGATGGAACTTGGTTGATGTCGCAGTTGTTGGCCCGATCCAAAAGAACAATCGCATCCTCTCCGAGGGAGTCGTTCGTCGGCAGAAAGAACATGGAACTCACTTTTTGAGCCCGAACGTCGCTCAGGTGGTGCTCGGAAACATTTGCTTGGGATGCTGCCAGCGTAGCCTTGTATCGCTCGAAACTGATGATCGGGCAGTAAATCATCCTCGCGGGAAGGAACCTTGGATTCTCCGGCGAAATGTCACAGGTGTTTGACAACACCATCGCCTTCGCTCTTCCAATCTTTTCATCCGGCAGATTTACAATCGGCAGGTTGGAGAGGCCATCACCTTGATAGATAATCGGCTGAGCTTTCAAGAGAGACGTGTAAATCCTCTGGTCGATGTTGGCAGGAAACTGCTTCAGTTCGGTGAACAAGTTCTCGGTGCCGATTGGCGACAAGTATTTGGGCAAATACTGCTTAAAATCTTCGAGAAGTTCGGCTTCGCTCATAGCAGCAGATCCCAGAAATGCTCGTTGATGACCTCAGTTGCTGCTGCTGGCAGATCAACCGATTCTTGAAGCATCTGGACTGCAAACGTCTGAAGTACATCGCCTGGCTCATTCCGCGCCTCAATAGAAGCGGGGTGATAAAACACTGCATTTCCCATACCATGGGGGTGCAGCCCGTAACACAGGTCTTTTTCCTCGGACTGACCGTTAGCAGCCAAACCAGCAAGAGATGTCATCAGCACAACCGAAACCGAGGGAACAAAACCCGAGGCCGAACGATACATGCTAGGTAGTTGAAGCTTCATAGGTTGGTGTGAGGGTTGCGAGGAATTCTGGCTTCAGGAGAGTAAAGAACAAGTCTTTTTCCGCATGATGAGCCATCTCTAGAAAGCCCTTTGCATCATTATGAAGGCTTCCGCTTGCTGTTGGCGATTGCACAAAGGCATCAATATCCACCACTGAACCAGCCTTCCCATCTCGGTTCGAGAGTTTGAGGTCTTTACCAACCTGCAAATGACAAGAGCATCCTTCCCATTGCAAAATGGTTCTGAAGAACGATTCGCCACCTTGAATTTCCCTTCCCTGCAGTTGGACTGACAGCGTCAGATTGCTCAAAACATCTCCCTCAAAGAAGCTGATATAACGCAGACCGAATCTTTCGATCTTCTGGAAAATGCCGGTCGCAGCTATGGTTTCGAATACACGGAGAGCATCTGCGCAATACCCCTGCCAACCAAGATATTCGCCTTTGCTAGCGATTGCGAAATTGCGTGGTCCAATTAGCAAAACCATGCGTTCA
>JANOBP010000234.1:0-7328 GCA_031411715.1 Verrucomicrobiaceae bacterium | reverse complement strand
ATCATGTAGAGCATCGGCGCGGCGGAACTGCACGCGCCACTGCGCAGCGTGCCCCACACCGCGCCGTCGGCGGTGAGATTGATGGCGTGGATGCCGCGCAGCGTGATGCGATACCAGCCGTCATCCGGCACGGTGGTGATGGGCATACGGCCAAAAAATTGCAGCGTGATCGGCCACGTGAGGCTTTTGCCATCACGGAGATCGGGGCCGCGATAGTTGCCACCGCGATTGAAGGTGAGCGCTTTCGGGTCGTGATGCTTCTGGTAGGTCTTGTCGCCTTTCAGGGCACGGTCAAATGCCTCACTCAGCGCGAGATCGGCCACGTCGAGGTATCGCGCGAGCTGATGATGCGAGAGCTGCTGCCCGTCTGCCACCGTTTCAAAGCCATGTGAGGCGCGATCCTCCGGCAGCAATGTCTTCAGCGGAATGTCGATGCCGAGCAGATCGTGCAGTATGTGCTCATACTCGACCCGTGTGAGCCTGCGGCTTCTCACGCGACCGTTCGCAGCGATATCAGCGGTGTCCGTCTTCAGCAGTGGCTCCTTCAAAGCGGCGAGGAAGAGGTCTTTCTCCGTCTTTTCCGGCTGCGGCTTCTTTTTGGGCGGCATCTCGCCATCGCGCACGCGTTCAAAGATGTGCTGCCAGGCTTTGAGAGTGGTCGGATCGAGCTTGTCGAAGTTCAAGCTGGTCAAGTTGAGACCGCCTTTCTTCACATCCGCGTCATGGCATTCGACACAGTGCTGGTCGAGAAAAGCCGCCACGGGAGCTGCCGCGAATGAATGGCCGCAAAGGAACCCAAAGAGCGCAAAAAAGACGAATCGAAGCATGGGGGTGACGCGACAACGTGGGGGATGTGGTAGTCTATCGCAGGTCGAGAAAGTGGAACAGCTTTTCAAGCTGTTCGTTGGTTCTGGAGCTCCCCCTCAAGACCTCCAAGATCTCAATGAACCAAGATGACCTGCTCAGCACTGAGAAGTTGAAGCAAGTTTTTTGGAAAATTTCTAGCAGGTCAATCAGGCTGTGTTGAGATGTGATTATGATCGACATAATGACCAAATTTAGTGATGTCCAAAATCGCAAGCGTGAGTTGGATGGTGCCACATATTACCAACGTAGTGAACTAAAATTCAGAGAGTGGGACATACTCACCATGGTTTGTTTTTTGCTGAATCGAGCGGGAATACCACATCCAAAATTTGCAGTAGAAAATGAATGCCCCGATTTTTTAACGTTTGGCGATGGCAGCTTGCCATTTTGGCCGGTTGAAATCACAGAAGTTCTTCCCCCAGATTATCGAAGGGGCGATTTCTGGAAGTCTGACCCTTTCAAGGACGGGCCTGAATACTTCAAACCGGAACCACTAGAGGACATCTGGAAGACGTTGAGGACGGCCATTACCTCAAAGAGTTCGCGCAAATATCCAACTGGAACCTCGCTGTTCATCTACTTCGATATAACGTTAAGCGCATTCAGCGACTGGGAGACCTCTTTTCAAGATCAACTTCTTCAAGAGCACTTGATCAAGCCATTTGGCGACATAAACGCATTCGGAAGTATTTACGTTTTGTCTTCCGATATGACCAAGCTGGTCCAACTTCATCCTCAAGCTCGAACGATCAGTTAGAGTAGCGAAACCTGCTGACATCAAGAGGTTCACTATTCTGATTCATCATTAAAGTCGCTTCAGAATCACCGGAAATGGTGGCGAAGTCCCGTGGGCCTTGGGATCGAGTTGGCGTTGGAGTTCTTTGATTAGGAGGCTGGTTTCGTGGTCGGGACGGCGAGCGAGATTTTGGAATTCGTGCGGGTCTTTTTCGTGATCGTAGAGTTCGAGGCCGTTCGTGCCTTCGTTCCATTCGGTGTAGCGCCAGCGCTCGGTGCGTATGCTGCGGCCCATGACTTGAGTGGGAAGGCGGTCGTCGGCGGGGCGGAGGATTTGGGTGATAGCGGGGTGATCCCATTTTTGCGCGGGATCGTTGAGCAAAGGACGAAGTGTGCGGCCATCGAGTGTTGTTGGCAGCGTAAGTGAAGCGAGATCGGCGAGGGTGGGGTAGATGTCGATGAATTCGACGATTCGTGGGCAAGTGTTGCCGTTTCCCTTTGCGCCAGGGGCGCGGATGATGAGCGGGGCGCGGGCGCTTTCTTCGAAGAGGGTGCGCTTTTGCCAAATACCGAGATGCTCGCCGAGGTGGTAGCCGTGGTCGCTCCAGAGGACGACGATGGTGTTGTCGGCGAGTTGGAGTTTGTCGAGGGCATCGAGCACGCGGCCGATCTGCGCATCGACGAAGGAAACGCTGGCGCGGTAGGCTTGCAGGGCTTTGCGGCAGGTGAGTTCGTCGAGGCCGTAGTTCGGCGTGGGGTTGTTGTGCGCGAAGGCGGCGGCTGGGATATCGCTGCGGTCATCGGCTGGGGCTTCGGGAAGGCGGATGGAGTCGAGCGGATGGAGGTCGAAGTATTTTTTTGGAGCGACGAAGGGCGTGTGTGGTCGGAAAAAGCCGACACCGAGGAAGAATGGCTCGTTGCGATGCTTTTCGAGGAGCTGGATGGCTTCGGTGGCGATCATGCCGTCGGTTTGCTCCTCGTCGGTGCCGTCGGCGGCGAGCCAGCTCAACGCGGCGCTGACGGGTTTTTGCGGCGTGGGATTGGTGATGAGCTTTTCGTCGGTGACATCGCGACCCGTTGGGTTCACGACGAGTTGCCACGAGGGTTTGTCATCGAGTCCGTCGGTGCCGATGCCGTTGGGCACGTCGTAGTGGTAGATTTTGCCGACGCGGGCGGTGAACCAGCCGTTTTGCCGGAAGAGCTGTGGCAGCGTGACGACATCGGGCAAAGCCTCGCGGAAATGGCGATCGAGGTCATAGACCTGCGTGGCATCGGGTCGGCGACCGGTGAGCACGGAGGCGCGGCTGGGATTGCAGAGCGGGATTTGATTGTAGGCGCGATCAAAGCGCACGCCGCTGGCTGCGAGGCGATCGATGTGCGGTGTGTACGTGCAGTCGTTCGCGAGATCGTCGATGGCGATGAAAAGCACGTTCGGCTTCGCCGATAAGGACGAAGCCAACATGAGGAATGACGCGAGGAGGAGAGTCCTCATGCCTTCCAAAGGTCTTCGCCATAGCTCCAGCCATCGCGGACGGGTTCTTTGATCCAGGTGTCGAATTCGGGGGCGTTTTTGACTTTCATGGCGGCGGCGTCCCATTCGATAGTTTTGCCGCTGCGGATGGCGAGGACGCCGACGTTGACGAGTTCGGTCAAGGGGCACGCGTAGTCGAAGTGGGAGCCGGCGTGTGGGATTTCGCCACGGATGGCCGCGAAGAGCTCGCCGATGGGTTCTCCGGCTTTGGAGCGAGGCAGTGGCTTGCGGCGCAAAATGTCGATGAGCGGCGTCATGCGCTCGCGGGGCCAGAGTTGCGGGCTTTGCACGCGCATGCCGTCGGAGAAGAGCGTTTCTTTGCTACCCTTCATGATCATGCCGTTGGTCGGGAACGGCTTGTCCATGCCAGCGAGGCGTTCGGGCTGCAAACCGCCTTCATACCAGTGAATCTGCACCGGTGGCAAAGCACCACGCGCGGCGAAATGGAAGATGATGTGTGAACGCGGCGCGGTGTAGGTTTTCAGCGTGCCTGGCTCTTGTTTGACGACTTCGACTTTTTCCGGCATGCCGAGCTGCAGCGCCCAAAACGGTGCGTCGAGGCAATGGCATCCGATGTCGCCGAGTCCGCCGCAACCGTAGTCCCACCAGCCGCGCCAGCGCTGCGGCAGATATTGCGAAGAGTAGTCACGCATGGCCACCGGGCCCTGCCAGAGATCCCAGTTCACACCTTCGGGCACCGGCTCGGAGGCTGGCGCGACCGCAGGCTGTGGATCGAGGAATCCGGCGTGTCCAAACGGACGATCGGTCCAGCAATGCACTTCCTTCACTTCGCCGAGCACACCGGCCTCGAACCACTCGCGCACGAGGCGGATGCCTTCCCAGCAGTGGCCTTGATTGCCCATGACGGTTTGCACGCCGTATTTCTGCGCGGCTTTGTGCAGCGTGCGCACCTGCCAGATGTTGTGGGCAAGCGGCTTCTGCACAAAGACGTGCTTCTTCGCCTGGATCGCGGCCATGGCGGCGGCGAAGTGCGTGTGATCCGGCGTGGAGATGAGCACGGCGTCGATCTCGGAGCCCTTCTTGTCGAGCATCTCACGGAAGTCGGTGAACTTCGGCACATTCGGATGCTCCTTGGCGATGGCACCGGCGCTGCGCTTGTCGATGTCACGCCAATCGACATCGCAAAACGCGACGATCTCCTCCTTCAGCGAGCCTTTGACCGCCCCATTGCCCATGTTTCCGATGCCGACGCAGGCGACGCGGATTTTTTGTTTCGAGTCCTGCGCACGCAGGATGTTCGGTGCGGCGAAGGCGCTGAGAGCGGCGGTTTGGAGAAAGTGGCGGCGGTTTTGCATGGGGACAAGGCAACGCGAATCCTATGCGAGGCATTTCAGCCGACTTTGATTGCAGAATTGATCCGCTACTGTCCCGCTTGTTGCGGGGCGAGGGCGTTATAACTCGCCGAAATGTTTTTCACGGACGTCCACGATGGCGTTGAGCATGGTTTCGGCCTCGTCGCGGATTTTTGCATCGAGACTGCCAGCGCTGTGGTTGTAGCGGCGATAAAGAAGCTTGATGCGGGCTTGGATGTCAGGCTTGGACATTTTGGCTGTTACCTCACAAAGTTCTTCGGCGGTTTTAGGCGCAGCTGATTTAGGGGCGGGAGCCGGGGCATTTTTGTTGACCTTGTCGAGCAGGCTACCAGGCTTGGCCGGTGCAGCAGGCGTGCTTTTATGGCCAATGAGTGACTTGGAGAGTGATTTGAGGATCTTGAACATGGCGTGCGAGGTGTGGGGATGGCGGTTACTCGATGCGCATGGCGCGGAGGTGGGCAGTGCGGCGTTTGAGCTCCTCTTCAGAAAGGACACCGGCGCCTTTATAACTAACGGCGACTTCTTTGCTTCGGCCGGATTGCTTATCGACGATGAGCGCGCGTACGCGCTGATTTTCGTCATAGCTGAAGGTTACGGCGATCTCGCAGCCCTTGGGGCGGCCTGCTGGCACGTCGAGGGTGATGCGGCCGATGACATCGACGTATTTGGCGTCTTCGTCCTCGCCCTGAGTGATGTCCACTTCGATGAGACGCTCGTTGTCCTCACTGGTTTGATAGACCTGCGTGCGGGAGCAGGGGATGGGCGTGTTTTTTGGAATCACGATGGAGTTCATGAGCTTCTCCTCGCCAGTTTTGGCGTTGAAGACCATGGCCATGGTGCCGTAGCTGGCGTTGCAAACCTCCTGAATCTTGGCGGACTTTTTGGCGAAGAGCGCGGCACCGAGGGCGACGCATTCATCAACGTTGCCGCAGCTTTTGGGGGCCTTGCCAAACATTTTCTCGAGCACTGTCTTCACCTTGGGGATGCGGGTAGAGCCGCCGACGAGGACGACGTGGTCGATGTCGGAGGGCTTGAGCTTGGCCGAGTCCAGTGCCTGCTCGACGAGCAGCACGGTGCGTGTGAGCATGTTGCGGATGATTTTCTCAAAGTGCTCACGCGTGAGGTCGATACGGGCGATGCCTGAGTTTTGGTCGTTGGCGACGGTGTCGTTGACGCGCTGGAGCTTGGAGAGCATTTTTTTAGCATCCTCGGTCGCGTGAAGAACACGGCGGCGATGGCGCTCGTCGGAGAAGAGCTCGGCACCGGTTTGTTTCTTGTATTGCTCTGCGTAAGCGTCGAGGAGGATCTCGTCAAAGTTGCTGCCGCCGAGGTGACGGGCACCTTCGGAGGTGAGGATCTTGATATTGTCCCCCTCAACTTCAAGGATGGTGGTGTCGAGCGTGCCGCCACCCAGATCATAGACGAGGATGCGGCCCTTCACGCCTTGGGAGTGGGCGTAATAGACGGCGGCGGCTGTGGGCTCATTGACGAGGCGGCGGACTTTCATGCCGGCCATCTCTGCGGCTGCGATGGTGCTTTTGCGGGCCAATTCGTTGAAATTGGCGGGCACGGTGATAACGACTTCGTTGATGTCCCCGCAGATGCGGGAGCACTCGCGCTTGAGCTTGGCCAGGATGAGGGCGGAAATTTCAGCAGGTGTCCATTTCTTGCCATCGATGTCCACGAGATGCTCGGGGTCATCCATGTGACGTTTGATTTGGAAGATGGTGCGGTCAGGCTCACCACCATCACGCGCAGCGGAGCCGACGAGCTTCACATCCTCATGCGAGTCGAAGAACACGACGGAGGGCGTGAGGCGCTCCCCATCGGCGTTTGGGACGATTTCGGGATTGCCGTCCGATTTGAGGTAGGCAAGCCCGGAGAGGGTGGTGCCAAGGTCGATGCCAACGTATTCAGCCATAGGTGTGTGTGGGTAATTTGATAGGAATGAGCGTGTTACTGGCTAGAGGTGCGAACTTCGACTTTGCGCAGGATAACCTCGTGGCCTTCCTCACGCGAATAGATAAAGCCGGTGCGACAGCTTTCAAGGACGCGGGGCTTGGCTTTGCCAGGGGTGGAGTCGATGACGGCGATGCGTTTGCGCAAATTGACATCGACTTCGGTGCCAGCCGGGATGTCGAACTCACTGACGCCATGCTGAAGTAAAATATCCTCAAACGAGGCGCGAAGGGTACGGAGTTGCACAGGTATGTCGGTGCTGCCATTGGCGGTGGCGTAGCGCTCGATGAGTGCGTCGATGAGATCCACACGCTTGATGATGTCACTTGCGAACATGACGACGGTTGCTTCTTCGAGTGGCAAGCCGCGACGGAGAATCTCATGTTTCTCCTCCAACTCGCTAAGCTGGGCGCGCAGACGGATTTCAATTTCCTGCCAATGTTTGATCTGTGCTTCAGCCTGGGCAAATTCGGCTTTCTTGTCTTGAAGGCTGAGGAGTTCGGTTTTGGCCTGTTCGATTTGGGTGATGACGCGCTGCTCTGTGGTAGCGGAGTCGTTGATGCGCTTCTCCAGCTCGGCGATGCGCTTTTTCTGCTCGACCTCGTAATTCTGCATAGAAGCGGCCTGCTTCTGGATATCGGCGCTGAATTGTTTCAACTCGGTTTCAGCGCTCTCACGATCTTTGCGTGCCTGCTCAGCACGGACGGTTTCGCGATTCAAGGCTTCTTGAGTAGCGTTGAGCTTGACCTGAATGGCGAGATCTTCTTCGGAGGCTTTGCGGATGGCTTTGGCAATCTCGTTTTGGCGAGATTCGAGGTTGGAGACGGCTTCCCCGAGGCCCAAAATTTTTCCACCCACGTTGATGAAGTCGCCGAGGCGTGTCTGGTGACTGTCGATCTTGG
>JANOBP010000233.1:0-8687 GCA_031411715.1 Verrucomicrobiaceae bacterium | reverse complement strand
ATGAAAACCGCCAGAACTGCGAGCACCGCTCCACTTTGGATGACAATGTTGAACACATCACTTTTCGGCGGCAACCACCCGAGATTCTGCGGGATAAGCAGATGGCCAGTTGAGGAGATGGGCAGAAATTCGGTGACACCTTCAATGATGCCGAGGATGATGATCGCGAGCCAGTCGGGCATGAGTTTGGTTCAGTTGGGGGATGGACATCTTGACTTGCAACGCCTCAAGGCCCTTTGCAAGCGACTGTATGCTTACAAAGCACCAGGCCATTCATTTATGGATTTCTTTCGTTTGTTTCTGATCGCCTCCGATCAATATGAGCCATGCCTGAGTATCCTGCCGCCTTGAGCGAATTGATCACCTTTTTCGAAAATCTGCCAGAAGCAGAGCGGCGTGAGAATTTGATCGATTTGGCCGCTGCGGCCAATGCGTGTGCACCTAAAAATGGTGATGCGTTTCAGCTCGAAGATGTGCGCAAGGACGCCGAGTGCACGGACACCGTTGGTGTTCATTTGCGGAGTGACCCTGATGGCTGTGTGCATTTTGCGATCACACTAGGGCCGAAAGTGCAGACCCTAACCCGCGCTCTCACCACGATTCTTTGTCGCGGATTGAATGGATCGAAATTGCAGGAGGTTTTGCAAGTCCCTGCGGATTTTGTGCCGCGTATCATCGGCGCGGAGCTTGTGCGGTTGCGCAGTCAGACCGTCTATTATGTCCTGAACCGTATGAAACAGGCAGCAGAAAAGCTTTTGGCATTAAACCAACCGCACGGTGGCTCCGGATCGTAATTCGTCCGGGATCTGTCCGACGAAGCGTGGACTCAGGTCGATGGCGTCAAAGATTTGATTGATCTCCTGCTGACTAATGTCCCCCGGCTTGTCGATCTCGAAATAGACGAGATCGTGATGCGCATCGACTTTGTAACGAACTTTTGGGAAGTGATCCATCTGATTGCGTAGCTGCATCATGTTTGACTCCACACGGAGGCCTGGGGCGTAAATTTCGACTTCGATCATGGTATTATGCGGCGGTTTTAACGGATCGCGCACGACAGGCCAAGCAAAACCTCTGTGGCAGGCTGTTATTTTGGAAATTCTACTCAGCCACCCAATTTTCACTCAAAGCGAAAGATCAGGCATAACAGCCGAATTCAATACTTATAAAAGCATTGCCGGTTCTCCACAAAATATGGGACTATAGGCACTCACGACGACCTTTCTTTACCTGTGAAAAGAAGCTGTTATTATCTTTCTATGAACCGGCCTGCTTTGATAAGCGAGATGGTACTTCTATTTTCAATATCTGGGATAGCGGCGACCATCCAATGGAGCGACGGAGACGGTAGCGGTACGGTATGGAATAGCACAGCCAACTGGACCGGTACAGCAATACCCCGAGCCATCCCGCTCACAGCCTCATTCAGCGCCGCAGTAAAAGCTCATTCATCCTAAATCCTCCATCATGCGCCTCCTCCCCATCATCATCCTAATCAACGCAGCCTCATTCGCCGCCGACCTCCCCAAAATCCCATCCAAATCCATCGCTACGAAGAAGGAGGAACTCTTTGCCGATGACTTTCAAGGCGCCGAGCCTGCCAAAGTTTGGGTCAAAGTCGTCCCCACATTCGCCATCGAAAACGGCACACTTAAAGGCACCCAAACCCGCGATGTCACCATCCCTGCTGCCAACGGCAAGCCCGAGATCCGCGCACACGCCGCCGTTCACGGCCTCGAAGTTCCTACCAAAGACAGCGTCGTCGAGTGCAAGATCCGCTTTGAAGGTGCCAGTATGATCGACGTCGAATTTGACGACCGCAAATTCACCGGCTGTCACTACGGCCACATCTGCCGCGCCCAAGTCCGACTCAATGGCGTCACCATCATCGACGAAAAAGACGGCAACATGCGCAACGACATCTATGAGATGAAAAAAGACCCCGCCAAGAAGGCTGAAGTCGCCAAGCTCCTCGTCGGCCGCCAGATTACCTACCCCGCCAAGTTCGAGACCGGCAAATGGTACAACCTCGTTGTCGAAACAATCGGCGACGAAATGCGCGTCACCATTGACGGCAAGCCAGCAGGCTTTTTAAAATCCTCCGGCATTGCCCATGCTACCAAATCCAGAATCGAACTCGGCGTCGCCGGCAAAGACGGCTTCATCGACGACCTCAAAGTCTGGAATGCTGAAGCCGTGAAGAAGTAATCTTCACGCCATGCCCGCCGCCTTCACCACAGCCGCGGCCACCTCATTCGGTAAAACCTTTGTCATGCAGTCATAGTGCCCAAAGGGGCACTCACGCTCAAAACATGGGCTGCATGGCACCTTGTGCTGGATCACGATGTGTCGATCACCGACTGGTCCGGTTTCTATCGGGCACGTCGAGCCAAAGATGCTCACCGTCGGCACTCCCAGCGCCGCAGCGAGGTGCATGGTGCCCGTGTCGTTGGTGAGGAGTAGTTTGCAGCCGCGCAATTGCACGATCAACTCCGTCAGCCTCGTTTTACCGACGAGATTGTCATGCGGAGCCTGAAGCATCGCCGAAAGCTTCTCGCCCATTTCCTTCTCACCCGGTGCTCCAAACAACTGCCAGTGAACCTGCGCATGCTTGGCGGAAATCTGATTCACCACCTCAGCAAAGCGCTCAAGCGGCCAGCGCTTCGCCGGACCATACTCGGCACCAGCACACACACCGATGCGCAACACACCATCCTCCTTCAAATCAACTGCATCCATATCCCACAGGCCGTTTTGCGTGATGTCCGCACCAATTCCTGCCGCAAGACGAAGATAGCGGTGCGCGTGATGTTCCAGCGGCCCACCGGGCGGTGGCTCCTTGATGATGTGGTGCAACATTTTCTTCCGCAACGATCCACGAAAGCCCACAAGCCGCGGAATACCAGCCAGCCAGATTTCCAGCGTGCTACGTGTCGAATTCGTGCAAAGCACCGCCGCATCAAAATGCACGCCTGTGGCCTTAATTCGCTTGGCCACAGCGAAGACACCTTCTTTGGCCGCTTTACCGATATAACGGCTCACTTCTGGCATCGCCAGCCAGAGTTCTTCAAGTTTGTCCGGGCCGATGACGGTGATCTTCAAGTCCGGGCGGCCTCGTTTGATCGCGCGCGCCATCGGAAAGGCCATGCAGGCATCTCCGAGCCAGTTGGGACTGCGGATGAGCAGTTCAAACGGCTGCAACCGGCTCTCAGCATAACCAGCAGGCAGCGTGATGCCTCGGCGATAGCTGGTGAGCAGAAAACTAGGCTTTGGTGTCTTCCAGCGATTGTGCACCCAAAACCAGCTCGCGGGCTGTTCTCGAATCAATTGCTCCACCGCCACATTAATCGCTGCCGTCAGTGCCTCTGCGGTTTTCTCGCTCGAAGTCACCGCCGGAGCCGCCACGAGCCTCCATCGCGCAGGGCCGTCGTCATAGACCATCATCGGCATCACTACGGCATTCGTCCGCAGCGCCATCAGTGCTGCGATTGGCGTCGTGGATGCCAGGCGGTCAAAAAACGGGCACCATAACCCATGATCACCCGCATGCTGATCCACCAGCACGCCAATCTGTCCTGCCTCACGTAGAAACTTGATTGGCCCAGAAAAACCCTGCTGCCGATCAAAGAGCGCGTAGCCCAGTTTCTCCCGGCGGCGAAGCACCAGGGCATTGAGGAACGGATTACGCAGCGGTTGATACACGGCTCCGGTTTTATGCCCGCGCACATATGCTGAAGGCACCTGCGTGAGAATCTCCCAGCAACTCGCATGCAAAACGAGGTTCAAAATCGGCCGTTTCCCATCATCATAAGCCGCCTGCACTCGCTCGATGCCTTCAGAGCGCACATGCCTGAGCAGGTCCTCTTCCTTCATCAGCGGGATTTTCAATCCGCAGAGAAAATTCGCGAATAGACTCTTAAAATGCTCTCGCGCGATCGCACGCCGCTCAGTTTCGCTCTTCTCCCGTCCAAAGGCGATTCGCAGATTGCTCATCGCCAGTCTGCGATACTTTCCCGCCAGCAAATGCACCACACTGCCGAGCATACGTCCCAAATACCAAACGGCGACCAGTGGCAGCAACGCCAGCACAGCCTCCACACACCGAAACAGCGAATAAACCAACCACTGCCCGGTGCGTGTCAGGAAACTGGTGGAGTTCTGCGCGCGGCCCATTGGTTCTTTATGCCGCAACGGCTCCATGCACGCAACCGTTCATGCGAGATCATCGACTCCGCCCACGTTTGCACTGCTCATGAAATTTCTTGCCCTTCTTTTCCTCTTTCCGGTCCTTACCATCGCCGCACCACGTGCGGAGCATGTCTTCATCATCAGTATTGATGGTGGCAAGCCATCGGTCATTGCAGAGAGTGAGATGCCTACGTTGAAAAAAATCGCCGCTGAAGGCTCCGTGACTTGGCAGGCCAGAACGATCTTTCCTTCCAAAACACTACCCTCTAACACCTCGATGCTCTCAGGTGTCGGCCCATATAAACATCATATCCTTTGGAATGATTTTTCGCCTATCAAAGGCTTCGTCAAAGTTCCCACCGTCTTCTCGTTGCTGCGCACCGTCGATCCCAATGCCATCACGGGCATGTTTGTGTGTAAACAAAAGTTCCGTCATCTTTGGCTGAAGGACTCGCTGACCATTTTCGACTTCGGCGGCCCTCAGACCTCCGCGCCGGTGGCTGGATCACCTGAAATCGAGAAGGATAAGAAACCCGCACAAATGGAGGCAAAAAATGCGACCGCCTGGATCAAAGAAAACAAGCCGAAGCTGACCTTCATTCACTTCGCAGACCCAGACACCGCCGGTCACAAAAGCGGATGGGGGTCACCCGAGCAGAAGGAAGCCTTCAAAGTGACTGACCAGGCACTGTGGCAGGTCTGGCAAGGCATCAAGGACGCAGGCATTGCTGATTCCAGCGTGATGATCATCAGCGCTGACCACGGTGGGCACGATAAAACTCACGGCCTCGATATTCCTGACGACATGATCATCCCTTGGGTCACCTGGGGCAAAGGCGTGAAGAAAAACTTCACAATCACCGCTCCCGTGACCACTTATGATTCTGCAGCCACAGCGCTCTGGCTGCTGGATGTGCCGGTGCCTGCCGAGTTCGATGGTAAGCCAGTCACCTCCGCTTTCGAATGACCCTACACCTGCTCATACCGCTCCTGTTAGCTTCAGCACTACAGGCAGCTCCAAACATCGTCTTCATCATGGCTGATGATCTCGGCTGGGCCGACGTGGCTTTTCACGGCGGAAGCGCTCCAACACCCCATCTCGACAAGCTCGCGCTCAATGGACTGGAACTCACCCATCACTACGTCGCACCTGTTTGCAGTCCGACTCGCACAGGATTAATGACCGGGCGCTGCTGGAGTCGCTTCGGCGTCACCACACCACAAAACAACCGTGCGCTGCCTTGGGACACCGTCACACTGCCTCGCGCACTGAAAAGCGTGGGCTACGACACCTGCATCACTGGCAAATGGCATCTTGGTTCCAAGTCCGAATGGGGGCCAAATCATTTTGGCTTTGATCACAGCTACGGCTCACTCGCTGGCGGAGTAGGTCCCTATGATCATCACTACAAGAAGGGCAACTTCATGGAGACATGGCACCGCAATGAAAAAATCATCACCGAAGCGGGCCATGTCACCGATTTGATCACCAAGGAGGCCTGCGACTGGCTCCGCACACGAAGCGAAAAGCCATTCTTGCTCTACGTTCCCTTCACAGCAGTGCATCTACCGGTCAAAGAGCCCGCCGAATGGGTAGCCAAAGTTCCCGCTGCTGTCTCTAGTGACGTCGCACGCCACTATGCCGCCTGCATCATGCATCTAGACGACTGCGTGGGCCAAATCGTAGCCACGCTCGAAAAGTCCGGCAAACTCGGCAACACCCTGCTTGTCTTCACCAGCGACAACGGCGGCAGCACTGCCGAAAATAACGGCCAGACATACCCCGAAGACGATTATCCCGCTGGAGCACTTCCCGGCTCCAATAAGCCGCTGCGTGATGAAAAAGGCAGCGTCTATGAAGGTGGCACCCGTGTCCCGTGCATTGTGAGTTGGCCAGGAAAACTCCAATCTGGCAAGCACGATGCTCCGGTACAAATTATCGACTGGATGCCAACATTTTGTGCCCTCACTGGCTTTAATCCCGAAAAGGATCTCAAGTGGGATGGTGTCAACCTTTGGCCTCAACTCGCTGAAAATGCCCAGCCAGCCCGACACCCGATTTACACGGTCGCCCCAGGCTTCAAATCACGTTCCTTCAGAGTCGGTGATTACAAGTTGGTGCTCCATACCGGCGGCAAAGGTGACAAGGCAGAGCTTTACGACATACCTAACGATCCAACCGAGTCCAAAGACATCGCCACGCGGTTACCAGACAAATTAGCTGAGCTGAAAGCCGCCCTCGAAGTCTATGCGAAGGCGGACAAGGACTCGGTGGTTATCGATTAAAAACAAAACGGGCGGTGACCATGCACCGCCCGCTTTGGGTCAAAGTATTGAATATTCCGAGGCCTATTTTTCCACCCAGCGCACAGCTTCCATAAGAAGCTCTCGCGCAGAGCCGAGTCCAAGCTTCTGCCGGATATTTGCCTTATGAGCATCAACCGTTTTAGCGCTGAGGCTGAGTTTTTCAGCCATCGAATGTGAGTCGAGTCCACGTCCTACCATTTCGAAGATTTCAAGCTGACGATCGCTCAGCATTCTTGCTGGCTCCCCTCGTGAAGCACCACCACCACGCGGTCCGCCACCGGAAACAATGCTACCAAGCAGTGCGGCACTGAAGAAGAATGATCCGCTGACGACCTGACGGATGCCTTGCAGCACTCGTGCGCTTGGTTCACCTTTCATAACATAGCCCAGAGCACCAGCTCGCAGGCAGCGCTCCGCATAGACATTTTCGTCATGCATCGAGTATACAAGGATCTGGGTATCTGGATGACTGGCCTTGAGCTTCTTGATCAAATCCACTCCGCTACGATCCTTCAGCGTGATGTCGATAATGACGATCTGGGGCTTCGATTTGGCGATCTGCTGAAGAGCAACCGTAGCATCTTCTGCGCTGCCGCAGACTTCCATGTCCTCTTGTTGATCAATCAGTTTCTTAAGCCCTTCGATAACGATGGGGTGGTCATCCAATATATAGATTTTGCTCTTCATAGACCTAGCTATTCATTCATAATCAACACTTTGTCAACCTTGCTTGCTTAAGCATTTAAAGTCGGGCAAATGAACCCTGTTCGAACCGAGTCATCAATTACACGCCACTCATAGTGGCGATACAATTTTGCTCAATCTGCCGCAGCCACGCGGGTGATTTTCGGGCCAGTTTGGCAGAAACAGATCCAGCACCTATTAGAACCCCGACCGAGCCAGTGGTACCCGCCACAAGAAAGTCCACATGATATCATCTAAAGTACTCCACGATTTCATGAAGTGGCACACCGGCGGCAACTGCGACTTCACAGTCTTGCGGTAGCTCCACAGGCTCCAACCATAGCGATAAGGCTCGACTCGCGCCTTCTGCAGATGAATTCCCCAACTCTTCATATAAACCCTCTCGGAGCGCAGCATGTGCCGCGAGAGCCTCCGGTCGCAAGACGTGTTGCGTGTTTCTAAAGCCGATCAAGAACCGGTGGAGAAATCCACGGCAACAAGAATGGCACTAATCGAGTTTATTGCAGGGGTTGGTTGCCCGTCGAGCTTTATCAAGCTGCTTTGACCGGGCTTACGCTGCCGCAAGCAGTCCAGGGCGTGCAGACTTCAGCCTAGCGCGATATTCCGTGGGGGATTCACTCACGATGCGGCGGAAGCTGCGATTGAAATGGGACAGGCTTTGGAAGCCGACATCGTAAGCCACATCGGTGATTCGTGCTCCAGGGCGCAGCAGCATGCGACGTGCTTTTTCGACGCGGACGTGATTGACGTAGTCGGTGAAGGTCATGCCCGTACCACGCTTAAAGACTTTGCAGAAGTGGAACGGACTCACGTTTACGTTGCTGGACACTGTTTCGAGTGACAGCGGCTCAGTCAGATGCTGCATGATGTAAGCTTTGGCGAGGCGGACTGGCTCGGGTTCATGCTCCGTGGTGGCGAAGAGAAGACGGTGCGTGCTTTCCCCCAAATGACAGGCAAAGGACTTGAGTAGCTCGATCGCAGCCTCGTAACGAGCAAGCTCCATCCTCGGCAGTTTGCTAAACGCATCACGCTCTGCGCGGATCTCTGCTGCACCGCGTCCACTTTCGATCAAGGCACTGGCGACTGGAGTGAAGTTCTCGGCCGTTGCTGGAGCCGTTCTGACTCCCCCGGTATGCAACACAGCGACCAAGGATTTACCCAATTTGACTGGCACACGTGTTTCAGCCACGCCTGCGATGGAATAGGTCGTCAAAGCTTGTGGCATTTCCTCACCGTCCGTTGCGGCTTCAAGTGTGAGGTGAAGACTAGTCATCTGTTCAAAGGCGGAACTGTAACTCCGGAAGAGCTTAGTGTTGCTGAGAGTGTCGATGAGACGGCGGCGGCTGTTGTTGAGTGTGCTTGGAGTCATAGGGTGTTAGGTTGACAACCCGATGCTCCACCACGTCGCCACATTCAGCTATTGTGCCCGACTACCGCACAGACACTCATGCAAAGCCGAAGCTCGAGTATAGTGGAATCCACTAGTG
>JANOBP010000232.1:0-1182 GCA_031411715.1 Verrucomicrobiaceae bacterium | reverse complement strand
CATCCGTATTCGCGCACACCGAACATTGACTCTCTCGCAAAGGATGGCACGCGCTTCACACAGTTTTACGCGATGGGGGCGACTTGCTGTCCGACTCGCACTGCGCTGATGACTTCCAAATTTGCTGCCACCTATGCCAAGTATCCTGCCAATGGCGGTTTTGGGGATCGCATCACCATTACGGAGCTGTTGAAGAAGCAAGGTTACGCCACGGGGCATTTCGGCAAATGGCACATCGGACCAGAATCGAAGCCGGGCACCTATGGCATCGACGCCATCGGCGGTGGCGATGAAGAGGGCGGAAAGAAAAAGAAAGTCGCCGATGAACGCGGTCGCGATGCCCACATCTATGACGACGCGATCAAGTTCATCGAGAAAAACAAGAGCGGCCCTTTTTATGTCAACGTGTGGGGCCACATCTCGCACAATCCCGTGAACCCCATCGACTCGTTGGTGAAACGCTGGAGCGACCTCAAGGTCAAAGACGCTGATTTTCCTGAGCAGATGCGCATGAAGATCGACGAGGTGCGCAAAGCCGGTGGCGATGTGGACGACGCCATGCGGCGCTATCTCGCCGATGTCGAATCTCTCGACGACAGCGTGGGCATGATCCTCAAGCGGCTCGACGAACTCGGCCTCCGCGAGAACACCCTGGTTGTCTTCAGCACCGACCAAGGTGCCGACATGACCAAGGCATCCCAAGGCGGCCTGCGTTTCAATCAAATGGGTTACAACGGCCCGCATCGCGGCGGCAAACACACGCACTGGGAAGGTGGCGTGCGCTGTCCCTGGATCGTGCGCTGGCCCAGCCACGTGCCCGCAGGCCGCGTGGATGAGCAATCCGTCATTAGCGGCGTGGACTGGCTGCCCACTATCTGTGCCATCGCTGGTGTGAAGATCAACTTAGCCGACTTCGAAGGCGAAGACACGTCCGCTGCTTGGCTCGGCAAAGCGCCGCATGTGCGCAACAAGCCTCTCTTTTGGAAAACCAGCTCAACCGGCAGCGAGGCCTACATTCGTGAAGGCCCATGGAAGCTACGCTATCCCACACGCAAAAACGGTGGCGAACTCGAACTCTACGACATCCTCGCCGATGCCGCCGAGTCGAAGAACCTCGCCGACAAAAACTCCGACATCGTGCAGAAGCTCTCTGCCAAATTGGAAGCGTGGATTAACACGCTG
>JANOBP010000231.1:0-8591 GCA_031411715.1 Verrucomicrobiaceae bacterium | reverse complement strand
CAGTAGTTGTTGTAGTTGGTGTCGGCCAGATTGTCGCTGTAAGCCGTGGCGATGATGACGGCGTTACCTGAAGCTGGTGGGGTGAGAGTGACGGTCGGCGCGCTAGTATAACCTGCACCCGCATTGATGATGGAGACGCCTGTAACGACACCAGCGGCCGAAATCTGAGCTACACCGGTTGCAGAAGTGGTGGCACCGCCGCCGGAGAAAGTGACGATCGGAGCCGCCGTGTAGCCCGCACCACCGTTGGTGATCGTGACGGAGGTCGCGAGGCCGCCACTAAAGGAACCAGTGGCCGTTGCGTTGGCCAGCATCGCGTTGGGCACCCAGCCGGACTGCAGGCCTTCTCGATTGGCGTCATCCACCGCTGTGACGGTGACGATCTGCGGCACGTTCCAGGGCGTGGCACCACCGGTCGGTGTGAAATCGAGGAAGGCAGGCTCACAGCGCACTGAGCTGGAACCGAGAGCGACATGAATGGTCGTGGTCGGTGATTGTTGCAGCACCACGCTGATGGTATCAGTGACGGAGCCGCCCTCTTTGACGCGGGTCTCGTTGTTGCCGAGGTGCAGCAGTTTCACGCGCGTGTCGTTGTCATCAATGGAGACGACGACGGGTTGGATGGGCAGCGCAGCCGTATATCCGCCAGCGGTGTTGACCGTATTGGTGATCAGCACCTGGGAAGTGACGGCGTAGTTGCCCTCGGCGGTCGTATCGTTGTTCGCGCGCACCGTAATGGTCTGATTGGTGGCGTAGTTTCCAGACGTAAAGGTGAGCGCCTGCGTCGTGCTAGTGCCTGAGGCACCAAGGTAGAGGCCTGCGCCCGCCGTGGCGGTGAAGGTGACGTTGGAACCTGGCTGTTTGGTCAATTTGACCTGGTAGGTGTCACTGCCAGAGGCTTCGAGCACAGAGGTGCTGCCACCGGACTCGGTGATCACCACGCCGTATGTGGCCAGTACATCAGCGCTTGTCGATTGTCTCTCAACAATGTTCACAGGAAGAGACGTGGTGAGCCCATCGAAATTCGCCGCTGCGCTGGCGCTGGTGAAGGTAACCGTGGCATTGCCCGCACCCTGCGCTTCAGCGACGTCATCGGTCGGTGCAGCAAGAGTAAATGACTGATCGGTGTTCCAGTTGGCATCTGTGAAAATCCGCGAGGCAGGTGTCACGGTGGCCTGGGAGCCGGCAATGGCCGCATTCACCGTGACTGTCGTGCCAGTGGATGGCGGAGCGGAGAGGCGCACGGCGATGGTGTCTGTATTTCCAGCTTCCTGCACCCACGTGCTCAGGCCGGTATGCACGGCGAGGATTCCTTCATTCGGTTTTTCATCGTCTTGCACCGTAACGGGTAGCGGTGCGGGCACGACATTGTCGTAGCCACCGCCAGAGACCGTAAAGCGCAACACTCCATTGGTGATGCTGCTGAGTGAGGTGTTGTCAAAGGCGGTGATCGTGATCACCTGGTCAGTGTTGTAGTTGGCCGGTGTGAAGGTGAGCGTGTTGGTGCGCACACCATTGACCATGAAATTTGCCGCAGGTGTGGCCCAGTTGTTAAAGAGAGCGAAGTCAGAGACGTTTGAGTCCGTGCCGGGCTGGGGATTCATACCCACGAGGTTGGACCAAGTGTAGGTGTAGAAGTGATTGATCTTGTTCACCTCACTGGACTCGGTCGAAATCTGCATTTCAGGGGCAAACAGGCCCGCCTGCGCCATCGCTCCAGGCACGACGTAGTCCGGCAAGAACCAGTTAAACACGCTCGGATTCCGCTGCGGCGACTGGCCGATATTTCCGGTCAAATCACCAAAACGATAGCGGAATGGCCCCTGTGCCCAGCCTATAGGCAAGGAGGGCGGGTTGGCGTTATCGAGGGAGAACTTGTTGAACTCGGTTGTCGGATACACAGATGGCATCGGGCTGTCTGTGGCACTGAAAGGCGGTGCATTGTCCTTCAAAACCGAAATGGCGGCACCCGAGAAAGCACGGAAAGCGCGCAACGTCGCGGCAAAGGCCACCAGTGGCTCTTTGACCTTACCCTGGGCCACGGATGTGTCGGCGAGTTGCAAGGAACGTGCTTCGTAGTCCAGAAGAATGGACTTGAGCACTTCGCCGAGGTTGCCATTGGTCGTGCGGTACTTCTCGCTCACGCGGTAAATATATCCAGCACTCGGATTGGAGGTGACAAGGCGCTGGATCAACCAACGAGAGATGTTCACAGGTGTATTCGGATGCCCATTGTAAGCCGTGTTAGAACTCGGATCACCCGCGAGGCAGTTATGCGCAGCGGTCATATCGGAAACAGCCGCCGCGTGAGTCTGTGCGTCGGTCATAGCAGTGATGTTCTGGGCAGCGATAGGACGCTCCAATGAGCTGCCGTTCGCATCCACTTTCCCAGCAAGCAGCGTTTTGGCTCCAAAATCATGGTAGGGAGTGGTCCCCGCACCAATGCGGCCGATGAGTTTCATAGGATAAATCCAAGGTGCCGCCCAATACAAATGGCCGTCTTGACGGAGGAACCAAGTGTTCGTGGTGGACTCGCCGTTGAACTGGATTTCAGCCCCCACGGCTTGGTTGGAGGCATGATTCCATGTTGTGCCGTTCCATTGGGAAACATAGGCACCCGTATGTCGCGCGCCAGTTGACCAACCTGTCATTACCTTGGACAACTCGACGATATCCGTCTGGTCATAGGTCGGGATTGGCAAGCCATCCGTTCCCAGCACCAAGCTACCGTCCGGGTGTCGTAGAATGAGGCCGATGGAGAAAAGCTGCATGATTTCACGCGCATAGTTTTCATCCGGCTTCACAAAGACACCACCGCCGACATCATACTCCGCGCGGTTGTTCAGATGGCTGAGATAGATACCCATCACAGGACTGTAGGTAACCTGTTCCAGCAGCGTGCGGTATTTGCCAAAGGCACCCGCCGCCAGCATGTCCCAGTAATTGGCTAAGCCGTAGTGGCGGTCCAGTAGTGTCGCGTCCATCTCCGAGGTGATGAGGATCTCACTCAGCGCTTGGGTGAAGCGCTGCCGCACCTGGTCCTTGCTCTGCAAAATCATGCTCCACCACTCACGGCGGCGGTTGGGCCCGGACTGCGGGTAGTTGCCACCCACTTGGTTGTTATTGGCCGTGGCACTAATGATTGGGTTGCCGCCCGCATCATAGGTCACACCGTAGCCGGTGCCATTGTACTGCGGATCGTTGGTGTAAGTGATGTGCTTGTTTCCACGCAGCAGGAAGTCCTCGTTATCCGCAGCCATGACCAGCGTGCGGAAGTTCACGCTCGGCTGAGTCATCTGGTTTGTGAGCCAATTTCGCAATCCATCAATGTAAGTGCCCCCGCCGTTGATCGCTGGCGTGACATAATTATTCAAAATGTCATTGTACATCGCCGTCGTGCCTCCCCAGGTGCTCTGGGACATAAAGCGCCAAATATCACGCTCCAGAGCCTCTCCCGTCGGATTATCCCAGGTGCCTGAGCCTAGCGTTGGCTCAACTAAGGCCAGATTGCCCGAGTTAAACGTGGTCGACCCCGCCGCCACATTGTAGTAGCCGCGGATCTCACCATTGGGGAAATTTTCCGTCGGGATCGCCATGTACAAGTTACCAGTCTGGAGATTATTCAACATCACCTGATCCGAGGTCACAAACTGCGCCGCCCGCACATTCCAGCCCGCCCCCGACACCTGACCGAGCGGGTAACTTGACGGATTGACCTCCAGATTGCTGCCGATGCGAATGTAAATCTCATTGGCCATCTGCGGTGCGGAAAGGTTGCTGAAATTGATGCTCACTGACGCCGAATTGTTATCCCCATCCACTAAGATCGTCGAAAGGCCTGACGCCGTCGTCGTCACACCCGCCTCGCGGCCCAGGTAGGCCACAAAGAGCCTGCGATTTTCCGGATTGCTTGGATCGGCATCACAAAGGCACACCGTTGCGCTCGGCCCCGTCGCCGTCGGGATGTTTGGCAGGCCGATGGTCACTTTTGCATATTCAGGCACTTCATCGACTGCATCCTGCACGGGTGGGACGCTCACCTCGAAAGCTGACCCCACTCCACCATTGACCGGGAGGGTGATCGTGGAGGCCGTTGCGTGGTCTCCCGCTGACGCATTGGCCTTTGTCGCAACTGGCGCGCCTCCAGTGACAGTAACAGGCAGCGTTAGAGCCATCGTCCCCACCGTGCGTGTCAGGCCGATCTTCGCTGGCGAGGCCACTGGCGTCACGATCGTCTTATCAACGCGCTCATAGCCATTCGCCACTACAACAGATGCCGTCAGCGAAAGCAAACTCGCCATCACCGCTCCATCCGTCGCCGTACCACCAGAGGCATTGGCTGGCGAGGTCGCTAGCGAAGGATTTGTCCCAGTCTCACGCTCTGCCCAGTCACTCACACCATCGCTGTCTGAGTCCGCATCGGACACTTCCAGTTTGTAGAATTTCCTCGATCCAGCGGCCTTGGCCACACTGATGGCCTGACTAGTACTGTCGGCTATTGGGATGTATTCTGTCTGCCCATTGACCGGAGTGACTTGGGTCACCACCGTGGTGAATGCTCCGCCAGGGGAGTCATCACTCATCACACGGTATTTCTTCCCAGCCTCCGCTTTAAAAGTAAAAACCACATTCCCGGCGGAAATGACGGTGTTACCCACCTTATGGCAATCCCCCGCCAGCCGCGGATTGGTTCCAGAGATGGATTCAATCAAGTTTGAGCAACCGTCGTTGTCGTCATCACCCGCAGCGCTCAGCCCCCAGCCATTGAAGGACCACTGCCACACGTCACACATGCCGTCAGGCCCACCCATGCCAGGACCAGTGGAGTAAATATCCGTTCCGGCCAGCGCACCACCCGTAATGGACAGTATGAACATGGCGACGAGAAAATGGAATAGAGCGGCGGGGGCAATGGAGTGCTTCATGATGACGGCTGGAAATGGAGAAAAGACGAAGTTCTTCGTTGATAATGAAGAAATTCACCCACCTTCACAAGTGGGCATTTGGGCTGGTATGAACCACAGCATGCCCAGAAAAGTCGCGGCGAGTCAATATCAATTTTGTGACCAAAAACGGCCATTTATTGTCTCGACAAGGAACCACGGACTCAGGCATGATTGGTGCCATATCTGACCACCATGAAGACCGCTACACCCACACTCGACATTGCTGATGACAGCCGCAGGCGCTTCATCAGGCAGTTCTCCATCTGCACCGCCGCCTCCATCATCGGCGGCAAGCTGTGGACAGGCCGCGTGCTGGCAGATGTCACCCCAGGCGGCACGAACATCGGCAGCATCAAGATCAAAGTCAGCGACTACCCTGCCCTGGCAGCAGACTACGGTTCCGTGCAGTTCAAATTCAACAGTGCCATCGGCACCTACTACCCTTTCACGGTCACACGTGCTCCCGGTGATGTTTTTCATGCCGTGGACACCAACTGCTCCCATCAGCACGACGTCGTCCAATCCTACACCGGGGGTGAATCCGGTCGCATGATATGCAGTCACGGCTCCGAGTTCAGCATCAGCGGCACTCTGCTTCAGGGCCCTGCAACCAGTGATCTCGGCTGTTATGAGACCTCCTTTAACAGCACCAGCGGCATCATCACCGTCCAAGTGCCGGGGCTGCTCACCAAGATCAATACCGTCAGCGTGCAGTCCACCACCGCCTCCACCATCCGCCTGCGGCTCGTGTTCCCCTCACTCAATAGCAGCTTCGTCTATCGCGTGATGTATCAGCCAAATCTGACGGATGCGCCGGTGTTTGTGAATTTCTCCAATTCCGCCGCCGGTACCACCACTCAGACCCAAGTCACCGGCAACAGCGGCAACCGCACCGTCTATGTCGATGCCACTGGCACAACTGGCTTCTTCTCCGTAGCGCTGATCGTGACGCCATATGTTCCGTAACAAAAGTTGATGCTACGGCGCGCGGTCTACCGCCAGACGCACGAATTGTTTCACCGCATCATCGCCGCTCAACAGGCGGGTGACATTGACCTGCCTCACCGTGCCGCTGACGACGCTCTCGCTGGTCACACTTCCGCCGTTTTGACCGGTGGCAGCCGCTCCGGCCACGCTTTGAGCGATGGGCGTCCAGGTGGTGAGATCGGCGCTGATTTCGAGACGGTAAGTCAGATCCGTGGCGGCGCTGTCGCGGCGAAAGGTGGTGGTCAGCGTGCTGCTGCCGCCAGAGGGCACGGTAAAGGCCGGTAAGACGCCGTTCGTGGCATCATAGACGAGCGGGCTGTAACCAAAGGCATACTCGAGCTGGGTGGCGATGCCATCGCCGTCGAGATCGGGATCCACCCACTGGCCGGTCAGATGCGTGGGAAAATGCTGTGCCAGCCATTTCTCGAAGGGCGTGGCATGCACGAGCGTCAGCGTGGGCCGTTTGGCGGTGTCGGCGTTTTCGCGGCTGGCGAGCGTTTTGGTGGTGGAGGCCGTTCCTTCATCCGAGCGCAGCAGCCAGCCGAAATTCGTAGCAGGCGCGGTCAGCCAAGCATGCACGTCCCCCGCCATTTGCGGGCCGAAGAAGCCGCGCGCGCCGGTGATGGAGTTGATGCCATAGGAAGAAGAGATCGTGGCAGAGAAGTCTCCACCTTCCTCAGTCCAAGCCTGCGGCGTGGTGGCTGAGTAGAAGCGATTCATCCAGGTGGCGTCGTTTTCGAGTGCCACCTCCGCCCCACTGGCGGAAAACGACGCGCCCTCTCCCCAGGCGGCGGTGACGCGGTTGAGCAGCGTGTTGCGCTGCGGCGTGCCCGCAGGCGTTTCAGAAGCGTCGATGTGGATTTGCAGCAATGCGGAGCTGAAGCGTGATCCGGAGGGTACGCTGGAAAGATCAAATTGCAGCAGCGAGCGGCGCAACATGCCCCCAGAGGAGGCGCCCATGAACAAAGGGCCGGCACCGTTGCTGAGTTCCTCTCCACCGCCGCCGGTCTCAGAAAATATCGTGTTGTCCTTCACCGCCGTCAGCACCACTGGATCAGGACTCACCTGCGCCGCAGTGAGCTTGTAGAGGCCGCCGTTGGGCAGGCCGTTTTCCAAGGCCATCACGCCGCCGCTGCTTTTCGTGCCCACATACAGCTCGCCCGCGGCATCGCGCCCCAGGCACATCACGCGCGTGGACAGCGGATTGCCACCGAGTATCGGAATGGCCTGAGTGAGAGTGAAGATGCCGCTGCCGGGCGGAACGACCTCCTCCAATCCCATCAGGCGGCCGCTCGGCGCGCCTGCTGTGGTACCATAGTCGCCAAAGACATATTTGCCCTGAAGCGCGGGGATGTCACTGCCGCGATAGAAGTACCCGCCGGTGATGGAGAGTCCCAGCAGTGGCAGCGTCGTGTCCATGATGCCGGGATGGCCATACTGCGCGATGGGATCGATCAGCGTGCCGCCTGGATGCGCCATGGTGGATGAAAAAGTCGGCCGTTCAGTGCCCTCCACGTAGCGCCATCCGAAATTGCCACCATTCACGATCAGATTCACCTCCTCGATGCGTCCTTGGCCCACATCGGCGCAGAACAACCGCCCCGTGCCGCCAGGACCGTCGTCAAAAGCCAGACCCCAGGGATTGCGGATGCCAAAGGCATAGATTTCCTCCTTCACACCACCGCCCGCACCGACGAAGGGATTGCTCGCCGGGATGCCATACTGGCCACCCGGGCCGTTGGTGCCGAGTGGATCGATGCGGAGAATTTTCCCGAGATACACCGTTTTGTCCTGACCGTTGCCGAGAGCGTTTGAAGGTGATGGAACCAAAGGTGGTCCAGGAATTGATGCTGCACCACCTGAGTGTCCTACGTTATTGTCATTCGAGCTCCCGCCATCGCCACTTCCGATGTAGAGCAGCCCGTTGGCATCAAAGATGATGTTGCCGCCGTTGTGATTACTCTGCGGCTGCGGGTAGAGCAACAGCTTCCGCTCGGAAAGCGGATCAGCAGTGTTCGGATCAGTCGCGGAGACCTGAAACTCGGCGATGACTGTCGTGCAGTTCACCGTCCACAATCCGCCATCGTGCTGCGGCGGGTCGATGCCCACTTGGTAAGTTTTGGTGTAGTTGAGGTAAAACTTCCGATAGCCGGGCGAGCTGGCATTCGCAAAGCCAGGATGAAAAGCGAGGGACAACAAACCCCGTTCAGAGTAGTTCGTCACCGGTGAAGCTGCGAGCACCTTGCGATTCGCAGTATTCACCGCCGTGCTCGAAATATCGAGGAAAGGTGTGGGGCGCATCATGCCGCCCTCGACGATGAAAATCTTACCCGGCTGGTCACACACGAACAAGCGCCCGCTGCCATCCGGCGCGGCCACGATGCAGGTGGGCGAGTGAAATTGCTGTAGCACCACCGGCTTCATGTACAAAGTAGGAAACGCCGCCTGAACCGCGCCCAGGCAGGTCAAAGTAAGAAGCACATGAAAAAAAAACTTCATAGTCGGTTGGAGAAGTGCATAGACCTCATTGAATCAGGATCTGCTCAAAAACACAAGCCTCCATTTGCAAAGCTCCCGCTCCCGTCTATGAACTCGGCCTCGCAAGCAGTGATACACGCCGGTGTGGTGAAATTGGTAGACGCGCTAGACTCAAAATCT
>JANOBP010000230.1:0-2303 GCA_031411715.1 Verrucomicrobiaceae bacterium | reverse complement strand
TGCTTTTCGACGGCGAGGAAGCCATCAAGGCTCGTCTGCATGGAGATCAGCGCGGAGAGAGGACCGTGGATGCGGTCGGCTTTTTCGCTGTCGCCAGCTTCGAGTGCTTTCCAAAGCGGAACAAGGCCACGAATGAGGTCCGCGCCGGGCATGGTGCCGACAACACCTCGTTTGAAGGAATCGACAAGCGCGATGCCACCAGTTCCTTCAAAGACACGGGCACGACCTTGAGTGGCATCACGCAGTTCGGAGAGTTTGGGGCCAATAGGGGAGGCTTCGGGCTTATACTGCACACGCTCGGGCCCAAACTCATCGAGAAGCTTCGCCTGCATCGCGATAGGCATCGGTTTGCCGACGTAGCCGCTCGCGTCTTGAACGATGACGGGAATCTGGATCGCGTTGATGATGCGATGGTAATACGAAAGCAGTTCGCTCTCACCAATGCCAATGGATACGGGCGGAATGGCCATCACCGCATCTGCGCCAACGCTTTCTGCATGCTTGGCATAGCGCTCAGCCATTTTGGATGACTCCGCGCCGACGCTGATGACGACCACACCGCAATCTTTGCCAAAGCGGCACGCGGCGGCGGCGAGTTCCTCACGCTCCTCACTGTCGAGGCGCAACGTTTCGGAAACCATGGCCATCACGATGCCATTGGCACCGCAGTCGTAGAGCCAGGCGATCTCGCGTTCGAGTGTGTCGAGGTCGAGGGTTTCATCGTCGTGCCATGGGGTTTGGAAGACGGGCAGGACGCCGCTGAGTTCGTGTTTTGGGGGAGTCATAAATCTGAATGAAGCCCGCGCAATTCCTGAAGGGCCTTGGACCAGCGTGCCATGTGTGACGGCTTTGTTCCACGGTCTAGTCCCTGAAGCCAACCTGACACGCACTTGTGATACAATCGAAGTCCGAGGTCAGTGAGATGCGATTGGCGAAGTTCAAAATGATACCAGTCTGCGACCTCTGTTCCAAATTTGGGGTCGAGTAACAATTGGTGGTCACGATAGAACTTCAAAAGAGGTTCATACCGCTCCTGAAACCTTCTCAATGAACGTTCCTTGTATTGGTGACCAATCTCCGCTTCGAACCAGCGGCGACCGCAGTCCAGCAAATCACGATCTTTGGAGTCTGCCTCGAACTGCGCTTGGATCTGATCCCGTTGAGGTTTTTTGAAACACGGCATGCACAAACCGCCTGTATGGTCTGCGGTCGATGACAGCACCAGTGCTCCGCATTGTTTGCACGGCACTCGAACGACTGTGTTATTCATGTCACTCATTGGTCCGGGTTACCAAAGAAGTTTGCCGCCATCAATCACCAGCACACTGCCGGTCATGTAGCTGCTCGCATCACTGGCGAGGTAGAGCGCGAGCGGGCCGATCTCCTCAGGACTGCCCCAGCGGCCCATGGGGATGCTGTCGGCGACTTCGCCTTCAAACTCGGGCTTCTCACCGATCCAGCGGCGGTTCGCGTCGGTGAGGAATGGACCGGGGGCGATGGCGTTGACGGTGATGCCATGTACGGCCCAATCAGCGGCCACAGCCTTGGTGAACATGGTCAGCGCTCCTTTGGAGGTTTCGTAGCTGCGTCCGCGCATGGCTTTGCCGGGCCAGAGGGCATTGATGGAGGAGATGTTGATGATGCGCCCCCATTTTCGCGGGATCATCGCGCCACCGATGCGTTTGGTGAGGATAAAGGCCTGCGTGAGATTGAGATCGAGGATGCGCTGCCAGTCTTGAAGTGCGAGATCTTCCGTGGGAGTGTTGATGCGGCGACCACCGACGTTGTTGATAAGGATGTCGATGGGAGCGTGGTCACTCAGCACGATGTCACACAAGCGCTCGGCTTCTTCGGGCTTTGAGAGATCGGCTTGAATGGAGGTGACGTGCAAATCTTCGCTGCAGAGGTCCTCGCAGGCCTTGTGAAGATGCTCGGCGCTCGATCCGGCGATGACGACCTCGGCACCAGCTTCTCCCAGCGCACGCACCATTTCCAAACCAAGTACAAGTGAGCATACAGTTACAAAAGCACGGAGACCGGTGAGGTTGAATATATCTTGGTAGGACATGTGGCGTAAATTTTCATTCAGAAGAACACTTTATACGTGTTCGTTCATAAGAGCGATAGCACCACGATCACTACCATCACGCGCCACATCGGAATAGGCGTTGAGCGCGTTGTAGATGGCTTCAAGCGCGGCTTCGAGCGATTCTGCTCGGACACTGGCATCATGCGCTTTGTAGAGTGCTTCAAGTGCGGTGAAAAAGTGCAGTGCAAACTCGCAACGCTTGGCGTGGTAAAGC
>JANOBP010000229.1:0-12555 GCA_031411715.1 Verrucomicrobiaceae bacterium | reverse complement strand
AAAAGGCTGGGACATGAAAAGCAGCTTCAAACTCCAAGCCACCTCCTCCAACCGCAATCCTCAAGGCAAGATCTGGACGCATCCTGTCATCGCCGGTGGGAAGCTCTTCCTGCGTGATCAGGAGTTCATCTCCTGCTATGACGTGAAAGGCTGATGAAAAGCCCCTTCAAGTATTTCGGAGGCAGGGCCGCATGGCTCTGCCTCTTTTTTGTGCTGACTCAATGCGGCAAGCCAACGCCGCCGCAAAACCTCCTCGACACAGCTCACCTCAGTTCATGGAAGCCGGCAGGCATTCCAGAAGAAGGTCAGGTGATCGTCGAAAAGGATCAAATCACCCTCCACAGCGGCGCACCCATGACGGGTGTGCGATTTGAGGCATGGCAGACACCAGCCTTCCCCACCACGCGCTACGCCATCGACTACGAGGCCATGCGCGTCAGTGGTAGCGACTTCTTTGGCACGCTCACCTTCCCCGTTGGCCAATCACACCTCTCTTTCGTCATGGGCGGCTGGGGCGGCAATCTCGTTGGTCTCTCCAGCATCGACTACCAAGACGCCAGCGAGAACAGCACACGCGGCAACCTCGACTTCATCAACGACCGCTGGTATCATGTCCGCATCGAGGTCCGTGACGACGAAATTCGCGCTTGGATCGACCAGAAGCCGTTCATCAACGTCAACATCACCGGCCGACGTCTAGAGCTGCGCGGAGGACACATTGAGAAGTGCCTACCATTCGGCTTCACCACCTATTTGAGCAGCGCACGCATCCGCAGCATCGTGTTGGAGCGGCTATAAAGGCTTGTTCAAACCTCTTCTTCCACCACCTCCAACGCCGGGAGTTGAACGCCCTCGTAGATCTCCACCATCGGCAGGTCAACCTTCAGGCAGGGTAGCGGAATCCCCCCATCGTCGCCGATATAGCGCGTGCATTCGAAGCCCATCTCGCCCCGCTGATAGACCACCACCTCTTTGTTCATACTGTCCACGAGCAAGTAAGCCTCCAGCGTGGGGATCGTCAGATAGGCCTCGCGTTTTTCGCCCTGATCGATTCTTTGTGTCGTAGGAGAAAGCACCTCCACGATCACATTGGGGCAATCTTGAAACGAATCGTCCGGTGGATTTGGCAGACAGGAAACTTGGACGTCAGGATAATAGAAACGGATGTGATCAGGCAACTTCACACGCACCTTGGTGTCACTATTGAAGGGGCGACACTTTTTGCCACGCAGGCGGCTGCCGAGAGCTAGGAAAATATTACCCGAAATGATGTTATGGATGTTTCGCGCTCCGGCCATGGCATACATCGCACCGCCGACGAACTCATGCTTGATGGGCGACTTGAGTTCACCGGCCAGGTACTTTTCCACGCTGACCTGAGAGTGACGAGGGGCTGAGGATGTCATGGCCGCGAGGATACCAATGAATCTCGGATTGGCAATTCCATCACTTCACCAAGATCATCACCGTCGCAGCACGGACCTTGGCAGCCATCGCTTCAACATCAAGGTTTGCTGCGGTGGAATCGGCAGCGCTCGTTTTAGCATACGCACTGAGGACGCCTTGCGCGACTCGGCTTTTGACTGCGTAGCTGACATTATCGGCCCCGCTTCTACGACTGAGAATGGCGACGATCACACCGACGACGCGTCCAGATTTCATGTCCACCAAAGGGCCGCCTGAGTTGCCTGGCTGCACCGGCACGGTGACTTGGTAGCGGTCTTTATCGTCTCGAATGCCACTCAGGCTGCTAATGCGACCATCCGTAAATTTGGGCTCGACACCCTGAATATCTGCGTTGGGGAAGCCAATGGTGAAAACGGCAGCGCCCATGGTGCTTTCAGCAGGATCGACCTCCAACCAGGATTTCGGAGAGTCTTTGGCTTTTAGAATGGCCACATCACCATCCTTGTCAGACTTCAAAACAGTTGCCTTGCGGATGACTCCGTCTGCTCCACGAAAGTCCACTTCCTTGGCGTCATCGACGACGTGCTGATTCGTAACCATCAGACCATCAGCAGAAACGAAGAAACCGGTCCCACTGCCTTGATACTCTCCTGAAGCGATAAAGTCGGCGACTTCACCGCGAGGCTTCGTCGTAGGTCGATCGGAGCCAAACAGCGTCTCCAGCAATGACGCGACAGGTCTCCCGCCAAGCCAATGGTAGATGACTTTGTTCCCCTCAATGCGCTTACCAAGTCTCTCGACCCAAAAGACACGTAAATCCTTGGGATCGTTGTTGGAATCGGCGTCGGCGTAAAGCTTGTCCAGTTCCTGGATGATGGAGTTGCACTCACGCGTGAGTTCTTCGGCAGCGCGCTTGTCCGTGTCGCCAATGCGCGCTGCGATCCACTCTTTGATCAGATTTTCGAGTTCCTTTTTCTCAGCAATTTGATCTTCCTTAAGTTGCCTGATGGCCTTGAGTCGCTCCGCTTCTCGTGCTTTGGCCTCAGCGGAGAGTTCCATGCCGGCACTGCTCTTTTTCTTCGCGGAATCAAGAAACTGCATGGTGCCGTAAATCAATCCGCCTACGAGAGCGACTCCAACAAGACCAAGGACAATCTTCAAGCCACCGCCAGATGCAGCAGGAACTGGAGCATACGATTTGGGCGCTGCTCCACCGCGTGGTGGGCCTGGCGCACCTGGCCTAGGTGCCTTCGGGGCTACAGGACGCTGCGGTGCAGGTTGTGTGACCGCTATGGGCTGAGCAACGGGTATAGCAGGTGCCGAACCGCCCACCATGAAGACCTGTTGGCATGAAGGACACTGCATCTGCCCACCTGCGAAGCGGGCATCAACGCTGAGTAGCATTTGGCAGAACGGACAATTAAGCTGAAGGTTCATAGCAGAATTTCCGGCTTATTTATCACGGCAGATTGGAAAAAGAAACGTTGTTTTGCGCTTATCGATACTGCTCAGGACTTTCGACTGGCAACAGATTAAGCGGTGGAAATTGGCTGCGACGGATCTTTTCACTCGGCAGGCTAGGAGCCGTCCGGGAAAGCCAAGCAGCCACCTGGATCAGCCCAATGCTGCCCTTAGGACGGGTATCGAAGAGCGCGTAATCACTCTGGACCACACGAAAGAGGAATGGGGCGACTGGAACGTAGCTGTGATTCAGTATGATGGTTTGTTTGGCTTCAAGGCGCAGCGTGGAGCGCCGCCAGTTGGCCTCCTGGCCTGTGGTGATATCCTTTCCATCAATGCCGATAGCCAAATCGAGCGGCAAGGGCGTCTTGTTTTGAAGATGGATGCTATACGCCTGACCTGGCTGTCCGCCGACAAGCAATTGACCGCCACAGAGCCGCGCATCGAGCCAACGCCCCGTCGTCACATCGCTAAATCCAAGCGCTAGAGTGCCATCACCCATACTGCAAAGACCGCGCACGGCGTCGGGGACATCATTCAGCCGAGTGATGAACTGAGAGATGCGCTGTGGCTCTGCGTAGCACGCGCGGGCGACGAGGTGCGGCGTGTCCGCGTGCTGCGCCTCTGCGGCTGGCTGCCCTTGATACGTTAGATTCGAGTCCTGCTGCCAGGCGGGACGGAGATGGCCACTCAAAGCGGCGCAGGAAGTCAGTAGTGTGATGGAAAGCAGGGCTGCGTAACGGTCAGAGAACAAAGGCATAGTAGCGTGAAGATTGAACATGGCTGCGCACTCAATCGGCAGCATTGATGATTTCAAAAGTAACACGGACCAGCCCGGAGACTTCTTCCACGCTACGCCGCACCTCACAGCGCAACACGCGTTCAATAAGCTCACATTCGAGTTCGTCGATGATTTCATGCTGTAGCGCCAGCTCACGCAGTGGCAGATGATGCTCGACCAAAGAAATCGCACCCGTGTCCGCGACTTGTTGAACCGCTGAAATGCAGCCATCCGCGCAGCGCAGCCGTGCCAGGCACTTGGCACGCTGAAGCAGCGTTTCCTTGCCATCGACTTTAGCCGCGAATGCCTCGTTCTTGGCCTGATAATACGTGTAGAGCAGCTTGGCAGCCGCAGTTTCACCAAAAACGCGCTGCGCAGCAGCCAGGAGGTCAAGCGTGAGCGCCATGCCTGCGGGCGCAAAAAGTGGATCTAACTTATGGGTGAGGCGGTAGAGCTTTTCGGGGCGCCCGGGGCGCTTGGACCGTCGCCCCGTGTCGAGCATGCCTTTTTCCACCAAATCATCACAATGCTGCTTAACCCCCATGTAACTCATTTTCAAGAGCGGCTGCAACTCACCGACAGTCAGGCCGTCGGAGCGCTTCAAATGGTGCAAGATGTCCAGAGCTGGCGTCTGGAGCATTTCGCGCATGAGGTGAAGTAGCATGAGAAGATTTCGTTGGTCATCGGAATAAATGCAAAAACTATATGCATCGGCCCGCAACCGTATGATCTAAACACGATGAACATCAAGAATACCAGCATGCTGCTCGCCAACTACGAACATGACGGTGTCGTGCGCGTGCCACACTTCCTCAGCGCAGATGAAATCACCGCCGTGCGTGCTGAACTCGAGCGCTACATACGTGATGATCTCGCCACACAGCCCGCTGATGCCCGAACCCTCGAGAAGGATGACAAAACGGTGCGTAACCTCTGGCGCTTGGAGAAATACAACACCTTCTTCCGCGCTCTAGGCGAGCGTAAAGACATCCTCGCCCTCGTCGCACCGCTCGTGCATGGCGAGCCGGTGCTCGTCGGCGTCGAGACGTTCAATAAGCCCGCCCGCGTCGGCTCCGGTGTGCCCTACCACCAAGACAACGCCTACTTCTGCCAGACTCCGCCGGACATGCTCACCGTCTGGATTGCCGTTGATGAAGTCACTGAAGCTAATGGCCCCGTATTCTTCGTCAAAGGCTCGCACCAAGGCGGAATGCAGCCCACCAAGCCCAGCGGCATTCGCGGCAACAGCATTGGCCTGGCCACGCCACCTTTCTTGTCACTTGCCGACCAATTTTGTGGCCTCCTGCATCCTGGGGATGCCACCATCCATCATTGTGAGACCATTCATCACTCCGCGCCGAACATGACCGAGCACTCACGCCTCGGCCTGCTGCTCGTTTATCGTGGCAGCCACACCCAGACCGATCCGGAGCTCAAAGCAGCCTACGCCGCCGCAGTAGCAGCGACTCCTCCAGCATGAAACCGCAGCGCGATCCTTTTGCTGAAATCCATCGCTTCACTGCCAAGCTCTTCACAACTGAAGGCAAAGGTGGCTGGACCTTCGCGCCATTGCCTAAAGACATTTCACCGCCTGTCACTGGATCATGGGGCATGACGCCCGTCATCGCCAAGGTCGATGGCAAAGAATGGAAAACCACGATCTGGAAAGACTCAAAAAGGAAAAAGACCTTCCTGCCCGTGCCCAAGAAGATTCGCGGTAGCAAAAGTGATGGTGAGAAGGTCGAAGTCGAGTTGCGTATGGATCGTGAACGCATCCTCGGCCCCATCCATCCTCTCGAATGAAAATCTGCATCCTCTTCTTCGCCATTTGTCCGCTTCTACGCGCTCGTGAAATCCATGTTGGCAAAGACCAGCCCACGATCGCGCACGCCATCAAAGCAGCCCAGCCAGGCGACACGATTCATCTCGAACCGAAGGTCTATCGTGACTACGCAGGCTTCTACGGTAAGAAAGGCGAGCCCGGGAAGCCTATCACGCTCGATGGCCATGGCGCGACCTTGGAGGGCAGTGAGCCGATTGATCCAGCAAAGTGGACCGAGGTTTCGCCTGGCCTCTTCAAGAACGATGAACTCCTGCCTCGACTCGACGATGCCATCACGGGGCGTTGGTTCTTTTTGTTCGGCGACAAGATGCAACTCATGAATCGCACCTCGAAAGGCAGGAGCGCTCCCTATAAGAAGCCTGAGGAACTGCAACCCGGCGGGTGGACCTTCATCAAAGGCCCGGCACGACCCAATGCGAAGCCGCTGCAAACCTTCGGCACCTTTTACATCAAGATAACCCCAGGACAGAAACTCTCTGAGGCAAATATCTTCATGCCAGTGCGCAGCGCGGGTGTGCAGTTCAGCGGTGACAATGCGCACCTCGTCATCAAGAACCTCACCGCCACGCATCCCTACAACGACGGCTTCAACATCCACGGCGACTGCCGCGATTGCGTCTTCGAAAACATCCGCGCCATCGAATGCGGTGACGACGGCATCAGTGCACACGAATCGGCTCAATACCGAGTCGATGGCTTCGTCAGCATCGGTAACAGCACCGGCATCTGCGACACCGGCACAGCGCAGACGAGTTACAACAACGTCTTCATCGCCAAATGCGTCGGCTTTGACCTCTACTTCCTCGACGAGGGCCGCTACTCCCTCACCAACGCGCTCGTGCTCTCCTCTGCACAAAATCCGCTCACCATCACAGGTCGCGACAAGGGCGACTGCCGCATGAAAATGGAAAATGTCATCATCCGCCGACTCACCGATCCGCGCATCGGCAACATCGCTCTGCGGGCCGTGCTCGATGCCAAAAACTGCACCTTCGAGAATCTCGACGTCAAAGTCACAGGCACAGCAAGCTGGGACAACTGCCTGATCAATGGGAAGCCAATGCCGGAAGGCAGCAAGGCCACTGGTGCCGATATTCACGAACTACTCAAACTTATCCCCAAGGACTTCAAACCATGAAATGGCTTCTCTGCATTGCTGCTCTCACCATTCTGCCGCTCTATGCCGCCGAGCAGGTCTTCTTTGCTTTTGATGATCACAACATCGCCTGGCAGCATAATTTGAAACTCACGCTCGTGCCGGTGACGAAGCATCCTGACAATCCCGTGCTGCGTCGCGGGCCACCTGGCTCTCCGGATCATGGCCATGCCATTCTTTACGGCACCGTCATGAAAACGGGCGACACCTTTCGCATGTGGTATCTCGGGATGCACGAGACCGAGAACAAAGCGGGACAACCTCCGGGCTGGTGGCGTCCGATGTGCTATGCAGAGAGCAAGGATGGCGTGAAGTGGACAAAGCCTGAGCTGGGTCTGGTGGAGTTCAACGGCAACACCAAAAACAACATCTGCCTCATCGAAAGTGAACTGCATTCGATGACTCGCGTGAATGATTTTCTCTCGGTGCTGCATGAGCCGAATGATCCAGATCCCGCAAAGCGCTACAAGTGTGCCTACATCGCTCACATGCCGTTTGAAGATGTGAAAGGTGGTCGCAGCAAAATCGGTCCAAACGAACGCCGATGGGGAGCGATGATCACTGCGACGAGTGCGGATGGCTTGACGTGGAAAGTGGTCGGTGATCGGCCAGCCAACGCGGGTGGCGAGCGCTTTGAGGTGAGCAGCCTCTATCGCTTCGGTGATTTCTATTATATCACAGGCCAGCTCATCAGCCCGTGGTCATGGCGGCCAGATGGCAGCGACATTGGCCGTGATATGCTGGCCTATCGCTCACCGGACTTCAAAACATGGTCTCAAGCGAAGGCGCTGTCGTTCGCGCGGCCTGGACAGCTCGCTAATCCACCTGTCAAAGGCCAGCAGATGCACATGGGTGCGGGTTTGTGGAATCGCGGCAACGTCATGGTCGGTCTGCACGGCATGTGGCAGGACGCCGAAACCGCACCGCCAAAAGGTGAAAGCTGGAACCTCGGCGTGAGGGTTGATCTGGGACTCGTGATCAGCAACGACGGCGTTCACTACCGCGAGCCTGTGCCCAGCTTCAAAATGATCCCGCGCGGCAAAGAAGGTGAGTGGGACGATGTTGCCATCCTGCAAGGGCATGCCTTTGTGAATGAAGGCGACAAGACGATGATCTGGTATTCCCACTGGGACACTGGAGGTAAGATGAAGACCATGGAGATCGGCCTCGCCACACTACGCCGAGATGGATTTGGTTATCTCAGCCGCAAGGTGGAGGACAACGATGCGCATTTCGTGACGAGCACTTTTACCGCGAAGGAGGTCGCCCTGAACGTCGATGGCATCACACCGGAGGCCGCGCTCGGGGTTCAACTCCTCGACCATCTGGATCGTCCTCTTGATGGCTACCAGGCCACCGTGACGCAAAATGGTCTTCATCAAACCATCACCTGGCCCAAGCCGCTCCCAGTAGATAAGAAGCTGGCGCTGCGCCTGAACTTCCCAGAGAATAGCTCGGCAAAAGTGTATGCCGTGTATCTCAAAGACTAATCTCCATGTCCCTACGACTCGTCACTGAACTCAACGACACCGACCACAAGCTGCTCAGCCGCGCTTTGGATAACTTTGTGCCTCTGAAGGTATTCGACATCCATGCGCATCTGTTTCACACGCGCCATTTCGCTGAGGGCAATCGTCCGGTGTTTCTCGACGCAGATCGCGGCTATGGTCTGCGAGACTTCGATGAAGCGATGGCGCTTTGGATGCCCGGAAGACATGTGGAGGGCTTGTTCTTCGGCTATCCGAGCGCGCGGAATGATCGCGCTGGTGAAAACGCTTGGGTGCAGTCGCAGATAGATGTGAGCACGAAATCTCGGGCGCTGGTGCTCGCCGCGCCGACGGATGATCCGGCGGAAGTGCGACGACTGATGAGCAGCGGTGTGTTTGTGGGCATCAAACCGTATCGTCTTTATGCCGATGTGCCGGACACGAAGGCGGCGGAGATCGAATCCTTCGCGCCCGAGTGGATGTGGGAGGTCTGCCATGATCACGACGGCATCATGGTCCTGCACATCATGCTGGCGGGCGGCATTACCGACCTGCGCAATGTGGAAGCGATTCAGAGGCTGTGCCGACGCTATCCGCGCTGTAAGCTGGTGCTGGCGCATGTGGCGCGCTCCTTTAACTACCGCCATGCTCGCGAGGGGCTGCATCATCTCGTTGATCTCGACAACGTGGTCGTGGATACCTCGGCGGTGACGCAGGCAGGTGCGTTTCGGGCTGCGATAGAGATCTTGGGGCCGAAACGTGTGCTCTGGGGCAGTGACTACATGGTCAGTGAGTTGCGCGGCTCATGCATCACGCAGGGCGATGGCTTCACTTGGATTCATCCTGAGATCACAGGCGATAAACTAACGATTTTTGGCCAATACACGACTGTTGGCATCGAATCGTTGCTTTGCCTCCGCGAAGCCTGCGAGGACACGGGAATGACGGTGGGTGATCTGGATGATATTTTCCGCGAGAATGCGCTGCGACTGCTCAATCCGGCTTCTGAGGCCAAAACCGGTCAAAAGCTCTGGGAAGAAGCGAAAACGAAAATATCCTGCGGCACAGGGCTACTCTCGAAGCGTGCGCATCTCTTCGATCCGCAGTCGTGGCCTTCGTATTTCTCGCGCGCAAAGGGTGCGAGCATCTGGGACCTCGATGGGAAGCGCTACACCGACTTCACGGGCGGCGTGGGTGCCATTTTGCTTGGTCATGCCGATGATGAAGTGAACGCAGCGGTGAAACGGCGCGTGAATCTAGGAAGCTATGCCACGCTGGCATCGCCGGATGAAGTCGCGCTCGCTGATGTGCTGCTCGATCTGCATCCGTGGGCAGGCAAGGTGCGTTACGCGCGCGGTGGTGGTGAGGCGCTCGGTCTCGCGGTGCGTATCGCAAGGGCGGCGACGGGCAAAAGCGGCATCGCCTTCTGCGGTTATCATGGCTGGAGTGATTGGTATCTGGCCGCGAACCTCAGCGATGATGCCGCGCTCGACGGTCATTTGTTGCCCGGTTTGCAGCCGCTCGGTGTGCCGCGTGAGCTCGCGGGCACGGCGGTGCCGTTTCGTTACAACGACTTCGATTCCTTCCGCGCAGCCTTGCAGAAGCTCGATGGCAAACTCGCCGCCGTGGTGATGGAGCCGATGCGCAGCGAGTGGCCGCGTGATGGCTTCATGCAGCAGGTGATCGACGCCTGCCATGCGGCTGGCGGGGTCTTCGTGCTTGATGAAGTGACGAGTGGATGGCGCTTTGGCTTCCCTGGAGCCGCGCCGGTGCTCGGTATCGAGCCTGACATCGCCGTGTATGCGAAGGCGATGTCGAACGGGTTTCCCGCAGGTGCCATCATCGGCAAAGATTCGATCATGGAAGCGGCGAACAGCAGTTTCATCTCCAGTAGCTACTGGACGGATGGAGTGGGCACTGCGGCATCTTTGGCCTGCATCGGCAAAATGAAGCGTGAAGGCGTGCAGAAGCATGTTTGGAGCCTCGGAGAGCGCTTGCAGGCAGGTTTGCGCGACGTGGCTGCGCGGCACCCAACACTGGCTCTCAAGATCGGTTCCATGCCTTGTGCGCCTTCGCTGGTGTTTGCCAATCCAGCCGCGAAGCCGCTCATGATCCGCCAGATGCTCCAGCGCGGCTTTTTGATGTCGAGCCAGCTCTATGCGACTTGGCCGCACAACGATGTGCTGGTGGCCGATATGCTGTCCGCGCTGGATGAATCGCTCACCATCGTCGCCGAAACGCCGTTGGAGACAGCGCAAGGGCCGCAACAAGGCTTTGCACGACTCGTTTAATTCCACTTATGATCATAGACTGCCACAACCACGTCGGTGCTGACCTGCTGTTTTACCTGCACGGCGACTTCCCATATGCACAACACCTCGTGGCGATGCACGACGAGGGTCGCGCGCTGGGGATTGACCGCTGGATTGTGTTCCCTTTCGTCAGCCATCTGGCGCTCGATGTGACAGTGTTCATGAACAACGAGATCAAAGACGAGAAGGGCCGATTGCACGACATCCCGTATGCGTTTGAGAACCGTCGGCTGATGAAGGAGTGCTACGAGCTGTTTCCGGAGGAAGGAAAGCGCATGCTGCCCTTTGTGATGGCCGATCCGATGCGCAACACGGCCGCACAGGCCACAGAACTGCGTAAACTTCGCGGCGAGTATCGCTTCCACGGCATCAAGATGCAGACGACGATCCTGCAAGCCGACATCAAGCATCTGCGCGATCGCGGGAAGGTCTTTGTGGAGCTTGCGGCGGAGTGGGACGTGCCGTTTCTGATTCATTCGAGCGTGGCGGAGAGCGACCTGTGGGCGCAGGCGAGTGACATTCTCGACCTCGCGGAGGAAAATCCGGGCGTGCGCTTCTGCCTCGCGCACTCGTGCCGCTACGACAAGGAATGTCTCGACCGTGTGCAGGAGTTGCCAAACACCTGGTTCGACAACTCGGCGCACTGCATTCACTGCGTGGGCGCGGTGAATGACATGCCCTATGTGGCGCCGAAGTCGCGCCGCTTTGATAGCGACTACAGCGATCCGGCGCGCGTGATCGCCGATCTGGCCGCGGCGTATCCGAAGAAGTTCATGTGGGGCAGCGACTCGCCCTTCTATAGCTATGCTGCCGAGATCAATGGCCAAGTGGTGCGCCTCATCAGTTCCTACAAGGCGGAGGTCGATGCCTTAAAGGCAAGCGGCAGCGGCGTGGTGGATCGTATTGCGAATACTAATACGCGCGATTATTTGAGACTTCGTGACGAAAATTTACTAGTATAATGAGCACATTCAAGCCTTGCCAAATTCGGTTGCCGAGCAAAGCTTATTCCCATGTCCATCGAAACTCCGCATCCCCCCATGTGGCAGCCGCCGAGTATCGCGGAACTACAAGCGGTGCTGCCTCAGTATGAGATCGAAAGATTGCTTGGGCGCGGAGGAATGGGGGCGGTTTACAAGGCACGGCAATTAAGTTTAGACCGCGAGGTGGCTATCAAAGTCCTGCCTCCCACGATAGATGATGGTGGCATGCATTACGCGGAGCGTTTCATCGCTGAAGCCCGCAGCATGGCAAAACTGGATCATCCAGGCATCATCGCAGTTTACGATGCGGGGCAGACGAGCGGCGGACTGCTTTTTTTCGTGATGGCTTATGTGCAAGGCACGGACGTTGCGCAGATGCTCACACAGGCTGGCAGGCTGTTGCCACAGCATGCGC
Organism: Verrucomicrobiaceae bacterium; assembly: GCA_031411715.1. Taxonomy (GTDB): domain Bacteria; phylum Verrucomicrobiota; class Verrucomicrobiia; order Verrucomicrobiales; family Verrucomicrobiaceae; genus Prosthecobacter. Next base: position 710 of record JANOBP010000229.1, on the reverse strand, counting down.
ACGCCATCGCCGCTCAAGTGTGTGACGCACTTGCCTATGCGCACGCACATCAAATCATCCACCGCGACATCAAGCCTGCCAACATCATGGTCGATATGCAGGGCCATGTGAAAGTGGCAGACTTTGGCCTAGCTAACGTCGCCAATGAGCACAGTGGCTTCACCATTGCCAACATAGCGGTAGGCACGCCCGACTACGTGGCACCTGAGGCGCTCATCAGTGGGATGTTGTTAGATGGCCGCGCAGACGTCTATGCAGTCGGTGTCATGCTCTACCAGATGCTCACCGGCCAAATCCCGCGTGGGGCATGGCAACCGGCCAGCATTATCGCCCCGGGCGTGGATCCACGTTTCGATCAGATCATTTTCCGTGCCATGCAGTATGACCGCGAAGCACGTCATAGCGGCACATTGGAAATGCGGCAGCATTTGGACACCCTGCTCCTACCAGCAATGCCCCCGCAAGCAAACCAACGCTTACTGACAACTAGCACCGTGCAGAAAACACCTCCAGCACGGCGTCCCCAATCGAAATCAGCACAAGTGGCTAAACCGGGGCCTCAAACTCAGTCGAAGCCAAAAGTCATTCAACGCCGGTCGAAGACGCCGCTCATCACCGGCCTCGCAGCAGCAGCTTGCATGCTGCTCACCTCATTCTTTTTGTTTAGCCGTGATAAACCTGTGAACAAACAGATTGGTGCAAGTGCGGGC
>JANOBP010000228.1:0-6580 GCA_031411715.1 Verrucomicrobiaceae bacterium | reverse complement strand
GCGATGCATCAGACGAACCTGCGTTCCATTGAGGGAACTGTTAACGGCAACGGCATGACTGCCATCCGCCCATGCCGCCAACACCACTGCCGCAGGCAAAACCGCCGTACCCGTGATGGTGTAAGCCATCAGGAGGACGAGTGCGGTGATGCGTTGTTTCAGTGTGTGGCGCATGGTGTGTGAGCTCATTATCGCATTAGGGCTTCACAAGCCGGAAGAACACACCGGGCACATTGAGCGTGCTGATGCGGGCGCGCTTCTTGCCGCCGCTGATGTTGACCTGTCGCGTGCTGTTGACCCAGTTGATGAGGTCGGTGCTTTCTTGCAGCACCCAGCCGTTTGCCGTTTCCGGCCACTCGAATTCCATCTCGTCTTCGTTCTCGGTTTGATGCATGCCGGTGGCGGGGATGAGGATGAAGTTGGCGACGAGGGTGCGGTTCGCGCTGGCGGTGAATTGGTAGTCGGTGTCGGTGTTCACACGCAGGCCGCCTTCACTCCAGTGAGTGAATTTGTAGCCGCTAGCCGCATCCGCGCAGGCGGTGACGGGTGCGCCGATCACCTTACTGCCGCCGCCGCTCACGCTGCCACCTTCCGGCGGTGTGGCGCTCAAGGTGATCGTCACATTGCCTTGCGAGGTGAAGTTCGCCACGAGCGTGCGGCTGGTGGTGATGGTGAATTCATATTTCCAGTCCGTGCTGACGATGGTGCCGTTTTCCGTCCAATTCGTGAAGGTGTATCCCGGATTGGCCTGCGCCTGCACATCCGCGCCGTCTCCCGGATCATAGCTGGGGCTGTCCGCTTCTACGATACCGCCGTCTGGTGGTGAGGCAGAGACGCCGATGCTCAGCGCAGGCACAAACACGGCGGTGAGCGTGCGATGAGCCGTGGCGGTGAAGGCGTAATCTTTGACGGTGCTGACCTCTGCGCCGCCCTCGGTCCACTTGGTGAATTGATAGCCCGCATTGTTCACGGCATGCAGCGTGACATTGCTGCCGCTGGCGTAGCTGCCAGCTCCGGTAACGCTGCCGCCTGCGATAGGCGATGCCGCCGCTACGATTGCAAAGGAGCCGCCGCCTGTGGAGGTGAAGTTCGCCACGAGCGTTCGGTTCGCTGTCGCGACAAAGCTGTAGCTGGCGCTGCTGCTGACGACGGCGCTGCTTTGGGTCCAGTTTGCAAAGATGTAACCCACATTCGCCGCCGCAGTGACGGTGACGTTGCTACCATCCGCCACGGTGCCGCCGCCAGTGACGCTGCCGCCAGCCAGGGGTGCCGCGCTCACGCTGATGGTGCGATTGATGCCCATGACGGTGAAGTTGGCTACGAGGTCGCGATCCGACGCCGCGTCGAAGGTGAAACTCGCCACCGCACTCACCACGAGGCCGCCTTCGGTCCAGTTGGTGAAGGAGTAGCCTGCATTCGCCGTCGCGGTCACGGTGACGCTCGCTCCTTCATTGACGGTGCCGTCACCCGTCGTCGTGCCACCGGCGAGCGGCAAAGCACTGGTGCCGATGGTGTAAACGGGCACGAAGTTGGCGATGAGCGAGTGGTTCACGTTCATCGCCAGCGTGTAGGAGCTGTTGGTGCTGACGATGGCACCATTGTCCGACCAATTCAGGAATGCGAAGCCCACTCCAGCCGTCGCAGTCACTGTGGCATTCGCGCCGATGGCAAAGGAGCCGTCGCCCGTCGTCGTGCCACTGCCGACGGGGATCACGGTGGTGTCGAGCAGGCTCGCAGGTGGCAAAGCGGCACCCGCAGCCGCGATGAGCAGCGTGTAGTTTTTTGAGACATCGGGACTGAGGCCGTCGCTGGCGGTGATCTTGAACTGAAACGAACCACTGACTGTGGGCGTGCCCTCGAGGACGCCCGTCACTTCATCAAACGTCATCCCCGCTGGCAGCACACCTTCCAGAAGAGACGAGAAAGGCAACGCGCCCTCGACGACGACGGTGCGAGCCGCGAAGGCTGTGTTGATGCGACCTTCGCCGACGTGGTCGATCAGTCCCACAGGCGCATCCACATCCACCGCAGCCATTTGTGAGCCGGTGAAGTCTCCAATGACCACCTTCGTCGCCATGTCCTCAGTAACCGTGACCCACTCGCCCCCGACCATGTGATGATTGTAAGTCCTCATGCCAGAGCCATGAAGGCCATCCGCACCGACCGCGTCGGCCATCGCCTCGCCGCTCTCCTCATCAAGCGGGCCGGTGTATTTGTAGAACTCGTAGCGGCGGGTCACCACCTCATCGCCATTGGGCAGGTCTTCGGGCGCGGCGGCCAGCTCATCGTTTGCGCCACCACCGGGAATATTGCGCTTCTGCAAGATGCGCCACTCGACTTCGACTTCATCCGGCTCGCCATTGGCCCAGTTTTTGTCGTTGGGGTCAACGGGGTCGTCAGAGACGAGATCGCGCAGCTTGACCTCCTTGTTGTTGTGCGTGGTGGTCTTGATCTCCTTCACCCACACGGCTTTGCCGAATTGCTTCACCGGAGGCACGGGCGGCGGCGGCGGGGCGATGACGGCCTGCACCCGCGCAGGAGCCGGATTGCCAACGACAGGCGGGTAATAGGTGAACACCGGCGTGGAAACCTGCACAGCGCCGCCATGCACCAAAACGCCAGCGCCATTGTCGATCAGCCAGTTGTACTTCACCACGGACGCCGGCACGCGATAGCCGACGCCAAAGTGCTCACCGCCGAAATTCACATTCGGATTCGTGAACTGGTGGCCATTGGTCGGATTGATCGGCCCGCTGGGAATGGCCGTGTAGGCCGCCCAGGTGCCATTCGCATTCTTTTTGCCCTCCCAGCGGATGCGGCACTTCGGATGCGCCGGGACCGTGTCATCCTGCTCGATGCGCGGCGCACCGTAGTGGTTATAGTTGTAGGTGTAGGTGATGTCAGTGCTGTGGCAGTCCTCGATCTCGATTTCGAAGCCGTGGCATTCATGCCCGGTGTCGTTGACCGTGTCGAAGTTGTTGATGCTGCCGTAGGCGATGCTGGCGCGGGCGGTTTGGCCGACGAGCAATGCCACGAGGCTGATCAGAATGAGCAGGATGTGTTTCATGGTTGTGTGTGTTTGTGTTTGTTGATGGAAAGGTGTGGATGCTGCTCCAGGCCGGAGCGGAGGCGTTTGCAGATGCGGTTCAGGCTCACGGCCACCGCCACGCGGCTGCGACCGAGGCTGGCAGCGATTTCGCCAGCCGACTGATCGAGCTGAAAGCGCATGCGGATGAGTTGGCGCTGCTCGCCTGGCAATTCGGCCACGCAGCGCTCCAAAGCCTCAAAAACACCCTCATCGCGCAAATGGCCGCAAAGATCCTTTTGCTCAAAAAAGGCCGTTTCACGCGAATGACGGCGTGAATCGTCCCGCAGGGCATTCAAGGCCATTCTCCAAGCCAGCGTGCGCACCCAGCAGACGAACGACGTGCCCGGCCGGAACTGCTCCGCACAGCGAAACGCCCGCACGATGGCCTCATGCGCAAATTCCTCCGCCATCACACTCGGCACCGACTTGCAGAGCCAGTTCCGCACCATCGGCACGCAGCACTCATACAGCCGCGTCGCCGCATCCGAGTCACCCCGCAGTGCCTGCGCAAACCACGCCGCGCATTCTTCCTGCGTGTCGGTGGCACTGATTTTTTGGAGTTCCGTGTGCATGGACACTATATGTCCACCTAACCAACCATAGGGCACGTTATCGTTTGGTAATGAAGCCAGGGCGAACTCCGAGACAGACCAGCCAGAAGAACAGGCAGGCGTGTTAAATGAGTCCCAAACAAACTCCTCCACATTTCGACCACCATTTCAATAGGTCGAGGAAAGGTAGCTACCTCTTCCTGCACTCGGCATCTGTATATAGATGATGCCAGCGCGCGCTAACAGCGGAGGGGCTGGAGTCGATTCCTGATAGCTTGAGACAAGGCTCACCTCAGTCCTCCACTGTTCATGGCTCACCGCCTGAATGCGAGACTCCGAACGGTATACGAAGGCTAGGAACGCGCCGTGGCGCGATTGTCGAGGAACCACTGGTAGGTGGTGGCGACGCCTGCGCGGAAGTCGGTTTGCGCTTTCCAGCCAAGCGCGGAGAGGCGCGAGACATCCAGGAGGCGGCGTGGATTGCCATCGGGCTGGGTGGTGTCCCACAGGATCTCGCCGGAGTAGCCGGTGATGTCTTTGATGACCTCGGCAGCCTCACGGATGCTGATTTCGCTGCCGCAGCCAATGTTGATGATGTCGGAACCGCTGTAGTGATCCAGCATGAAAGCGCAAGCAGCGGCGAGGTCATCGACAAAGAGGAATTCACGCTTGGGTGTGCCGCTACCCCAAAGAGTGACGGTGGGTTTATTGTGAATTTTTGCTTCGTGGAAGCGGCGAATGAGTGATGGGAGGACGTGACTGTGCTCAGGGTCGAAGTTGTCAAACGGGCCGTAGAGATTGGCGGGCATGCCTACAATGAAGTCACGACCATGCTGGTGGCGGTAGCCCTGGCAGAGGCGGATGCCGGCGATTTTGGCAATGGAGTAGGCTTCGTTGGTGGACTCCATGGTGCCTGTGAGTAGTGAGTCTTCACTCAATGGCATGGGAGCGTCTTTCGGATAGATGCAGGTGCTGCCGAGGAAGAGGAGTTTCTTCACGCCGGCCTGATGTGCGGCGGCTAGGACGCTGTTTTGGATGCGCAGGTTATCGAGCAGGAAATCGACGGGCTGAGTGTAGCTGGCTTTGATACCACCCACCTTGGCGGCGGCGAGGATGACGTATTCAGGCTGTTCTTTCTCAAAGAAGGCGAGCGTGGCCCAATCATCGGTCAGATCAAGTTCAGCACGAGTGCGCGTGATGATCTGCCACTCGGGTTGTGGAGAGTAGAGTTTCATCAAGGCACGTCCGACGAGTCCCTGATGTCCTGCGATGAAAAGTTTTTTGCCTGATTGAGCCATCTACGATGCGTAGCCTCGGCAATGAAGATGTCCAGCATTGGACAAAAGAAACACCTCGGCTAGCCTCATTGCTCCATCATGCAGAACAGCTCCAAGAACGTCCTCACCGCCTGGCTCACCGGGAAACCCATCCAAACCGCACTCGATGCTCCCAGCGGTGGTGGCTGGCTGCGCAAGGCGCTCAAGGCAGATGCGCAGATGGACGGAATCGATCTCTATGATGAAAGCGGTGAGGGTTATCGCAACTTTTGGAAGCATGACCTTGATCGCGGACTGCCGGCAGACTGTGGTGTCTATGACGCGGTGTTATCCTGTGAGGGATTGGAACACGTGGGCAATCCGCTACTCCTTTTGAGAGATGCTTTTGCGCATCTCAAACCAGGTGGCCTTGTGGTGGTGACCACGCCAAGTGTTTGGTATCCGCAAGCTCGGTTGCAGTACTTGTACAAAGGATTCTTTCCATCGTTCCCGCCGTTGGCTGGTCGTGTGGTGCCAGGCTCACACATGCACATCACCCCTTGGAATTACCCTCAGCTCTGGACTTACTTGAAACTGGCCGGCTTTGAGCAAATCGAACTGTTACCGGAGCCTGAACTAAGCGGAAAGCATCTGCATGAACGCATCCTGGCATGGCCAGCACGCTGGTGGTGCCGGCGTAAATTACGCAAGGCCGCGACGGCTGAAGAGAAGGATTTTTGGAGCACTTGCGCAAGTGATACGGCGCTGCTTGGACGACACATGATCGTAGTTGCGAGGAAACCAGTCGCTTAAGCGCCAGAGGCCGCCGACCAAACTTATTCGTGAAGTTTGGCGACCCCTACGAGAATTGAACTCGTGTCGCATCCGTGAAAGGGATGTGTCCTAACCGCTAGACGAAGGGGTCTTTTTTTGCGGGCCGGAATAGTGGGTGGAAGTCTTGAAATGGCAAGAGGAAATCCAAGGAAGTTTGATTTTTCATGGATCGGGTGATTCAAAGGTGAATCGAGAGATGATTTCACATGGCTTCCAGCAGAGACACCGTGCCAATGTTTTGTCATTCCATGTCATCATCGCAAGAAGGAGGGAAAATCTGGAGAGGAACCTATCTGTGATTTCATCAACTGGGGGCTGTTTTGTGTCATTTTACGGTTTCGGAGCATAAAAAAGTCTTGAAATAGATTGAATGAATAATTAGCATGCATTAATTAGTTTAATCCGGTTCGCTACAATTTCACGGCAAGATCTAGATTTACCATATTTGCGTGCTATTTTAGTGAGTTGGATTGTTCTGGCAAAAGATGAGCTTTTCCTTCCGAAATCTGTTTCAACGTGGCACCGATCCTTATCGAGATCCGGAGCATCAGTTGGCATGGCATATCGGCCAGGGAACGCGTCCAAGCAGGGTGGTCCGGCCAAACGCCAGCTTCCACGCCACCATGCAAGTCCCCCAAGTGTCATCCGCAGCGCCGTCCCCCTTCCAGATCGGCGGCACTCCTCTCTTTAAAACCGCCGGTAATGAATCCGTCGCCGCGCCACCCATCAATGCCACCAGCGGACTCTCTCCTTTCAGCCTTCCTTCTGCCGCGCCTACTAACATGCCACTCACAGTGGGTGATGTGGTGGGACAACTGCCTCCTGAAATCGTACGCGGAGGCGTTCTCCCC
>JANOBP010000227.1:0-6400 GCA_031411715.1 Verrucomicrobiaceae bacterium | reverse complement strand
GGGGGGGGGGGGGGGGCGGTGTTTGGTGTGCCGAGACCGGCGGGCATGACGGTTTCGGGCTGAGCGGTGACTGCGCCGTCTGAAAGAGTGATCCAGCCGGCTTGATCGCCTTTTTGGAGTTGCACGCGGACTTTGGAGTCGGTGATCTCGCCTTCGATTTTACGGACTTTGATGCCGAGCTGGTTCTCCGAGCCGATTTTGACGGAGTGGACTTGAGAGGTGGCTTTATCGACGATCAGGACGACGACTTCACCGCGGTATTCGTAGAGCGCAGAAAGGCCGAGTGAGTCGGTGAAGTTAGGGCCAGCGGGGGCATCGGGTGATGGCAGGTCTTTGGTGGTGAAGATGGAACGCTCCCAGAGTGCGGCAAAGTGATCGAGCTTGGGGAAGGGGACGGGTGCTGCGGCATCCTCAGCCATGGCGCTGTGGATGAGAAGGATGGATAGGATGAGAATGAAGGGCTTCATGGCATCAGTTGGCTTTGGTGACCTTTGGCATGGCCTTGGCGCGGTAGAATTGGGTGAACTCGACCTCGGCATTGATGGTCTTGTTGGTGCCGCTGGGGTTGATTTGAAGGCGGGTGATGCCGAGGAAGGATGTGGGCTTTTGCAGTGCGTCCAGCCAGGCATAAAATTCCTTCTCCTGAGCACCGGTGACCATGATTTTCACCGCGGCATGGTCGAAATAGCTGAGGTCTTCTTCAAGCGGAAGGCCATCGGGGCCGAGCACTTGAGTTTGCTCAAGGATCTCTCTGCCGCCGATGCTGACGCCGTGCTTTCCGGCCTCATTGACGATGGTTTCGAGCATCCGGCCAGAGGCGTCTTTGCTGCTGGTGTAGTTGGGGACGTTGGCTTCAAGCCATTCGTATTTATGCGCCCATTCGGTTCCTTGCGAAAGGGCAAGGTTCATGTCGTCGAGGCGGCTTTGGAGAGTTTCATTCTCTTCACGAATGCTCATGTAGTTGTTGTAGCCGTACATGAGTCCACCTCCGCCAATGAGGATGAGGAAAAGTGCGGCGAAGAGGCCGAGGAGGATTTTCTCACTCTTTTTCACGTCCGGTGTCTCCTTTCACTTCAAAGGTGGCACTGTTGTCACTGGCGATGACGGGCGCGGGTGCGAGCAGGGCGAATTTGGCCAGCGCCTCGTTCTCCGCGACTTCCTGAGTGTATTGCAGCGCGAGTGAAGCGCTGGGCATGCGGCCACGGATGCTGAGGCGGTCGGGTGTCCATTCCCAATGGGTGATGGAGGCTTCTTTGGAGGCCTCACTTTCCATGCAGTGCAAAAGAACCTGCTGCGGCCAGGTGGTGGGATCAACAGCGGGCGCGGCTTCGAACCAGGCTTTTTTATGGTCCATGACCCGCGAGGCGCGCGGTGTGAGTGTGGCTACTTTATCACGTAGTGAATTGCGCTCCTGCAGTGCCAGTGAGGTCATGATGGCGACTAGCGCAATGGCTGCAGCAATGGCAGCGCCAACGGTGAGTGCGATGAAGCGAGTCTTGGCACGATGAGCCTGAGTCTGACGCTCGGAGATGAGGTCCTGCGGCATGAGCAGGCTGCTGGCGCGCTCCGGCATGCTGGGCGCAGGCATTTCACTGCGGTAGGCGACGAGACCGGTGACGCGCTTGATCTGTGCGAGGTCGCCATCGTTGATCCAGAGCACGATGCCATCGAGATGACCGAGGACGCCTTGAAAGCCGAGTTGGAGGCAGATGTTGTTGATCTCGCTGAGTGCGTGCTCGTCGAAGCGGCCTGAGGAAAGCGGTGCGCAGTAGATGAGCTGTGAGCCACTGGTGATGGCGATGACAAGGCGGTCGAGCTCACGGAAGATGGTGATGCTGCTGGCGACGAGCGGATAGCACAGGGCGTGGAGGGTGACTTCATCCGGCATGCGGGTGGTGTCCTCGAGCGGCACGGGCAGTTCTTTGAGTGCGAGGATGCGCGTGAGGTGTGCGCCATCTTTGCCACTGATGGCGCGGACTTGGACGGAGGCTTCGTCGTCCTCGGTTTTTACGCCCATGCGCTCCAAATGAAGCAGGGCCATGCTGCGGAGATGCTCGGGCTCACCTTTGAGCCAGGCGGGCAGAATCCAGAAGTGGGTGGCGGGCAGCGCGAGGATGCGGCGGGCGGATTCCTTGCCAAAGCGTGTGCCTTCGGCGGTGAATTCTGCGTTGAGCTGGCATGATTCACCTTCAGCACCGGTCCAGCTTTGCCAGACGTGTGCAGCGGGGAGCAGGAGCTCGCAGGGTGGTTTACGTGTCTTTGCCATGAGCTGGGATTTCGCCACGCCAGATGGCCTGGCCACCTTGCGTGATGAGGATGAGTTTACGTTGTAGCGGACCAAAGGAGCCGACGCTTTCGATGCGGCGGATGGGTCCGGCGAATTGGATCCACTGGGTGAGCTGAGCGACGATCTGCGGATGAAAAACGCCGAGCATCTGTGCGACTTGAGGCACGCCGCTGAGGCGCTGGTCATCACGCGTGTGCTGTGCGCCATCACGACCAGCGCGGAAGGTGAGAAGAGGCTGCACGCGCTCCATGGGCACATCGGCAAGGAGTGAGATGAGCTCTGGGCGTGCGTCGTTCACATCAACGCGACCATCACCGAAGACGGTGAACCATTCACGCCAATCAGGACGCTCTGAGTTGACCAAGTCCATGCCACGGACGTTGAGCATTTCCTCAACGGCCTTGAAGGGGCGATTGAATGGCATGCCGGTGAGGCCAAACTTTTCGTACTCGCGTTTTTCGGCCCCGTTGAGGCTGAGGTAGTTGTCTTCATCGATCCAATCTTTGAGCGCATCACATAATGCGGCCACGAAGTCTGGCTTGAAGCCCCAGCGAGTGAAGAGACGACGCAAGAGGACTTTGTCACCGGTCTGGATGAGGTGGTTGACGTTGAGGCGCGCTTCTTCGGCCACGAGCGTGACATTGAATCCGCCACCATCGCCAAAGCTGCCGTGTAACAGTGGATCATCCTCTCGAATGGCGGGATGGCGCGCGACCTCGAGACCCATCTCAGCGTAGCGTTTGGCGAAAAAGCGACCACGCATCATGCGAGTGGATGCGGTGTCTGCATGCAAGGCCTTGGTCGCTGCAAACAAGACCATGCCAAGGACCGCGATCATCCAGAACACCGCGATGAGCGCGGAGCCTTGTTCAGTGGATGCATGGCGGAGGTTCTTCATGGCTTCGTGCCTAGTTTTTGAGGGCGGGCGCTGGTTGGGCTTGAGGTGCGGTGACTTGGGAAAGGTCATTGGCGATCCAGAAGGTGTATTCGTGCTCGCGGGGGTCGTTGATGAAGGAGAAGCGTAACTTCATGAAGAGCGGTGGCTGTGAGCGCTTTTTGGGATCCCAAGCGGTGTACCATTCCTTTTTTTCAGCTTCGTAAAACTGCCACTGCATCTGTTTGAGTCCCTCAAGGATGGGAAGCTCGGCAAGTGTGGTGAACTCGTCGGGACTGCGTGCTTTTTCAGGGCGCTTGAGGTGACGGACGACGAGTGAGAGGTCTTTGCTCTCGCGATTGCGCACGATGCCGAACTCGACGGCATCGGACAATTTCAAGCGACGATCCCAAACGAACGGCATCTGGCTGCCAAGGACGAAAAGATTGCCGGAAGAGCCACGCGCGGCTTTATCAGCACCACAGGCCAGAGTGATGCCGGGAGGAACGGATTCAAAGTAGTCGCGCCATTGACTGACAAAATTCGAGATTCGCGTTTCGGACACACGAGCGGTGCTCATGGATTTACCGAGCTGCATGGCACCGTCTGCCACGCCAAATACGCCACTGAGCACCAAACCCACGAGAACGAGGGAGAGGAGAACCTCAATCAGCGTGAAGCCGGAAGTGTTAGATCGGGCTGTTGGGTGAATAGACATACGTTTCCAAGGTGCGGACGATGCGGCGACTAGAGCCGTCGGAGATCCAGGCTTCCGCATGAATGCGGAACATGTGATCGAGCTCCGCTTTGTCTTTGGTGAAGAGGCGGACTTTCTCGATGGTGGCGCTGGCGTCGATGTGATCGGCGGTTTTTGGGAAGCTGACTTTGGTGGCTTTGAATTCAGGCTGATGTGAGACTTCAGCGAGCACGGAGTCGAGCACACGCAGCACCTGTGCCTCCTGACGCGCAGCGGTGGTGGTCTTAGCGATACCATCGAGTGCCTGCGTCATGCCAACAGACACGAGTGCGAAAAGTGCGAGTGCGAGAAGGATTTCCAGCAGTGCGAAACCGTGTGGCGATCTGGAAGATGAGGGAAGGGTCTTCATCCTTTGAAATCGAGTGTTTTGCGCTTGGCGCATGCGGTGAGGGCATCAAAGGCCAGTTCAACGGTGCCACCAGGGCCGGTAAGACGGAGCTCAATGGGCTCACAAATACCTGTTGGGCTGAATTCCCAGTTTTCGCCTCTTTTGGGAGTGCGGAAGGCTCTTTCTCCGACTCGCCGGATTTCGAGCTTACCGCCAAAATCCTGTGCTGAGCCCATGGAGCCTGCTGTAAGGCTCATGGTGACGAGTTGCTGCGTGCTGACGGCTTGAAGCAGATTTTCACGCGCGGTGGTCTCGATCATGGAAACAGCGCGGCGCAACTGATCTTCTTTTTGCACGCCAGCGATGCTGATGATCGAGATGCCAAGGATGAGCATGGTGATGCCCAAGGCGACGAGCATTTCGACCAGCGTGAAGCCATGCCGCAGGCCACGCGGGGCGAGCGACGTGGCATGCTTGATGGAAGTGAGCTGCGTCATGCTGAAAGCGTCCTGCGAGAAGTTTTAAAGCTGCCAGCTTCCAATGTCGTCCGCGCTGTCGGGGATGCCGTCTGGGCCAGCAGAATAGACATCGAAGCCGCCTTTGTCCTTGGTGCCTGGGCGGCGATAGATGTATTCTTTGCCCCAAGGATCGATGGGAAGCTTCTTGAGCTTGGATTTCTCAACAAGGACGTTGATGCCTTGAGCGGTGGTGGGGAGCTTCATGGTATCGACCTCATAAGCGCGGAGTGCCGACTGGATGCCACTGATGTGGCCAAGGGCGGCCTTGGTACGGCCGCCTTCGAGGACGCCGCCGAAGCTGACAACGCCGACGCCGACAAGCAGGCCGATGATGCCGAGCACGAGGAGCATCTCGACAAGAGTGAAGCCAGATTTATGACTCATGATTTTTGATTTATGATTTAGTTTCATAGTGGTGTGTGGGTTATTTGATGCTGGAAATGGTTTCGAAGATGGTGGTCATCATGATGTAGGCCATGAAGCCGACCATGCCGGCCATGATGAAAACTATGAGAGGCTGAATGAGTGCGGCGAGTGTCTCGATCTTTTTGCTCAGCTCACGGTCGAAGCGTTCGGCTGCGCGAGTCAAGGCGGCGGGCATGTCGCCGGTTTGCTCGCCGACGTTGACCATGTCGAGCAGGAGCGGTGGGAACTGATCGCTGCGATCCAGAGCTCGGGAGAGGCTGACGCCCTCACCGACGTGGCGCATGACGCCTTCGAACTCGTGCTGGAGATGCGGATTTTCGATGGCTTGATGCGTGAGCTGCATGGACTGGACCATGGTGAGTCCATTGCCGAGAAGGTTGGCCATCGTTTCGAGAAATTGAACGTAGAAGCGCGCTTTGAAGATGGCTCCAAAGAGCGGCAGGCGTAATTTGAAGCGCGACCACGGGATGGCGGACTCAGGTCGAGCGATCCATGATTTACCGATGATGAAGGCGGCGATGCCAGCGATGAGGATCATCCACCAGGTCGATTTGAAGAGGTCGCTGGCCTTCAGGACGATCTGCGCAGCGAGTGGCAACGAACCGCCCGTGCTGTCGAGCATTTCAGTGAGCTTGGGGATGAGGTAGAGAACAAAGAGCAATGAGACGCCAAGTGCTGCCACGACGAGGAAGGCCGGATAGAGCATGGCGGCGAAAACTTTGCTGCGAAGTGCTGCGAGTGAACGCATGTAGGCGGCTTGGCGCTTCAAGATGGTGGCAAGTGAGCCGCTGGCCTCACCAGCAGAAACGAGAGCGCAGAAGAGATTGCCGAAGCTTGGGCTGGTGCCGGCGACGGCTTTGGAAAAGGCCATGCCGTCACGCACTTTGCTGCGCAGTGTGGTGGCGAGAGTTTTGATGCCAGATAGCTCACGACGGCGCTCCATGGTGGCGAGCGCGGGCTCGAGCTGAATGCCAGCGCTAACGAGATCAGCGAGTTCTTCGATGAAGAGGACGACTTGGTTGAGCTTGAGCTTGATGGGTCCGTTGATGGCTTCTGCAGCGGTCGTTTTGGCGGCAGATTTTGATTTGGATGCTGTCTTGGAGTCGCCAGCAGCTTCGAGCTTGATGGGCTGAATTTTCTTTTTGCCGAGCAATGAGAACGCTTCGCTACGATCAGACGCGATGAGCTCGCCGGTGATGATACCGGAGGG
>JANOBP010000226.1:0-9434 GCA_031411715.1 Verrucomicrobiaceae bacterium | reverse complement strand
TGTGCTGCTGACGCCCGATGGCAAAGGCCTGTATCTCATCACCGGCAACAATGCCGTGCTAACTGAAACCGTCGCTACCTCACCTGTGAAGAAGCTTTGGGGCGATGACCACCTGCTGACGCGTATGCCGGATGGTCGTGGTCATAACCGCCACGTCATGGCTCCGGGCGGCAATGTCTATCGCGTCTCACCAGATGGCAAAGAGTTCAGTCAGTTCGCCAACGGCTTCCGCAACATCTTCGACGGCGGCGTGAACCGCGACGGCGAGCTGTTCGTCTATGACGCGGACATGGAGTATGACTTCAACACCTCTTGGTATCGCCCCACGCGCATCAATCACGTCGTCAGCGGCGGCGAATACGGCTGGCGCAACGGCGCGGGCAAGTATCCCGAGTTCTACATCGACAACCTGCCCGCCACGCTGAACATCGGCCCCGGCTCGCCCACCGGCTGCACCTTTGGCTACGGCGCGAAGTTCCCCGCGAAATACCAAGAGGCCTTCTACGCCCTCGATTGGAGCTGGGGCAAAATCTATGCTGTGCATCTGACGAAGAGTGGAGCGAGCTACACCGCCACCAAGGAAGAATTCGTCACCGGCGGCCCGCTGCCCGTCAGCGATGCCATCATTGGTAAAGATGGTGCGATGTATTTTACCATTGGTGGCCGCCGCGTGCAGAGCGGGCTGTATCGGGTGAGTTACACGGGCAAAGAGCTCACAGACACGCCTACATGGAAACGAGGACCAACGCCTGAAACCAAGGTTCGCCACTCCCTCGAAGCCTTCCACGGCAAACAAGATCCCAAAGCCGTCTCGACCGCCTGGCCGCAACTCAGCAGCACAGACCGCTACATCCGCGCCGCCGCCCGCACCGCGCTGGAGCATCAACCCGTCACCGAATGGGAAGACAAAGCCCTCTCCGAGACCAACGTCACCGCGCAACTCGAAGCCCTGCTCGCTCTCACGCGTGTCACCGGCGTGTGCCCAACACATCGCACAGCCGATCACATCGTGAACAACGCCATGCGTGACAAACTCTGGGCCGCGCTGCTCAAGCACGACTTCACCAAGCTCACGCCCGAGCAACGCCTCGGCTACGTGCGCCTCACGGAGATCGTTTTGCATCGCTTCGGCAATCCCGACGACGCCATCGTGGCCGCGATCATCGCGAAACTCGATCCCGCCTATCCCGCCGACAATTTCGAGCTCAACTGGCTGCTCACCGAAACCCTCGCCTACCTGCAGGCGCCGAACACCGCTGCCAAAGGCATGGCACTCATCGCCGCCGCCGAAAGCCAGGAGCCGCAGGTCGAATACGCCCGCAGCCTCCGCTTCCTGAAGACCGGCTGGACACCAGAACTGCGCAAGCAGCAGCTCGAGTTCTTCCTCAAAGCCGCGAACTACAAAGGCGGCAGCAGCTTTGCCATCTTCATTGAGTTCATCCGCAAAGACTCACTCGCCACCTTCACTCCAGAAGAAAATACCCAACTCGCCGAGCTCATCGCCAAGAAACCTGTGATCAAATCCGCCATGGAAAACGTCGGTGAGATGTTCGCAGGCCGCACACCCACCATGTGGACGCTCGATGAACTCAGCGCCGCCGCCAAGACCGGCCTCAAAGGCCGTAGCTTCGACAACGGTCGCAAAATGTTCGGAGCCGCCGCCTGCTTCACCTGCCACCGTTTCGGCAACGCCGGCGGCATGACCGGCCCCGATTTGACCGGCGCTGGCGGTCGCTACAGTCCGCATGACCTCCTCGATCAAATCATCAACCCCAGCAACGTCATCAACGAGCAGTTCGCGCCCATCGTCGTGACCAAAGACAACGGCGAAGTGCTCACTGGAGTCGTCGTGAATCTCAGCGGCGATGGAGTCACGCTGAACACCGATCTCACCAATCCCGATCAGCGCGTCAACGTGGACCGCAAGACCGTCAAGAGCATCGAACTCAGCAAAGTCTCCCCGATGCCGCCGATGCTGCTCATGATGCTCAAGAAAGACGAAATCCTCGACCTCCTCGCCTACGTCCTCAGCGGCGGAAACAAGGAGCATGCGATGTTTGGGAAGTGAGTTTTAGATTATGGCTTACTGTCTCGCAATCATACGCTCGGCATCCCATCGGTTTTCCGGTCGATAGACTCCAGCAGACCCATCATCGGTCAAAATGAGCCATCCGTCACGATCTGATAATTTGTTGTATGCACTCTCGACTGATGCAAACGCCGCGCCAAATCCTTCCGGCTCAAAAAAGACAAAGCAAGCACACCCTGAAATGGCCGTGTAGTCATTGCCGCGTTCGCACGCCGGAAGTATCGCGTCGTCGAAATCGTGATACAAGCATCCCAGAAACTTCTTTCGCCCTCTTGAGGTGGCAATTAGCGCTTCGTATCTTCTGGCTTTCTCGGGAACGAGAACGTTTCGAGCGAAAGAGACAAATGCTTCATCCGCACTCATGATTTGAGGGTTTTACACTGTTTCACAACCACGCAAATCGCATCCTTCACATCCTCCCAGTCCTGTTCCTTCAGCAACTCGGGATCATTGTCCTCCTCCGCATCGTCGAAGTAGATCATACTACGAAGCACGATCATGGGGTCATGGCTGGGGTATTTTTTGCGGTAGATTTCGAGCAGCGCATCCACGCCGAGGTACTGGATGAGGGCATGCAAGTCGTAGAAATCCTTCCGGGCGCCACGGTTGGTGATCGCGCTGAGTTTCATGCCGACGATGTCTTGCAGGCTAAACATACGGATTCCGTCATGTGTCTCCGGCTCCGCGAGCAGAGGATAGCGATAGGTCACGAAATCCACCTTCAAGCCGTCGATGGAGGCATTCAGCCCGATTTTGTTCATGCCGGTCGTTTCAAACCCTTCCACCTCATGGTTCAAAGTGTCCGCGAGGCTTTCCACATCAAAAGGCTCTGGCGTGAAGAAATCGAAATCAATGGATCGACGGTGCCCAAAGCGGAGCGCCAATGCCGTGCCGCCCACCAGCGAGAACTGTTGAAGCTCCGGATGAGCTATAAGGTCCTTCAGGAGACCCAGGGAGCCGGCGGGAAGGGTCTCGAAGTGCAGCATCGGAAGTTTTCTTTTTTCAGGTTCAACATCAAGCAGAGAAAATTGACCGTGCGAGGCTCCAGCGTGCGCAGGCTCGTGACGACCTGCCGCAGCTTGTCATCGCCATAATGGCGGCGGAGCTTCTGCCAGCCATCCAGCCCACCGCGCTCGACAACACGGGCGATGATCTGTTTCTCGTGCTTTGCGAGATCCAGGGTTGCTAGGTTTGTATCCCAAAATAAAGCCGTCGGCAGACCGAAAGGCGTTGATGGGGCTGTTGGAGCGGAATTCACGCCAACATGCTATGCGCCCGCGCCAAAAGCTCAATGCGGAATGCGACACATGTTTTGCCGGGAGAATCGAGAATGCCTCATCGTTACCTTCCAACTCATGAAACACCTCTTCCTCATCTTGGCTCTCTGCCCTTCGCTCTTTGCGGCACAACCCAACGTCCTCGTCATCATCGCCGACGATCTCGGTTACGCAGACATCGGCGTGCATGGCGGGAAGAAGGTGGCGACGCCGAATATTGATGCGTTGGCGGCTTCGGGGGTGCGCTGCACGAATGGCTACGTAACCGCGCCGTATTGCAGCCCGTCGCGGGCGGGGTTTCTCACGGGGAGGGCGCAGACGCGGTTCGGGCATGAGTTCAATCCGCACGTCGGCGACGAGGCGAAGCTCGGTTTGCCGCTCGATCAGCGCACGATCGCGAACGTGCTGCACGATGCTGGTTACGCCACGGCGCTCGTTGGGAAGTGGCATCAGGGTTTTGACGCCGCGCATCATCCGCAGTCGCGGGGATTCGACGAGTTCTTCGGCTTCCTCGTCGGCGGGCACAATTTCTTGCTCCACAAGGACGCCGAGCCGGAGTTCGGCTCGGCGCATTCACATGACATGATCTATCGAGGTCGCGAGGTGCAGCATCTGGATGGCTACACGACGGATCTCTTCACGGATGAAGCGCTGGGTTTCATGAATCGCAACGCGGCGAAGCCGTGGTTCCTCTACCTCGCCTACAACGCCGTCCACACGCCGCTGGAGATCGCCGAGAAGCTCAAAAGCCGCATCCCGGCCTCCGTCACCGATGAAAATCGCCGCGGTTACCTCTCGCTGCTGCTCGGCCTCGACGACGCCATCGGCCGCATCAACGCGGAACTGAAAGCCAAGCATCCCAACACGCTCGTGTTCTTCTTTAGCGACAACGGCGGCAGCGGTCGCAAACCCTTCTTCGCCTACAACACCGGCATCAACACCCCGCTACGCGGCGACAAAGGCCAGACACTTGAAGGCGGCATCCGCGTGCCGTTTTTCGTGAGCTGGCCCGGCCAATTGCCCGCTGGCAAGACCTACGAGCATCCGGTGAGTGCCATGGATGTGATGCCAACGGCCTGCGCCATAGGTAATGCGAAGCAACCCGACAGCGTCGAAGGCGTGAACCTCCTTCCTCACCTCAAAGGCGAAAACACCGCCGCACCGCATGAAACCCTCGCGTGGCGTTTCGGCCCGCAAAAGGCCATCCGTCGTGGAAACTGGAAACTCCTCGATTTCCGCGACATGGAGGCCAAAACGCAGTCCGGCTGGCAACTTTACGACCTCAGCACCGACATCGGCGAAACCAAAAACCTTGCCTCCGAGAAGCCCGAACTCGTCGCCGAGCTTTCCAAAGCCTGGGATGACTGGAATGCCAAAAACATGCCGTCGCAGTGGCACGGCAGTCCGAATGAAGATCCCACCTCGCCGCAGAAAGCAGCGAAGAAGTAGTCACAGCTAGCCCTCTGTCGCTGCAATCATGCGATCGAACTGCCGCTCGACCTCTCGCGTGGTTTCGGCATCGAGTCTGAAGCCGACGGGGCCGCGCACGTTCGGCCTGACGAATAAAATCATCCGAGAAGTCGGAGGGGAAGTTCTAGGCGTGGGAGTGGACATCGATGATCATGGCGGGACTTTGGACGGAAAACAGGCGGGGAAAAGAATATTGACTCCGAAGCGCCTGCCAGATTAATAGTCGGGCATGACACAACGCCGTGTCATTCCCATGCATGTGAAGCGCAGGCAGGTTTTGTCCGCGTTTGGGAGAGTCGTTGGTGTGTGCCTTGGTTTACTGACAGGATGCGGCGACAAGAAGCCACCCGTTGCAACGCCGGCCGTCGATGTTCCGCCGACTTCCTTTCCCGCCAGCCTCAGCGAGGGCATGCCGCCGCTGAAACAGGAGCTGCCGCCCAAAACGGCGAAAGAAATCACCGCGTTGCTGGAGAAAGAAGAAGCGTGGCTGACCTCGCCGCCGAAGGACCGCACACCCGCGCAACTGGACCAAGATTTCGCCGATCTACGCTGGGAAGTGGCGCAGAAATTTGGCACGCATGATGTGGAAGGTGCGGTCAGCTACGCACGCTCTTCCTTGAGCCTAGACGAGGCGCATCCTGCACGCTGGGAGCAGTTGGGCGATCTTTATAATCTCTCCGGCGATCTCACCGGAGCCCGTGAAGCGGCGAACGCATACGATAATGCCACGTTCCTGAATCCCTCCGCACTGAGTCCGCGCCGCAAACTCGCGGCAGCTTATATGATGCTGAAACGGCACCGCGAGGCGGCCGGCCAGCTCGAATACTGCCTCGCTCTGGCGGATGAAAAGGAGGAGCTGGAACTGGTGCCGCTGTATGCCGCCGAGTGCGCCGCTGCGGGTGAATTCAAACGCGGGATCACTTTCTGCCAGAAGATCGCCGAGACGAGCACCAATCCGCAGTTCCGCCTCGCCTGGGCGATTTTTGAAAAGGCGTCGGGCAACTTCGACACAGCGATCAAGCTCCTCGCGGAAGTCGAGCAGGCGGGGCCGAAGGATTCACCGCTCACGGACTACGCCACGACGCTGCGCACCCGTTACGAGAAGGAGAAAGGAGGCGCAAAATGAGCACGGGACCTTTTCACGGCATTGCAGCCATCATTTTTCTCACGCTTACCTCGGTGTCCGTGGCTGCTGATAATTTCCAACTCGCACTCGATCAAGCCAAAGGGAAGATCATTCAATACCGCCTGGCTCGGATCTCGGGTGATCCCATCGCCATCCGCGTCGCGACGATCCGGTTGCAGGAAGATCCGCTGGCGATCCGCCGGGTGAACAGCCGCTCGACTGACGCCTTCCGCAACCAGCTCAACCAGGACATTGGCGCCGTGCAGGAGCGCACGCGGGAGGTGATTCGCACGCGAATGGAGGAGCGCGGCGTGAGCCGGGAACGCGTCACCTTTTTCGAGGCCACCAATCCGCCCAAGCCCGGCGATCCGGTCAAGGTGGGCCAGGACTGGGACATGACGTTGCGCGTGGACGGGCGCGATGTGCCCACGCGTGTCTCCCAGCCCATCGCGCATGAGGCCTATTATGAAGTGGCCACCGGCAACAAGCCGCCGCCGAGAGGGGGCAGCAGTCCGGTCGCCGAGCATGTGGCCCGCACACAGTATCGTGAAGCGGCCAATCACTTTGCCGAACGTCAGTCCCTCGCAGTGACCGACTACCAGTACCGCGAGGCCTATGGCGGCAGCCAGTCGGAGGGTGGCCGCATCATCACCGGTCCCAAGGACGCGCGCTTGCGTGATCCCACGCAGCTCAGCATGGTCATGGAATACAAAAGCACCGAGGCGCGCAACCTGGCGACAGACCTGCGGAAGGAGGGCAAGCTCGGCTCCGCCGTCGGACGCGACATTGAGGAGATGCGCCAGTCCACGAAGCAGTTTGAAAAACAGGTCACGCCGCGCGTGGAGGCCATGGGCGGGACCATCCATCCGCACATCGTCGAAGGCCAAGCCATCATGAAGAGGATCGACTCCGGCGAGCTCACGCCCGCGCAGGCCGCCGAACAACTCCGTGCCATCGGCGAGACACCCGAGTCCATGACACGCAAATCCGCCTCGTTGGTGGAGGCCGCGCAAACCTTGCAGAATCCCAATAAGCGTGGTGAGGCCGCGCCGGATGTGTTCGTCGAAAACGTGCTCAACCGCCTCGAAAACAGGCAGCTCATGAAGATCCTCGAAAAGGTGGATGCCGGTGAGCTGACTCTGGAACAGGGGCGCGAGCAGGTCCGCCAGCTTGAGGCCAATAAAAAACCTGCGCCGGCGGAAGGTGCCGTGGCCATCACCCGCCGTCATGCCAACAACGCCCTCGGCTTGCTGTGGGTCTTGTCCACCACCGGAGAGGCAGGCGCGGAGGAGGGCCGCCTCGCCGCCGAGGCGGGGGAAGAGCCGGGCGAGGCGCGTGCCGTCTTCTCTGCCCTAGAAGAAGCGACGCTGATCCCCGGCATCGCGCGCAGCTACAAGCATGGACAGGAAATTGGCAAAGAAGAGATGGAGAAGGCGGAGCAGGAAGGCCGCAGCCGGAATGATGCGCTGCTCAACGGCTTCGCCCGCATCGGCCAGGATCTCACGTTTTGGAACGTCGGCTCTCAGATTGCCGAGGAAGAGATGGCGGATGAGGAAGCCCGCGCTGCGGCGGAGGGCCGCGATCCCAGCTACACCCGCAGTTCCTGGGACGGCGCGATGCGCGGTCTGGGCGAGGTGCTGATGATCAATTCCATCGCCCGTTCAGCCAACATCCTGACCGAAGAGGAAGTCATGCAGATGGGAGAAGAGGAGATCTTCCGCCTCTGGGTGCAAAGACGGCTCAATGGCAACATCCACGAGCTCATAGGCCTCGTGCGCGATCTCCAGCAGTTCATGCTTGATGCCGATCTCGACGATCCTGAATTCGCGCGCCAGCTCGCCGCCCTGACTGCGCGTTATGACAACGCCCGCCTCGCCATGGGGACTCTCGCGGACGCCGCCGGCCGCCAGCTCGGCGAGCAGGATCCCTTTGCACGCGCGATCCGAAACAGGGCCGGGCAGTTGCCCAATGCACCGAGAGCCCAGGACATCATCGCCGCCCGCCAGAGGGAGCTCATCGAGGTGCCGCCCTTGCTGGGGAAAAACAACGTCTCCGCCGGGAACATCCTCCTCGCCGCAGGCCTGCTGCCGCAGGGCGCCGACGTCGCGAAGAAGCCTGACACCGTGAAGTCCAACGTCGTCTTCGGCCAGGACCCGGAGGCGGGCAAACGCGTCCCATGGGACACAGCGGTCACCTACCTTTACAGCAGCGGCAACGTCGTGGCGAAGACGCTCAAGGTGCCCGACCTCATCAAGCTCAGCAAAGAGGAGGCGGAGGCGAAGCTCACCGAATTGAAGTTTGAACCCAAGCCCAAGGCCGGCACGGAAAAGCCGCCGCGCACCGCGAAGAAGCACGAGGTTTATATGCAATCACCCCAAGCAGGTACCGAGGTGGCGGAGGGCGCCCCCGTGCAGTTTGATTACTATGCTGGTATTCCGGTGGGCCGATACATCGGCCTCAAAAAAGCCGAGGCCGAAGCCGCCATCCTCAAGGACGGCCTCAGACCGATCGTGCATCCGGGCGATCTGATGGCCAAGACCGAGGCCGAGCGGCAGAAAGTCTATGAGCAGAAGCCCGCACCCGGCGAGTTCGTCTGGTGGGACGATCCGGTGGACGCGAAATACTACCGCATCGAAAACGGCTTCCAAGATGGCGACGGCAGCTTCGTCGATCCGCGTTTTGCGACTGCCAAGGTCAACGACGGAAGTTTCCAAGGGATCAAGGAGCCTTCCGCCGGAGATCGCACCATGATCATGTTCAGCTCCAGTCCCGTATCGGGAGAGGGAGATCCTCGAGGTCTCAAGTTTCTGTCCTGGTACATCCGCAAATACACCAATGCCGACGCCACGCGGGAGATGATCGCCATCATGAAGAACGACTCCTTTTTCAAGGTCGAAAGCTCCAGCACGCCCTTCTCCAAATACATCGTCAAAGACCGCCAGATGACCCCCACGACGACCATTGGCACCAATGACGCCTCGTCCTCCGGACAGGAGCTGGGCAGCCACCATGCATTGGTCATTTACCGCGATGTCTTCCTCATCGGCTTCACTCACAACGAACCCGTCTTCGGCTACGACTTTGCCAAGGAATCAGCCGCCATCCTCAAGAAGAGCAAGGAGCTGATCGACGAGCGGTTTCCTGAAGATTAAGCCGTCGAGGCGATCATGCGGTCAAACTGCCGCTCCACCTCGCGCTTCGTCTCCGCATCGAGTTTGAAGCCGACGGGGCCGCGCACGAGAGTGTTTTTGAAGATGCCCTGACGCACAAGGAGATGCTTTTCGACGGCGAGGAAGCCATCAAGGCTCGTCTGCATCGAAATGAGCGCGGAGAGCGGTCCGTGGATGCGGTCGGCTTTTTCGGTGTCGCCAGCTTCGAGTGCTTTCCAGAGCGGAACAAGGCCACGAATGAGGTCCGCGCCGGGCATGGTGCCGACGACACCTCGTTTGAAGGAATCGACGAGCGCAATGCC
>JANOBP010000225.1:0-11914 GCA_031411715.1 Verrucomicrobiaceae bacterium | reverse complement strand
ACGCTGTGATGCCGTGTGATGTCCGTGACCATGAGGCAGGCGAAGTTGAGGCTGTGTTTCTCAAGCAGGCTCTGGAGGGCAGCTTGCAGCTCCGTTTCGCGCTTCCAGAACTCATCCAGACCGAGTTCTTCGATCTGGGAGATGCTGATGTGCCAGCCGTTTTCCTCAAAGACCTTGCGGTCGCTTTCCAGCGCACGATCCGGCGTTTGCTCGCGCAGCATCGAGCCAGCAGCGAAGAAATCTTTAACGAACTGCGCGCAGTCGATGCCGCCGATGCTGCTCAGCCAGGCGAGGATTTCTTTGTCGCTATCCGTCGTGGTGGGGCTGGTGAGGTGCAGTGTGTCGGAGATGATGCCCGCGCAGAGACAGATGGCCGTGGCCTTGTCCGGCGCGGCCTCGCGCATGCGGTAAAGCATCCCGACGATGGTCGAGGTGCTGCCCACGGGCTCATTGAGGAAGCGGATGGGCTCCTTGGTGCGCAGATTGCCGCTGAGACGATGGTGATCGATGACCTCAATGATCTCCGCCTCATCCGCACCCGTCACGGCTTGCGCGAATTCATTGTGATCCACAAGCACGAGCTTGGTGCGCGGCACATCGATGAGATCGGACTTGGAAAAGACGCCGACGAGTTTTTGCGTCTCTTCATCTACGACCGGGAACAGTGGCTGATGAGAGTGTTGCGCGGCTGGCACGATCTCGCGCAATGCGGTGCGTGAGGAGAAGGATAGAAAATCATGCGTGAGCGCCTCGCCGATGGGGCGGGAGAAGCGCAGAAGCTGCGAGGTGCTGGCGGTGTCGTAAGGCGAGTAAATGATGGCCACACCACTCTGCTGTGCCTGCGTGAGGATGATACTGGTAGGCTTGAACTTGCCGGTGATGATGAGGCAACGCGCGCCCATCGTTACTGCCAGTTCATGAATCTCAGGACGATCACCCGTGACGACAACCAGGCGATTGGCCGGGAACTGCTGCGCCCTCTTCTGCGTCGTCTCCAAGCTGGATGCGGCGACGACAAGCACCAAGTCCTGGATCTCCTCCAAATCCGGCGCACTGCCGCCAAGAATGCCACCGAGAGCGCTCACGATGTTCACAAGGCTTGTGCGCACCTCACGATTGGCCGCGATGGTTTTATCCCCGACTTCAGCGGGAAGGAAAAGCTGCGCTAGCTCCTGAATGGCCGGCATGCCGAGAAGTCGGCCTTCATCATCGACCACCGGAATGCTGCGGAAGCTGCGCTCCATCATCATGCGGTAAACCGAGAGAAACGTGTCATGCGGCCGCGCGGTGATGACGTCACGGCGGCAAATGGAGGCCGCGGTGGGCCGCACATCGAGCAGCAGCTTCGGTGCGGGCGCACCAGCCGTTTGCAGCACCCAATTCGTTCGCACGCTGAGTTCACCACAGCATGCGGCCTCGGCCTTCATGCCACGGACATCACGCAGGAATGCGGCATAGCCGATGGCGGAGCAAATCGCATCCGTATCGGGATTACGATGGCCAATGACGTGAATCGTGTCCTGTGAGGTCACCGCACGCCCAAAAGATGGCAGACGGGTCCCTGACGACGATTTTGCCACCTGTGATGTGTCAGCAGCGGCCATGAGTCGTGCGGAGTTTGTGATTAGCGGCTCAGGCAAAACCCAGCGCAGTCATGCGGGCATGCACGGCGTCCTTGTTGTCCAGCAACTCAGCGATCGGGTCCCACTTACCACTGGTCAGAGCTTCAAAGGCCGTGCTGGGCATGACGATAGCGAAACTGTCATCACCAAAGACCACGCGCTGCTTTTCCACATCGACGCGGACTTCGAGTTGCGGGTTGGCTTCGACTGCGGCGGCCAGTTTATGGATGTCCTCAGTCGTGGCGCACACGCAGGGGATACCGAGCGTGGTGCAGTTGCCGAAAAAGATCTCGGCAAAGCTCTCCGCGATCACAGCGCGGATGCCAAAGCGGTAAAGTGCCTGTGGCGCATGCTCACGTGAGCTGCCGCAGCCGAAATTAGCCCCTGAGAGCAAAACGGAGGCACCTTTGAAGCGCGGGTCATCGAGCGGATGGCCGATGGATTTGCCATCCTTATCAAAGCGCACGTCATAGAAGGCATATTCGCCCAGACCATCAAAGGTCACGCATTTCATAAAGCGCGCCGGGATGATGCGGTCGGTGTCGATATCGGTGCCGGGGACGTAAACGCCGCGACCAGAGACGGAGGTGATTTTTGCAAGTGCCATGGGGCGCGCATGCTAGCGGCGAATGTGCAGAGCGCAAGGCTCAGAGCAGTCACTTCAGCGCCTTGGCGATGAACGCGGCGATGTCGGCGTGCATCTTGTCCATGTCCGGGCGGTTGGTGTACATCATGTGACCGGATTCGTACTCAGCGAACTCGATGTTTCCGCGCAATTCATCCGGCAAATGCATCTGACGCACGCTGAGCAGCATGTTGTCCGGCGGCGTGACGAGATCACGCCAGCCAAGGAGCGCCAGCACCTTGAGATGCGGATTTTGCGTAATGGCCTCGGCCAGTTGGCCGCTGACGCTGGTGTAGCTGTTGCCTTTGCCGTGGTTCCAGTTTGGCTGCGGTGCCAAGACCTCATAGGGGAGGTCTTTTTCATATTTCAGCTCCTCACGCAGGTAAGCGTTCATCGAGGCAGCCGCCACGCTGCCCACCACGCGCATGAAGGGCTCGAATTGCGGATGCGTTTCGGATTCATCGCCATCACTGGCGGTCACACGGGCATCATAAGCACCGAGGATGAGTTTTTCTTTGCGAAGCAGCATTTCGCGGAAGACGCCGCTATCGATGCGCAGGTGCTGATCCTCGATGAACTTGGCTTCCAGGCCGGTGAGGCGCGCTAATTTCTTCGCGATGCCTTCACGCTCCGCCTTGGTCAAATCACTGCCCTTGAGCAACGCCGACGCATATTCGCCAAACGCAAAGGCGCGCGACTCCGCGACTGCTTTCTTGAAGTCCGCCTGCAAATCCGCTGGCAGCTTCTTGTGATAATGCGCGGTGGCCGTCATGGCAGGCAGCATCACCTCAAACGGCACCTCGTTGAGTGGTCCGGCAATCAGCGTCGCGTAATCCAGCAAACCGGAAACGATGATGATGCCATTGAGATACATGCGATGTCGCTGCTGAAGGTGCTGCGCAAGGCCACCGCCGCGAATGCCACCATAGCTTTCACCCGCGATGAACTTCGGCGAGCGCCAGCGCTGCTCACGCGTCACCCAGAGGCGCATGAACTCGCCCACGCTCGTGATGTCCTCCTGCACGCCGAGGAAGTCACCCAAGTTCTTCGGATCTTCCGCGCGACTGAAGCCTGTGTTCACCGGATCGATGAAAACGAGGTCCGTTACATCGAGTAGGGAGAACTCATTGTTCACCAGCCCACCCGGCGGCTTTGGCGGCGTCAGGCCATCCGCAGGCAAGTCCACGCGCTTCGGGCCAAAGGCCCCCAGATGCAGCCACACCGAGCTGCTGCCTGGTCCACCATTGAAACAGAACGTCACCGGCCTCGTCGCCTTGTCCTTCACATCCTTCATCGTGTAAGCCGTGTAAAACACCTGCGCGGACGGCTTCCCATCCGGTTTCAAGATCGGCAGCGTGCCCGCCTTCGCCTCATACGCGACCTCCTTGCCACGAATCGTCACCTTGCCCTCCGTCACGACCGGCTTATCCGCATCCGGCTTCTTATCCTCCTTTTTCGCCTCAGGTTTCGGGGCTTCAGGCTTGTTAGGCTTCGCTTCTTCAGCGGATAGACAAACTGGCAGCGCAAGAGCCAGCGCGAGGGCAAAATGGGTGGGGCGGATAAGCATGGTGACCTGGAGCATGGCATGCATCTGGATAGAAGTGGAATCCAATTTTAGTGAACGTGAATTTTCACCATCTCAAAGATGCCCTGGAGGCGGATGCCGACCCCAACTTACACTCAAATGAGCGGATGATTTGATGCTCTCCACCATTCAAATTCAACGCATGAACCGTGGCTCGACCCGTCGCAGTAATTCCGAGGAGTTGAATGCCTGACCAGCGAAAATGATGATTCCATTTTTGCAGCCTTGGATGAAATAGCGGAACACTGCGTGCAGTCTTGGGGTCTGGGACATTTTGGCGTGCGCCTTTACGCAGTGAGCAGTGGATACAAGCAAGCGCAAGATTGCTGTGTTCTGTCAATCCGCCCGCAACGATAAGCACGATGTGATCAATGTGGAAAGTCGCTGCCTGACCGAGTTGCGAAAGGCCGCAATATTCACAACGGTGCTCCGCCCGCTCGGCCACACGCCGACGAAGATGGGCAGGAACAGCCATGCACTATTTCCTGATCGCCTGAACCTGAGCGCCGAGTTTCATGATGGAGAGGAGACTTTCCATTTGGGCCAGTCCTTCAGCCTCTTTCCTCTCCGCCGGTGTTAACTTGCCTTTCCGGCTTTGTTCATCCAGCAGGTGGTGCAGCCGAGCATCCAACGCTTTGGGAAAACGCAGACGCGCGAGTTTCGCAGGCATCGGTACGGTGAGTTGGACGTTTTGGCTCATGATGGAGGGATATTACTCGAATGCCATAATGGCGGCAAGAACTAGCTTCCAATCTGCCTGCACGCCTTGATCGTGTTCGCCATTAGCATCGCAATCGTCATCGGCCCGACGCCGCCAGGGACGGGAGTGATGGCGCGGCATTTGGGGGCGACTTCGTCGTAGGCGACGTCACCGACGAGTTTGTAGCCTTTTTCGCTCGAGGCGTCGTCGATGCGGTTGATGCCGACGTCGATGACCACCGCACCTTCTCTGACGTGCTCCGCCTTGATGAAATGGGGGCGTCCAATGGCAGCGATGATGATGTCGGCGGTGCGGGTGATGGCGCCGAGATCACGTGTGCGAGAATGCGTAACGGTGACGGTGGCGTCGCCGCCTTTGCCTTTCGCCATGAGCAGTAATGCCATTGGCTTGCCCACGATCATGCTGCGGCCGACCACCACGGCATGCGCACCACTGGTTTCGATGCCTGCTTCGATCAAAAGTCTCTGACAACCTAGAGGCGTGCAAGGTACGAAGCCCGAGGGGTCTTCCAGCGCCAGTTTGGCAACGTTCACGGGATGAAAGCCGTCCACATCTTTCGCAGGATCAATGGCGCGCACGATGGCGGCCTCGTCGATGTGCTTGGGCGGCGGGCTTTGCACCAAGATGCCGTGGATGGCGGGATCATTGTTCAGCGCATGCACATGGACCAGCAACTCGTCCTGCGTCGTTGTGGCAGGGAGTTCGAGTTTGACTGAGTGCAGTCCCAGATCGCGACATTTTTTGTCTTTGGACCGCACATAGGCTCGGGAAGCCGGATCATCGCCGACAAGCACGACAGCGAGGCCCGGTTTGCGACCCAGTGCGGCCAGCGCCGCGATGTCGCGACGGCATTCTTCAATTACTTTTTCAGCGACGGCGGTTCCAGAGATGATCTGCATCATTTCTGGTGACGCAGAGGCAGCGCAGAGTCAACGGGCGGCTTAGCCGATTTTGATAACAAGATGCTCCAAACCTGCCGCATGATTATTTCTTGGCTGCGACCCCCTTCGCAAAGAGCCACTCATGCATGCCCTCTTCCTCAAAAACCTTGCCCACGATGCCGTGACCACCAGTGGGATACTCAGTAAACTTGCAATCCTTTTCACGCTTCAGCGCCCCTGCCAAATCACGCGAATACTTCACCTCCACTGTCGTATCATCGGCAGCATGAAACAGCCAGAGAGGCACCTTTTTGAAGGTCCCTGCCGTTTCCGGCCCTGTGCAGCCTGCGACTGCCACTCCGGCGGCAAAGAGGCGCGTTTCGCCGTTGATGAGCTGGCAAGTTCCAAAGCCACCCATGGAGTATCCGACGCAATACACACGCTCCTTGTCGATGGGCAAAGATTTGAGCAGTTCCTTCACCAGTGACACGGCCTCAGCACCCGGTTTGTCACTCCAGCCACCGCCCGTGCCGCCATAGGGCTGGTAGCAGAGGGGCGCGACGATGATGCATGGATTCTTAGCGTAACGCGCCTCTGTGGCGAAGCTCTTCATCCAGCCGCCGACCTGCTTGCCGTTTTCATCATTCTGACTCTTGCCATGCAGAGCGAGGATGAGCGGATACATTTTGCCCGCATCGAGCTCTTTCGCCCCATAGAGTGCGAATGGCAGATCCTTGTGCTTCGAAAGCGCCCAATCACCGGTGATCAACTCGGCAAACTCCCCAGTCACTTTTTTCGCCGCGACAGGCTTCGATGCTTGTTCCTTGATGAAAGCCTGATCCGCCGCAGAAAGGCGATTCAGCGGCACCGGCGTGTCCCTCCCCGCGATCTTGAGCGTCACATGGGTGGCGGTGGTGGAGACAAAATCCGCCTCGAGCTTCTTTCCATCACTGGAGGTCCACTCGCGTGCCATTGACGGTACCATGGAAAGCAAAACAACGAGGAGAATCAGGTTTCGGGAGTTCATGGTGTGTGGTGGTTCAAATGGCTCTTTGAATAAACGCTCGGAGCGGATGGCCTATTTCCAAACTAGGCGCTCATGGTACCTTGGAGGTCTTGAAATCAATTCGCTTCAAGACGTTTCCTTCCGCCTCCAGCGTGACATGGTGCTCGCCTGGCGTTGCAAACCGGTCCGGCGGCGTGCGGTCCGGATACCCAGATTTGTCATCGATGCTGAACGACCACGCGTGCACCGTGGAGACGTCTTTGAAGGTAAAGCGCCCTTGCGCGTCGGTGCTTGCGGAGTCGTAAATGCTACCACCGGGGCCAAGACGGTCGCCTGTGATGATGATCTTTCGATTGGCAACGGGTTTGCCGCTTTTGTCGATCAACGTGCCTTGAATCTGCGCGGCAGGCACGAGCACAAAATCCACCGCCAGTGATTTCCCTGGCAAAAACGTCATCGTTGGTCCCCGTGGCCCGCTTCCAGTTAGCTGTAGCTTGGTCAACGCCCACGCCATTTGCAGATTTCCAGCCTCACAAAGGTTTTTCTCCGCGTAACCGTCTTTCCCTACGTAAACCAGAGCCGCTTGTAGTGCACCAACTCGATCTTGCTTCGCCATCATGATTCCCGGGCCGAACGTCACGCGATAACGCCCGTCTGCGTCTGTTTTTCCTTCGCCCGTGACATGCAGCGATCCCACACCACAACTCACACGGACATCAGCGTCAGGCACCGGCTTATTCTCGGCATCCACGACGCGGCCCTCGACGATCCATGTCTCGCCGTTGGTGGAGAAATCCTTCCCTTCCTGGTCAGCGGCCATCTTTGCAGCTTCCCGCTGAGCGAGAGCCGCTTTCCGTTCTGCCAGCATTGACCGCGATGCCTGCTGATAGCTTACGAGAGAAAAAGCAGCGCCTAACAGCGCCACCCCGAATATCAGCGCGAGAAAAGGAGTATCCATTTCATGCAACCGGATTTCTCGCCCTCCTGCCGCGATGAACGCCATAGCGTGATGCCGGCCAGAGGCAAAAAGACGGCCCCAATCCATGTCAGCGGAACCACCATCGCCTCTATCGGATTCGGATGCCAGCCACCGCTCTCCGACAGCATCGCATAAGCGAAAAAGCCACCCATCAACACACATGGCAGCGCCAGGATGAAAGCGCTCCACGCAAATGCCCGCATCCATCCGCCATGAAAAAAAGACCGCAAAAGCGGTGCAAGGGCCAGCAAAAATCCCACCAGCAAAAACGGCCCTTCGCCACGCATGCCATCACGAATCACCTCAACGAGAAAGGTCACGCCAAGCCCCAGCAGCACGATCCCGACCCACACCGCCCCCACGATGGCTGCCGCGCGAAAAGACCCGCGCTCAGGCGACTGAGCCCCGCCAGGCCCGCGCCACTCCATGCGGTGAGTGCGCAGGCGATGGCACGCCGCGCACCACAGCATCTTCACCGGCTTCCCCGCCGCGCCGAAGCGGATGCCGCCGCGCTCCCACACGGACTGCGCATGACCGCATTCGCAGATGAGGTGCCAGTCCCGTGACTCCGTCTCCATGGCCTTGAACCAGCGCTCCGGTGCCCACCTCTGGAAAAAACGCTGCGTTCGGCTCAGCGGTCGAGTTGCGCCACCCACCGCTGCCTCCACCTGTGTGCGAAACTCCGCCGCTGTGGCAAAGCGCAGCTCCGGCTTCTTTTCCAGAGCGCGCAACACGATCTCGTCGATGCGGATGTCCACCTGCACACGTTTCGACGGCGCCTCGATCTTGTCCTTTGGCCTCTCGCCCGTGAGCATCTCGTAGAGCACCACGCCGAGGCTGTAGATGTCTGCCCGGTGATCCGAAGGGCCTGCGCTTTGCTCAGGAGCGGCGTAGTCTGGCGTGCCGAGTGGCTGCGGTTCATGAGTGCCATCACCGATGATCTTGGCGATGCCGAAATCGGCGATCTTCACGATGCCAGCTTTGTCGATGAGCAAGTTCTCTGGCTTGATGTCACGGTGCACGATGCCGTGATCGTGCGCGCATTGCAGCGCGTCACACACCGGAGGCACGATGCTGAGCGCCTCCTTTGGCGTGAGGCGCTTGGTTTGCAGAAGCTGGCGCAAATTAACCCCATCGACGAATTCCATGAGCAGGTAATAAAACCCGCCAGCCTGACCAAAGTCATACACACCGACGATGTGCGGATGGTTCAGTGCCGCGAGTGCCTGCGCTTCTTTTTCAAAGCGTGTAGCAAACTGCGGATCATCCACGCGCTCAGGTGCGAGCAGTTTGAGCGCGACGAGACGATTCAGCGTCTTCTGCCGTGCTTTGTAAACAACGCCCATACCACCACGTCCGAGGCACGAGATGATTTCGAGCTGCGGAAAGTGCGGCGCGAGTTCCTTTGGCGTCATGGGTGGCACCGCATCTCCTTCGCCGGCTTGTGTGGGCCGCATGATCTGAGCCATGAGGCAACGCGGGCACAGGCCTTCGGGCGCGTCGTTGATCGTGGTGCCGCATAGGCTGCATTGTGCTGAAGGGGAATCGCTCATACCGGTGTCCTGACGGGTAGGTGAAAATACATAACGTGATATTTTAACCACCCAGTGCGGAGAAGAGTGATTCCATCTCATCCTGCACCATCGTGGCGTCTTGGAGCGTGCCGGAGATCTCTACCTTCACCAGTTGGCGCAATCGTTTCTTCAGGCGATACAATGCCATGCGGAATGCCTCAATATTCATGCCACAGGCACTGGCGATGCCACTTTGATCACCGTGCGCCGCATCTCCCGTGAGCAGCGGCTTCACGTGATCAAAGAAAGCCTCGCGACCCTGTGCGCAGCACTCACTCCGAAGTGCCTCCAGGCTTCGTGCCAGCACTGTGATGGCCCATTGGCGGTCAAACTCGTCATCGGGTGAGGTTTGTCGTGGGTCTGGCAGTTGCTCATCGAGTTCGGCTGACTCCATTCCGCCACCGCGCTTCAAGCGCAGCGTCGATTCACGCTGATGATATATAAAGTGCTTCACCGCGCCGAGTAAATAGGAACGGAATCGGCCACGCTCACGCTCCGCCGAGTGGATGCCCCCACCAGCAAGCATCTCGGCAAAGAACGCATGACTCATCTCACGCGCAGCATCTGCATCGCGTAAATCAAAGCGCAGAAAGGCCACCACCGGCTCATAATACGCATCACACAAGTCAGCGAGCGCCTTGCGCCCTTCCTCAGAGTCCGCTTTGGCCAGACAGACACGCGTCCACCGCGTGGTATGAAAAGCAGAAGGGGGCAGGGCTCGTGTATCCAAGGACATCAGCACTACCTGACGCTTTGCATGAGAAACCTCACGCTATTTTTTTGCCTTAGCCTGAGCTAATGGCGCAACATGAATGTCTGCGGCTTCCATGACGAGGTGCTGGAAGATGTCTTTGGGATTTCCTTTGGCGGTGACGAGGACGTTTTGCACCATGAAGACGGTGGCGATACCGCTCTTCGGGTCGATCCAGCCATTCGTGGCAAACGCACCACCGTGGCCGAAGCTGCCGACGGGCATGGCGGCACAGACGCGTTGGGTTTCCGTATTGCACTGCCAACCACAGGCGTAGTTGAGCTGTTTGCCGCCGGCGGTGACGGGCGTGGTCATGTCGGCAATGGATTTGGCGCTGAGGATGCGCTTGCCATCGAGTTCGCCGTTGTTGGCGATCATTGAATAAAAGCGGCCCATATCGGAGGCTGTCGAAAACAGCCCGCCAGCTGGCTCGGGCATGTGGTGGACGCTGGAGTCGCTGGTCACAAAAGGATTGTAGCCTGGGACGAGTTCAAGCGTGTCTTCATCCGTTTTATAAGTGCGGGCAATGCGGGCACGCTGCGCATCGGTGGGATGAAACGTGGTGTCTTTCATGCCCAGTGGCTCAAAGAGGCGTGTGCGCATGAAATCCTCATATTTCATGCCGCTGACGAGTTCGATGATGCGACCGGCGACGGTGGGACCGAAGCCGTATTCGTAGCTGCTGCCGGGCTGGAAGGCCAAAGGCGTCTTGATCAGGGAAACGACATACGATTTAAGCGAAATGGCTCCGTCGGTCGGCTTTCGGGGTGGGAAAGCGATGCCTGCCGTGTGCGAAAGCAGCATGCGCAGCGTGATTGGCTTCTCCGGTGCTGCGCCGCCCGTGACGGTGACTTTACCAAGCTCAGGCAGCCATTTCGAAGCGGGTTCATCAAGCGCGAGCTTGCCCTCATCAACGAGCAGCATCACCGCAGTCGCATTCACCGACTTGGTCATCGATGCGATCCAAAATAGCGCATCTTTTTCCATCGCACTGCCCTTGGCGATGTCCGCCATGCCCGCAGCATCATGATGCACGACTCTCCCCTTCTCCATGACCAGCGTGACGACGCCAGCCGCCAACTTCGCCTTCACCGCCTCCTCCATGGCCGGATGAATGGCAGCGAGCTTGGCGGAGTCGAGCGCGAGAGCTTGCGCGGCGAAAAGGAGAAGAAGAGCGAGTTGGATTTTCATGCCCGCAGTCAACGTCACTTCAACTCATCCCATTTCAGCTTAAACCTCGCCAGATACTTCTTGAGACGATCCGCGTCATTCATCTTCGAGCGCTTCACTCTCGACACGGAATAGAGCTTCCGCCCCGCATCGGATAGCGTCTTGCTCTCGCGACAGATCTTGATGACATAATCAAGCTGCACACGATCAAACGGGTCCAACTCTCCGCCAAGAGCCGGTGATGTCTCACTGCTCACATCGGATCGCCAACCTTCTCTCAATCGAGCTATCTCTGAGTCCACACACTCCACCGTGATGCGGCCTTTCGGTGCCAGCGTGGCCATGCGAGTCACGGCGGCGTTCAGATCGCGAAAATTCGCGCTCCATTTGGAGTCGGAGCCTTTGGAGAACTTCAGGAAGGCCTCACGCGCCTCCTTGTTCATACGCACTTGGCGGCGATGCGACTTCGCGTATCGTTCCAGCTCAAAATCGAGGTTCGCGGCGATGTCTTCGCGTCGCTCGGCGAGGCTCGGCAGTGTGAAGGTCCACAGATTGATCCGAGCGAGCAAATCATCGCGGAATTTGCCTGCGGCGACTTGGGCCCGCAGATCGCGATTCGTGCCGGCGATGAGCTGGAAGTCGCTCTGCACGGCCTTGTCGCTACCCAGCGGCAGGAAGGTCTTGTCTTCCAGCGCACGCAGCAGCATCGCCTGCTCGTCGAGACCGAGTTCGCCGATCTCATCGAGGAAAATGAGGCCTTTGTCGGCTTCTTTGAGCAATCCAGGCCGATCCGACTGCGCCCCGGTAAAGGAACCGCGTTTGTGCCCGAAGAGCGCCGACATCGCCTGATCACCGCGCAGCGTGGCGCAGTTCACTTCGACTAATCGGCCGCTCAAACCCGCCCGCGAGCGTCGCAGGTCGTAGATGCGGCCTGCGAGCATCGATTTGCCCGCGCCGGTCGGTCCCATGATGAGGATAGGAGCTTTGGAGTTCACCGCGA
>JANOBP010000224.1:0-3581 GCA_031411715.1 Verrucomicrobiaceae bacterium | reverse complement strand
GGTTAACAGCCACCCGCTCTACCGCTGAGCTACTCAGGAATCACAATCCCTTCCAAGAAAGGGGCGCAATCAATAAACCGCCGCACTCACTGCGCAAGCATTTTGTCTGCTGAGAATCGAAGTGATTCAACCAACCGCGTTCGCCTTCACCAACTCCCCCAAAAGCCCACGCTGGCGGTAGAAATCGACCTCCGCCTCTCCTGCGGTCTGTAAATCGGCGCGGATGGCTGCGGCATCTCGTTCGGCGGCCACATGCTCGCGGATGAGCGCGGTCTTGCGGGCTTGCAAGTCGAGGAAGTGAGCGTCAACAATCGGCGTATTTGGCCATTTGCCTTCCGTTTGGCCGGCTTTGAGCACTTGCTTGAATGGCGTGCCGATTTTTTGCGCCTGCGTCTTGGCTTCGTTGATGCCGGCATACCAGTCGGGATGCACGAGGCGGTAGTAGTCACGCATGGCCTGCTTGTTGTAGTGAATGACCAGTTTCTTGCCTTCTACATCGAGGAAGGTCGTGCCACGGAAGGAGTCTGCATCGATTGTGTCCACAAATAGCAACTCATCGCGATCCACGGCGAACTCCCACTTCAGGTCCCACAGCAGCAGTCCCGCGCTCTCCAGCAGCTCGCGCACAGCCCAGCCACCGAGAATGGCCAATTTCACCGTGTGAAGGAAATCATCCGCACTCAGCCCAGACATAATGAGCGCCTCCTGCTTGCTCACAGCACGGTCTTCCGGCTCATACTTGCTCGTCAGGTCATAAATCGGCCGCTCCAGCATCTCCCACACGCCCATGGGCTTCGAGAGACCAAGCTCTTGCTCGTAGCTACGCCTCGCAGAGTCACTGAGGCCCTGATACTTCTTCAAAATGGACGATCCACTCGTCACACCGAAGCGCACGATGTATTCCAGCGGCACCACATACGTCGCGCTTTGATGAAACTGAGCGTAATCAAACACATGCGTGCCCAGCAAATGCCGTTGAGGAGGATGCATCACCGGAAAGCGGCGCACCACGTTGTAGCAGCTCGGATTGGCAGGGATGCCCTCACGCACGATCTCGCCCGTCTTCGCATCCACCATGCCGATGTGATGCGTGGACGCGCCGCGCTCCAGCATTTGCTCCAGTGGGCCTTTGAGCAACTCCGCACGCCATTCGGCATCCATTGGAGTCTGCTCGATCGCCAACTTCACACGCCGCCAGGTATCAGGCTTGCCAAGTCGTGAGTACATGGCGTGGCGGAAAATCGCGCG
Organism: Verrucomicrobiaceae bacterium; assembly: GCA_031411715.1. Lineage (GTDB taxonomy): Bacteria > Verrucomicrobiota > Verrucomicrobiia > Verrucomicrobiales > Verrucomicrobiaceae > Prosthecobacter. Next base: position 2,333 of record JANOBP010000224.1, on the reverse strand, counting down.
GTTTAAATCATTGCCTTCAATGTTGAAAATGGAGCCCACATCGAAAACCGACCCCGCAGGCGTCGTCTCGCACACCACAAAGCCCGGATGATCCGGCACGGCATATAAATTCTGCACCGAGCCACGGTAAACGGGCTCGCCGAGTTTGGAGATGTCGAGATGCGTGGGCGCTGGAGCGGGATGAGGCATGAGGGGGTGAAAAACAACGGATTTTGCCGCAGCGCAAGTGCCGGGCTGAAAATGTGGAATGAACATTTAGCCATTCCTCATTCAGCATTCCTCATTTGACGCTTTCCTTTCTATCAGGACATGGTTACGCCTCCCCATGCTCACTGAGACAGACATCCGCACCGCCCTCTCCAACGTCCGCTATCCCGGCTTCAGCCGCGACATCCTTTCCTTTGGCCTTGTCAAAGGCATCCAGCTCGATGGAGCCAACGTCACCGTCGAAATCTCCATCGCCACCCGTGACCCCAATATCCCCCGGCTCATTCATGAGCAGGCCATGGAAGTGCTGAAGAAAGTCGCTGGCATCGGCGAGGTGAAACTGAACTTCGACATCAAAGACCCGCCCGGAGCCGGTGCCACCGCCTCCGACAAGCTCGGCAAGTCCAGCATCCCCGGCGTGAAGAAAATCATCGCCATTGCCTCCGGTAAAGGTGGCGTCGGCAAGAGCACCGTCGCCTCCAATCTCGCCATCGCGCTCAGTAAGACCGGTGCGCGCGTCGGTTTGTGTGACTGCGATCTCTACGGCCCCAGCATCGCCCACATGTTCGGCACCGACGAGCGTCCGTATCAGAATGACGAGCAACAGATCGTGCCCATTGAGAAATATGGCCTCCAGCTCATCTCGATGGGCTTTTTGCTCGAAGATGCCTCACCCGTCATCGTGCGTGGCCCCATCGCCACACGTTACACTCAGCAGTTCTTGCGTCAGGTCGCGTGGAAGGACCTCGATGTGCTCGTGCTCGATCTCCCACCCGGCACCGGCGACATCCAACTCACCATCGTGCAGACCGTGTCGCTCGATGGAGCCGTCATCGTCACCACGCCCCAGGAAGTGGCCCTCATTGATGCACGCAAGGCCGTCGCCATGTTTCAGAAGGTCAATGTGCCCATCCTCGGCATCATCGAGAACATGAGCTACTTCCTCTGCCCCAGCGACGGTGTAGCCTACCCCATCTTTGGCAAAGGCGGCGGCGAGCATGAAGCCAAACGCCTCGGCGTCCCGCTCCTGGGCCAGATTCCCATCGAGATGAGCGTGCGCGAGAGCGGCGACGAAGGCCACCCCATCGCCCTCGAAGACACCACCAAGAGCACCTCCTCCAAAATCTTCCACGAGATCGCCGCAAAGCTGAGATAGCTGCGGCAAAGGCTCGAATGCCTATGGCTGTCGCACTCCAATCTCCTCCACAGGGATCGCCTTGAAGCCCAGTTTGAAAGCCGGTGACTCGGGCTTGAGGCGGAAGTCATCGTTCTTCCAATCCACGAACATGGGATCGGCGATGAGGCTGTGTTTGTCCCAGCCTTCGGCTTGCCAGGAGGTCCATTCGTCGAGGGGGGCGGCTTCGGTGAGGCGGAGGTCGTCGATGAAGATTTGGCCGGTGGGCTCGTGGCAGTCGATGCGGAGCCAGAAGTGCTTCATCCAGGGTTTCCAGGCGGCTTCGTTTTCGCGGAGCATGCGGCCGGTGGCTTCGAACTCGGTCCAGTCGGGCGTGGCGGCGATGCTGGTGCTGCCGGCCTGCCAGTAGCCTTCGCCGTTTTTGAAGCTGGCGAAGGCGAGGCTGAGTTTCGCGGTGGGTTCGGTGGATTTGACGCGGAGGCGCATGCGGTAGGCCGCGCCTGGCTTGATGGGGATGTCGGGGCCGTGGAAGACGGTTTTGGGATTGCCGGGATCGGTGCCGAGGGCGCAGTCGGCTCGCAACGCGCCGTCGGCTCCGACGAGTTGCACGTTTTTGTTGGGGCGATGGTTGAAGCCCCAGCCTTTGGGTGTCTTGCCGGGCTCGGCGGTGTCAAAGTTTTCGGTGAGCAGCGGCTCGCCTGGTTTGTCGGGGCCGACTTTGTTGATGCCGGTGACGACGGGGTGGCTGCCATTCCAGGCGAGGTTGTGATCAAGGGTGTTCCACTTGGCGGTGGCGTGGCGGATGTCGCCATACTTCACGCCGGGGGTGTCGCTGAAGAGGATGTTTCGCTGGAAACTGTTGCCGCTCATCATGGTGCCGTCGTCGCGGATGGCGTCCTTCGGATGCAGTTCCATGCCGCGCATGCTGGTCCAGGCGAGCTGACCAGCGACGGACTCGTAGCCTTTGATCATGGTGTCGATGTGGCTGGTG
>JANOBP010000223.1:0-3315 GCA_031411715.1 Verrucomicrobiaceae bacterium | reverse complement strand
TGTAGTCCCACCAGTCCGGGGCGATATGGCTGAGTTTGCGCGGCATGGTTCGTTTGGGTTGGTTCCTTTACAATCATGGAGAACGCCCGTTTTGCCAAGCTCTCATCATGAAGCGTGAAAATTTTCTTCGCGTGCGCCTTCCCCCACGCTACCTGCACGCATGGATGACGCCACCATGCTCAATCACCCCGATGCCCTCACCCGCCTGCGCTACGTCGTGCACCGCCTGCGCGCACCCGGCGGCTGCCCGTGGGATATGGAGCAGACACATGAGTCACTGATTCCTCATGTCATTGAAGAAGCCTACGAAGTGGCCGATGCTATCCGCAGTGGCGACCCGGCGCAGATTTGTGATGAACTCGGCGACATCCTTCTCCAACCCATTCTCCACGCCGAAATCGCTAGGGAGACAGGAGCTTTCAATCTCGACCAAATGGCTAACGGCTTAACCGAGAAGCTCATACGCCGCCATCCGCACGTCTTTGGCGACACCACCGCCAACACCTCCGCTGCCGTACTCAACCAATGGGACGCCATCAAGCGCACTGAAAAAGGCACCGAACACGAAGGCCTGCTCCATGGCACTGGCAACGGCCTCCCAGCGCTGATGCGTGCTCAAAAGCTGCAAAAGAAAGCCGCTCGTGTCGGCTTCGACTGGCCGGACGCCACACCCGTCTTCGCCAAGATCCGCGAGGAAGCCGCCGAACTCGAAGAAGCCATCGCCAGCGGCAACAAAGCGCACATGGAAGACGAACTCGGCGATCTGCTCTTCAGCGTCGTCAATCTCGCCCGCAAACTCGGCATCGAATCCGAACCCGCGCTCGCCGCTGCCAATGAAAAATTCACCCGCCGCTTCCACGCCATGGAAACCCATCTCCGCGTGCAAGGCCACGAACTCGGCAAGCTCTCGCTGGAGCAGATGGATTCGGCATGGGATGCGGTGAAGAGGAACGCATAGTTTGCGAAGGGAAACCCCATGTGATAGCATCCAGCATGACCGTGACTCTCGACATTCCTGAAGACCTTTCCGACGCGCTCAGCGCGAAGTTAGGCAATCCGAGCCGCGTGGCAATCGAAGCACTCGCCGCGCAGGCCTACGCGGCCACCTGTTTTTCGGTGGAGCAAGTGCGGCGGTTGCTTGGCCTCGAATCCAAGTGGGATGCGATCGAAGTTCTCTCCAGGCATTCCGTATGGCCGGGAACTTCGGCGGATGACATCCTCTCCGATGCCAGGACTTCCGAGGCATTCTTGACGCAGCACGCGAGATGACGGTCATCTCGGACAATTCCCCCCTCTCAGCACTAGCGGAAATGGGGCAGATTGATCTCCTCCACGCACTCTATGGGCAGGTGACGGTGCCTGATGCGGTCCTACGCGAAAGCCTTCACTCAGGTGCGCCGGAGCCGCTACGCTCTTTCATGATGAATCCTCCACCATGGATTCAATTCGTGCCTGACCCACCGCTACTGCCAGAAACCGCCGCTCTCGATCCCGGTGAAGCCGCTGCCATTTCGTTGGCCTGGGGCTGTAGGGCTGATGCTTTGCTCATCGTCGATGATCTGGCGGCTAGGCATCTCTGCGTGGCTCTCGGCATCCAGCATGCGGGCACGGCGGGTCTTCTGCTGAATGCCGCGCTCCGTGGTCTCGTCAATTTTGACGCGGCCATCGCGAGATTGCAGGACACTCGTTTCCGCCTGTCAAACAAGGTAGTCGAAGAACTGCGTTCCAGGCTTAGTGCCAACCAGAACCCCTAACAAGCCAACGATCAGATACCCATGATCCTCGGTCATTTCTCCTTCCCCAAGCTCTGGGCGCAGGTGCGTTCGAAGTCGTGGCTGTGGCTTTTTCGGCGGCAGCATATCGAGGAAGCGGGGCGCTTGCTCAAGCATGGTGATGTGGGGCTGGCTGGCGTGCATGTGTGTGCGGAGAACGAGCTGGAGATCATGGCCGGTGTCGGCACGGGCTTGTTCAATTCGGCCTCCGTCACGGTGCATCTGCGGTTGCGCGACGATGACAGTCTCGCGATGACTTCGCACTGCACCTGCGCGGTGGGGACGCTGTGTCATCACGCGGCCACGGTGATGCTGATGCTCGATCATGATGAAGGAAAGCGCCGCATCGAAGGTATGGCGCGTGTGCAAGAACGCGCCTCACCAGCGCCGGAAAATGATGCGACGCCGAAGCCTGAATCGGTCGAATTGCCACCCACGGAGCCAAAACCGCTGCTTCTCATGCGCCGCATGATCGTGCAGATGCCGCAGATCACGGCGAAGCGAAACATCGGCGGCTGGGCAGACAAGAGCATCGCCTTCATCCATCCATGCGCTGAATACGAAGATTGTCCGCTGCGCTTTGAGATGCTGGTGCGCAGTCCCGCACATGAGTGGAAAGATGCGGATGGCGAGCGACACACCCTGCTGCGCAATGCGCGCTCTGAGCGCCTGCTGCTGTCCGATTTGAGCGGCCTGGGCTTCAAATCATTTTCAGAGGCACTGCCCGGCGCGAAGGCTACTGAGTCCACGCTTGGCTTCATGGCGGTGCCGGGTGATCAGGCGTTGTTTTGGTCGCAATTTCTCAAAGATCAGGTGCCAAAGCTGCGCGAGAGCGGCTGGCGTGTCGTAGTGCCGGATGACATCGGCTTCCAAATCCATGAAGCCGATGAAGACGCATGGTTCTCGGATCTCACGGGCGATCAAGGCGGCAAAGATTGGTTCGCGCTTGATCTCGGTGTCGAGATCGAAGGCCGCCGCATCTCCATGGTGCCGCTGCTGGTTGATTGCATCGACCAGGGCCTCACCGCGTCCGTGTTGGAGAAAAATCTCGATCAGCGCTTCCTGCTCTCGCTTGGCAGTGATCGCGGCGACGTGCTCTCCGTTCCCGCCAAGCGCCTCGTCGTGTTGCTGCGCTTTTTTGACGAACTCCTCGCCACGCGGCCTGTGCGCAAAGACGGCAAGCTCCAGCTCGATAAACTGCGCGCCGCACAGCTCGCCACGCTCGATGGCATGCCGATTCGTGCTCCGGCGGAACTCACCGTGCTCAGCCAGCAGCTCGGCAGCTTCCGTCAAATCGGCCTCATCGACCCGCCCGCGACGTTGAAGGCCAGTTTGCGCGATTATCAGCGCGAAGGAGCCTCCTGGATGCAATTCCTGCGCGAGTTTGGCCTGCACGGCATCTTGGCCGATGACATGGGTTTGGGCAAAACGCTGCAAACCTTGACCCACATCCTCATCGAGAAGGAAAGTGGCCGCATGCAGCATCCATGCCTCATCATTGCTCCCACGAGCGTTTTGCGGAACTGGATCAATGAGTCGATCA
>JANOBP010000222.1:0-1496 GCA_031411715.1 Verrucomicrobiaceae bacterium | reverse complement strand
CTTGTCCCTGCTTGCGAGCGGTCAGAGCCTCGAGTTCACCTATTTCCCGACGCAAAGCATCGAGGCGTTTGGTCTCCTCAGCATGACGTGAGTTGAGTTCATCAAGCCGAGCTTGCGCCTTCTCAGCATCGTCAGTGAGTTTAGCAAGTTCAGCCGCTTTTTTGTCGTGCTGCGAAGCTAGCAGTGCCGCTGCGGCACGGGCTTGCTCCTGCTGGCGTAGGGCCTCTTCTTTGCTCTCAAGCATGCGCTTCTCGGACTGAGCGAGTTCGCGGCTGACAGCCTCCAGCCGACTATTCTCCTCGGCTTGGCGAGAGGCGAGGGCATCTAGGCGAGTTTGTGCCTTGAGGGCTTCAGCAGTGAGTCTAACTAGCGCCGCGGTTTTTTGATCGTGCTGAAGGCCTAAGGCTTCAATAGAGGTCTGACGCTCACGTTGGGTTGCCTCGACCATGGCGCAATTCCGCCGGGCAGTTTCCAGCCGAACTTGTGCTGAGTCCGATTCCTCGATGAGCTTTTTGAGCGCGGCAGTTTTAAGGTCGTGCTCCTGATTCAGTGCCACTGCGGAAGCTTCGCGCTCGCGTTGGGTTGCTTCGGCCTGAGCGCAATCGCGGAGCGTTGTATCCAGCTTCGCCTGTGCTTTTACTACTTCAGCAGTGAGTTTTTCGAGCTGTGCTTTGAGCGACGCGATGGCTGACCTTTGCTCCATGAGAACGGAGGCAGCTGTGCTATCAATGACCGCTCCTTCCATGTCGAAGACACCGGATAACGGACCGAAAGCCACTGTGTCACCATGGAAGAGCACCTGTTTGATGATGCGCTGATGATTGACCAACGTGCCGGCCGTCGATTTCAGGTCAAAGACCTCCACGCTACCGTCGGCATGAAGAACAAGTTCCGCGTGGTGACTGGACAATCGCATGTCATCAACAACCACATCATTGCTCTCCGCACGACCAATGCTGACACACCCCGAGATGGGAAGCACCAGTTCCTGACCGTCATCGAGATGGAAGGTTATTTTTGCCATGAAGATCAGGCTTGGCGAGTGAGCGTCCAACGCGGCACACAGCCCTCATGCGCCTGTGAGACGGTGGCGGCAAAGTCAGCGAGATAGCCAAACGGATGTGTCACCACCGGGATTGTGCAGTCGCGGGCATCCAGATCGGCTTTGACCTCAATCGTGCCACGGAGGAGGTCGAACTCGATTTCATCCTCATTCTGTACAAGTGCAATGGGGCCGCCAAGGACGGCCTCCGGCGTGCAATGCACACCTACCGCGCCCGCAGAGACGCCTGACACGCGGCCATCGGTGATGAGTGCGACCTTGCCATAGAGCTCTGGCACGGCGAGTGCTGCGCTGGCGACGTGCATTTCCGGCATGCCGACCGCCACCGGCCCGCTACCGCGGATGATCACGATGTGGCCGGGTTTGATACGGCCCTCGGCAGCGGCATCGAAGACCCCCTTGCTATCGTTGAAGCAGATCGCACGGCCGGAGA
>JANOBP010000221.1:0-11145 GCA_031411715.1 Verrucomicrobiaceae bacterium | reverse complement strand
TAGTGTGGGCGATCACTTCGAGCCATTTCACCAGACCGATAAAGCCGGTGCCATGCGCCGATTAGAATACTGGCATGAGCGACTGCCAGCTCTTACTGTTGCGGCACGTGATCACGACGGATGTGGACCTAAACACACCTTTTTTTATCCCATTGAGCAGTATGACCCCGGCATTCTCAGTTCGCTTGCAGATCTCTGCCATAAAACCCGCAATGAAGTTGAAGTGCATCTGCACCACGAGAATGACACGGCGGAAAATTTTAAAGCGTCGCTCGAGCAGGGGAAAAGAGATCTTCGCATGCATGGTCTTTTGGGGGAAGATGATCAGGGGAAAGCGGTATTTGGGTTTATCCATGGCAACTGGGCTTTAGATGACTCCGATCCAAAGGGGCGCGGCTGTGGAGTGCGAGGAGAATTGGCGATTTTGAAACAGGCTGGATGTTATGGGGACTTTACCATGCCTTCTGCGCCACATGCGACGCAGGCTCCTGTTGTAAATCAACTCTACTATTCCCTCAGCACATTGGAAGGCTGCTCGCATCATCGCGGCACTCCTGTTGTGCGCGGCGCCGAAGGAACCTCAGCGTTAAGGATGAGTCGAGATCACCTCCTGATGGTTCAAGGGCCGCTTTCACTGGACTGGCATCGTCGTAAATGGGGAATCCTGCCAAGAGTGGAAAATTCAGATATCGGTCCCAGCAACCCACCCACGGGAGAGCGAATGAACCAGTGGATTAATGGCAGAATCAGGGTCTCTGGTGCCCCAGAATGGTGTTTCATCAAGTTGCATACGCATGGCGCGCCAGAGTCAGGACACAGATCAAATCTTGGTGAGGAGCGGCAGCGTTTTCATTCGCAAATTCAGCAGATGGCATCTGACCTTGGGTTTAGGCTTCACTATGTGAGTGCGCGAGAAATGGTGAACATTATTCATGCCGCTGAGGATGGCCACACGGGGAATGCTGGCCGCTGGCGTGATTATCACTATAGCCCACCACCGATTCTGCGGATTTAGAGATATGTATCCATCGTTTGTTTCCAATCTTTTCCTGATCAAGGGACTCACGGTGATCGACAGCGCAACTTTGCTGCTTCCATTGGGAGCAAAAGAACTCCAGCTTAAGTCTTCGAGTTTATCAGACTGGTCGCTGCAGAACTGAAATCTCTTTGGCATCCTCGACCGCCTCCTCAGTGGAAAAAGTACTGAGTTCCGCCGAATATCGTTGAGCATTTGTTTTGTGATTCAATCCACCTGCCAATACAACGCGTATAGTGTCGAGCAAGATCAGGCTGTCGAAGACGATCCCCGCATGCTTCAGGTAGTAGAGGTCATACTCTAATTTGCATTTTGAATCCTCAATAGAAGAACCGTATGGGTAGCAAACTTGTGCCCAGCCAGTGAGTCCAGGCTGAATCATGTGTCGCTCCTGGTAGTATGGGAGTGCGAGGGCCAGTTTTGTCACAAACTCAGGGCGTTCGGGCCGTGGGCCAACGAAAGACATTTCGCCTCGCATGACGTTGAGAAGTTGTGGGATTTCATCAATTCGATAACGGCGAAGAAATGCACCGCCAGGGAATACGCGTGGGTCCTTGGAGACTGAGGACCATACTGCGCCAGCCTTCTCAGCATCAGTCCTCATGCTTCGTAGCTTGTAGATCTGAAATTTCCTACCAAAGCGCCCAATTCGTTCTTGTTGATAAAACAAAGGACCCTCAGGTGAAAAACACTTCACGATTGCGATTCCAAGAAGCAAGAATGGAGACAGCATCATCAACAGCATCAGCGATGTGATGATGTCAAAAAAACGTTTCAACTTGCCGAAGTATAAATTGCGCGACGAACTCTCTGACTGAAGCAGCCAGTTCATGGAAACCAGGTGGAGAGGCACATAGCGAAGGTATTTTTCACACACCGAAGTGATACTGCTGCAAGGGAAGCCTAAATAACGGAGGCGCCGAAACTCCATTCTTGCTTTTTCATCCTCTACGAGCCGTTCTGAGAAAACGATGCGTTCAATTCGATGAGAGCGAATGATTTTTTGAGCATTCTTGAGCCGCCCCAAAAAATCGGACTCTTCTGAATTTTGGTTAATACCAATCCTGCCAACGACTTGCACTCCTTGTGGACTCCTTTCGCGGAATAGCTTGTACTCAATTAGCTCTTCGTCAGTCTCTGCCACAAATGCCATTCGCTCAGGAGCAATGCGGTGCTTATGAAAAATAATGGAATGGTTTACTGCAATCAGCGGAAGTGAGAAGAGACAGCCCAGTGCCATGAAACCTCGGCCAATCTGATCAAAACTAATGTACCCTACGAGCATGATTGCCATCAAGGCGATCAGAAATCCAAAGCAGAGTAGGAATAAGTGTATCCCAAACGACGAACGTCGATGTGACTCAACGGAATATAAGCCTAAGATATACGTAACCGAAATGAGAACAATGGCCCCAATGGCGATTGAAGGAACGTAGTCCTCAATGCGCCATAGCTTTGCAAATCGAACATAATTTGCCAGCAGATAGGCACCTACAAACAAGGTCACGTCTCGCAGGGCTCGGCCTGCAATTTTTATCCAATGACCTGATTCCGAATTATGCATGAGAAGGAAGGCGGGAGACTACTTCAAGTTTGGTCCCAAACAACTATCGTTTTAATCACTCAGGTTGGCCACCTTTGGAGTCTTAAATTTAGAGGCTATTTTTGTGCTTTTTTAAGCACATGAAGTCCGAGCATGCCTACGGAGAAAATAAGAGGAATCGCCAACCCGTGCGACCATGGGATCAATTGGTGAGTGAGATTCAAATTCCCAAATTTTGAGAGAGACCATTGGGCGACGATATACCCTATGAGCCCAACGCTTGCAGCAAGAGTGGTCAGTAGTGTGAAAAAGAGTACACCTTCGTCAAGATGGATGAGTTTTCTTGTTAGCGGGAGCGCTAGGTCTGTGCTGTGTAAATAGAGCATGCAGCTAAAAAGGTAAAACTGAACACCTACGATACCTGAGAGCAACAGTAGCACCTGGCTGTGCAAATCAAAGACGTTGAATGTGCCAAAAATACGGGTTGGCCCAGTATAGGCTGCTACAGCTTGGAGTATCGTCGCCAACACCAGCGCGGTTAGGCCAATGAGCTCAAACAGTCGCGGCTTTTCAGAGAGGATAAACAACAGATGGCGCATGCCGTCTCTCCAGGTTCTTAAATGGGCTACTCGGCCTTCAGGACCTGGGCGCAGCCCAGAGGGGATCTCAACAATGTGAGCCTTGGCCTTTAGTGCTTTGATAAGTAATTCGGATGCGAATTCCATCCCATTTGATCGGATCTGCCAATTACCAAAAGCTGTTTTCCGAATGCAGCGGAAGCCCGAATTACAATCGGAGAGCTTTCCCTGAAACAGTCTATTAATCAGGCAAGTCAAAACGGGGGTGCCCAGCCAGCGATGAAGAAAAGGCATGGCTCCGGGTGTAATTTTGCCTGTCATTCGCGAGGCGATTGCCATATCAGCGTTATGTTCTCTTGCAGTCGAATAGAGGCGGGCGGAATCGCTATAGAGATAGGTGTTGTCCGAATCCGCAAACATCACATAACAACCCGTGCTGGCCTCGATTCCTGCACGCAGTGCGGCTCCGTAGCCGCGTTCTGCTACAGGAACGACTCGGCACCCCATGGAAAGTGCGATTTCTCGAGAGCGATCTGTGCTACCATTATCCGCGACGACGATTTCATAGCGAACCCCGCAGGGAGTCAGGCTCATTTGGACCTGTTGGACACATTTTTCCAAAGTGGCCTCCTCGTTGAGGCATGGGAAAACGAAACTCAATTCATTAATAGATGCATGAGTCGAGTTGCTTGTATTGATGGGCTGGGAGTCTTCCATGGGCAGTCTTCGTTGCACCCAAATGTCGTAAAGGGCAAGTCTCTGCTTTCGTTGTCACCTAATGGCTGGCGCTACTTTGGATTGGTTTATCTACGTCCCTATTTTTAACCAAGAGTGGGCCGCATTACGCCATAACGACAGATCTAAGCATCTGCTTTAGATATTAAGTTCCTGCAAACTTTTCCAGCTTATGGGGTATGATACACCCAAAATGCTGTCGACAGTTCAATCAAATACTAAACCCGCCAGACCTTTGGTTTCCCGGAGGTGGCTGGTGCTGTTTTTTCTTGTTCAAGCTGCGTTGTGGGTGGGCGTGGTGATGTGGAGTCCGCCGGATTATGAGGGGCCGCTGAAGGTTGCGGTGGGCTTGTGGCCGGGGTCTGAGACCCTGACAGTCGCTCGCGAGCGTGGAATCCTGAATGATGAAACGGTTCGCTTGATTGAGATGACCTGGTCGTCCGCAGCGATGCGCGCATTCGGGAATCGCGTGGTGGATGCGGCGGTGCTGTCTCTTGACGAGACTTTGCGGCTGAGAATGGATGGCCACGATGTCCGGGTTGTTTGCGTGATGGATATGTCTGCGGGAGCAGATTCGTTGATGGCACTCGGAGCCATTCGGGAAACGGCGACGTTGCGAGGCAAGAAAGTGGGGGTCGAACTCCGGACTGCCGGCATGTTTTTGCTGGCGAGAGCGCTGGAGCGGGCGGGTTTGACTCTGAAGGATGTGGAGATTGTTTCGCTCAATCTCGCCGAGACGGAGTCAGCCTTGATTGCAGGAGAGGTGGACGCGGTTGTCACGTCGCTGCCGTGGCAGTCGCGTCTGGTCGATGTGGGTGCGATCAGCCTGTTTGACTCAAAGAAGATGCCGGATGAGCTGTGCCGCTTGCTTGTGGTCCGTGGTGATGCGTTGAAATCGCATCAGGCGGATGTGCAGCGGCTTGTCGATGCTCACTTCACCGTTCTCGGAGACATCGCACAAAAGCTCGGCCTAGGTGAAAGGGAAATCATCGAGAGGAGAGAAGGGATGAACTGGGATGCCTTTGCAAAAGCGCTGGATTTGATCCGTAGTCCGTCACGCACTGAGGTGTTGAAAATGATGAATGGGGTGTCTTCGCCTCTCGATGGAATGGCGGATCGGGTGGTGGAATTCATGGTAAAGAGCGAGTTGGTGCCGGTAAAACCGGACAGAAACAACTGGATCGAAACCTCGATGGTTGGGACAAAACCATGAAGATTTTCGACACGCTACATTTTCGGATTCCGGCGCTCGTTCTCCTGGTGGGGCTGATGCTCATCGGGCTTGGTTATATTCGCAATGTCCGGTGGCGTGTGGACCGGAGGCTCGAATTCGTGCGGGATGATGCGCATGAAGCGGGGACGAGGCTGTCCGGGATCGCGCAGCATCTATTTCGCAAGAAACTTCCGCTCACGGCTGATCTGGAGCTCAGTTACGCATCAGCGGCTCCTGAGCTCGATCTAGGACTGATTTGTGATGGCACCAATCTGGTCCGCCACGCCACCCGCCTGCAATGGAAAGGTGTTCAGCTCGACGAGACGCCGCTACGTGCCGTCGGGCCCTGGCTTGAGGAAGTGAGAAAGTCGATGAGCGGTCGCGTGCAAGAGGATGAAGCAAGGAAAAAATTGCTGGCCGTTTTTCCGTTTCGCGAAGGAGTGGGAGATTCGGTCGGTGTGGTGGTGCTAAGTTATGATCTGAAAGGTCCGATCACAGAAGCAACCCAGTTCGCCATGCATGAGACGGTTCCTCAAGGGTTGTCGCTGCTTGCGGGATGCATGCTGATCTGGGGAATCATGCATGTGCTGGTCACTCGGCGGGTGGATGACCTTCTGGCCTACGCGCGTTCAGTCTCCACAGGTGAGACGCCGCAAATTCCACCGCTCGGAAATGATGAGCTCGGCGCGGTCGGTCGCGGAATTGGTGACGCGGTGGATAAAATGATTCGCACGGAGTCGAGGCTGCTCGAGGCTGGCGAAAACGAAAGGCTCAGGATCGGCCGCGATCTTCACGACGATGTCTGCCAGCGGATCACCGCCGCGCAATTGAGGATCGGTGTCATGGGCGCGGCGCTGGCGACCGAAGGCTCGCCGCTGGCGAGCGCTGCTGGCGAGGTCGAAGCAGAACTGAGCAACACGGCGCAGATCGCGCGGGGATTCGCGCGCGGACTCGCACCCGTCGCGTTGGATGTACAGGGGCTCGATACGGCATTCATGGAACTGGCGCAGTTTCTGGAGCGTTCGTTTGGAATCCGCTGCGAGGTGAATTGTGATGAAGGAACCGAGTCGTTTGATTCCGAAGTGAAGGCGCATCTATATCGGATCGTCCAGGAACTCGCAACGAACGCGGCGAAGCATGCGAAGGGCAGTTTTGTGGGAATCCGGCTCAAAGATGGACGAGCGGGAATATGGCTGGAGGTGGAGAATGATGGAAATGAATTTGTGGAAACCAGCGGGAGCGGACTTGGATGGCAATTTGTCAGGCAGAGGGTGAGAGCTCTCGGCGGGAGCATCGAAATTCAACGGCGAGTCGGCGGCACGTCAGGCTCGCTGATCGTTTGTGAAGTGCCTGCTCGAGGAATCTCCAATGAAACACGATCAAATACATGAACAAGAATCCAATCTCCCCGGCTGAGAAACTCGCAGGAAATGCGCCGCCCGTCTGCCGGGTCGGTCTTGTCGAGGATCACACACTCATGCGTGAGGGTATGAAGCTCTTCGTTGACAGTTTGCCTGGATTTAAATGCATCTGGGCAGCAGGCTCTGCGCAGGAAACAATGTCCATGCTCGAACGTGAGGTGCCTGACGTACTCCTCGCAGACATCACCCTGCCTGATCGCAACGGGCTCGAGATCGTCAAGGATCTGCGCGCCACTCATCCCGAGGTCAAAGTGTTGGTGCTCTCCATGCATGATGAGGAGCTGTATGCGCAGCGTGCTCTGAAAGCTGGAGCGAGAGGCTACATCATGAAGAACGCCCCCTACGATTCGCTCAAGTCGGCGCTCATGCGTGTGGCGGACGGTGGGATTGTGGTCAGCCAGGCGATGTCGGAAAAAATTCTCACTGCATTCTCCTCCGGTTCGAAACCACGATCTGAGGATGGTCTGAATAACCTCACGGATCGTGAGTTCGAGGTATTCCAATTGATTGGTGAAGGAAAGAACACCGGACAAGTTGCCGATTCGCTGCGCATCAGTACAAAGACCGTCGATGTTCATAAAATGAACATCCGCACTAAACTCAATCTTCGCGAGGGAAGCGATCTCACTGTCTTCGCGGTTCGCTGGGTCGAGGGGCAGAATCGAAGTATTCACGGCTGAGAGCAGGCGCTGGTGCGCCAGAGATGCGCGCTGTATGGAAGCTTCGTCTCGCTCGAAGCATGTCAGACTTCATTTCTTTTGCCGCACAGGGTAAATCACAAAGGACCAGGTCGGGGGTGCTGGCAAAATTGACGGATCAGTACGGTCAGGTTGTGGTCTTAATGATGACTTTGCGTCTGTATTTGTCCGTGCTGGCAGGGTGTGATTCACCGGTAAGCACAGCAACACTGCGTTCGATCGCATGATATGCAGTTCGGCAATTCGCAGCCAGGGCAGAATAGGAGATAAGCCAAACCTTTAGACTGAACGGCATCAGTCTTTAGCCGAGCGCAAACCGATGGCCAGTAGCTTGGAGGCACCAATGGCGGTCAGAATGAGCGCATAAATAAATCAGCCGAAAAGCCTCTTTGCACGCCGCTCAGGAGCAATCGGACTGGTCGCCAACTCACCACTGCCACACCAACACAATGAACAAATCTAGCCCTCTTCTTCAATGGTTCCGCGCCCATCTCAAGATGCCAGTTACCGCTGCGTTGCTGGTATTCTTTACTTTATGGACGGTTCAGCCGGCAGGTGCCGCAACGGGCTCCTGGATCTTGAATGCGAACGGGAACTGGACTGGCACACCTGCCAACTGGTCCGGTGGAATTATTCCGAACGGGATCGGTGACATCGCGATTTTCCGAAATGACATTACTGCTACGAGGACGATCACCCTGAACGCACCAATTACTTTGGGGAGACTGGAGTTGGGCGATTTACTTGGGGGAAGTGCCTTTACGTTTGCGGGCACCAATGCGCTGACTTTGGACAACACCGCCGGAAACGCGTCGATCAATCTATTCAACTCCGCGACGACGACCTGGCAGGCACCATTGATTCTCACGGACAATGTGGACTGGAACATCTTCACCGGTACCTTTGATGTAAACGGTGCCGCCAACGCCCAAGTCTCCTATTCGGGAGCTGGCAACACGATCAAGAACGGCGCTGGCACACTGCGCTTGAATATTGATGCAGTGACCACGCCCTATACTGGAAACTGGGTCATGAATCTCGGCACGCTCAACATCGGCGGTGCCAACAGTGCCGCGCCTACCAGCCTTGGCACTGGTGCGGGTGGTATCATTCTGAATGGCAACGGCACGCCCGGTCTCTCGATCTTCAGCTTGAATAACAATGGTGCAGGTTCCAACGGCGACATTGTTTATGCTGGCAACAACGATGTCATCCTGCAGGGTGCGGCCAGGATCAACGTGGACCGCAATTACATCGGGGGTGCCAACACCGGAAATACCATCGTTCTCAACAACCTCACCGCGAACGGAGGCATCCTCGAAGTCACAAGCGCCAATGGCTACAGACTGCGCTTTGATGGCACCACCACTCTTGTGGGAGGTAGGCCGGTGTTCTCGGTCGGGAACAATTCTACATTCCAAAACGTCAATCTCGAACTCAGGGGCGCGATCACCGATGGAGTCAACAGCCGAGCACTCATCAAGGAAGGCACGGGCCGCATGCTCATTTCAAATGTAGCCAATACTTATGATGGTGTGACGGCGATCAAGGATGGCATCCTGGTGGTGGGTGCCGGGGCTAATCTCGGCTCTGGTGCGGTCTATGTGAACGGTGGGGCGATCGGCCTGACCAGCGCCGCGCAGGCGACGACGACGACCAATTCGACCTTCGCTGGCGGATTGAATCTCGTTTCCCAGATCGGAACCAGCCGCGCTGTCCTCGGCGCGATCGTCAATACCGGATTTGACATCGATTTTTTCAACCCGCTTGACGTCAAGGTGCCTGTTTATGGTATGGCACTGGAAGTGGACAGCATCGCTAACACCATCGAACTCAGCAAGGTCGGTGGCGTGGATAATACACGTGTTTATCTCTCCAACCGCGTCGGGACTGACAGTACTTACACAGGAAGGATTTCATCTGCGGCGGACGGCACGGTGCGTCTGGCGTCGGCAACCAACAACCTCATACTTACCACTGCTGATCAGATCGGTAACGGTTCATCTGTAAACTTGATCGTTGGCATCGATCAGGCGACCCCGACTCTTTTTGCCGGTGGTCCTGCGATCACTCATGGCTCGGGCGGCACTGTTTCAGTGCGTGCGAACAACGCATCACTTGCAGGGGCCGTAACGGTGAATCGCGGGGTGACTTTGAACATCAACGGAGCCGTCACTACGCCCATCGGCACGGGTATCGTGACCGTCCTCGGCGGTACCGTGAGCACGGACAACACGACCGCGGCCCAGTTTGGCAATACCGACTTCCGGCTCTACGGCGGCAGCACACTGTTGCTGGATAACAGCGCGGTGGCCGTGGGCAACACGGATCGCCGCCTCTTGAACACCACGGATATCGATCTCGCGAGTTCGACCTTGCGCCTGATCGGCGACGGCGGTGCGGCTACGGCTTCATCGCAGACTGTGAACTCCATCGACTTCTCGGGCGGCAGCACGATCAGTGTGGACACGGATGGCGCGATTGCGGGTCGTCTCACCACATTAACTGTGGGATCTCTGAACCGCGTCGGTGCTGGTACGCTGAACATCCGCAACATTACGAATACCGCCGCCACCTTCGGTACTGCTGCTGGCACGCAGAAGTTGATTCTCACTTCGGCACCGACGGTGACGAATGACATGATAGGAGCGAATATCGCCATGTGGGGTGGCACGACGACCAACGACGGCAATACGCCGCTGTTTGCGACTTATGATGTAGTTCATGGCGTGCAGGCAGCGACGTTTGACGTGACGGCCACGTCAGCGGCATTGCTCGCGGGGTCAACTGCGAGCCAGATTGTGGATATCAGCGGCTTGACGGCCAACATGACGGTCACCACGGGGAACGTGCAGGCTCTGCGCATCCGGTCGACGAACAACACCACCCAATCGGTCAATGCGGGTACGATCACCATCGGGTCGAGTGCTGTTGCGGGGCAGGGTGCCGGCCTTTTTCTTGCCCACACCGCTGATAATACCATCACCCACACCGCAAATTTTGCTTTTGGATCGCAGGAGGGTCTCATCTACACCGGAGCTTCCGGTGGCGCGAGTAACGTTGTGTCCCTCAGTGGAGTCATCTCCGGCACCAACGGCATCACCAAGTTCGGCGATGGCCGCCTGCGCCTGGCGGGTGCCAACACCTTCACTGGTGGAATCACCATGAATGCCGGAGAATTGCGCCTGACCAACGCCCAGTCAGGCGGTGTGTTCACCAATGCTACTAATACAATAGACCTGTCGGGTGGACTTACCTTCTTCGAGACCGCCAACGTCCGTTACAATAACAATGTCAACTTCAGTAATGATGCGCGTCTGGGCAACAACAACGTCGGTGGTGCCGGTTTTAATGACCTGAGTGTCTCCGCGCGCACCGGGAGCACGGCTCCGATCATCCTCGACCTCCGTAGCGGCGGTAACCAGACCACAACGGCTTACGGCGGTCTCACGCTTAATGGCCCGGCGCAGGTTTTTGTCACCCATCTCTTTCAGATCAACGGTGCGCTAAGCGGGACGGGCACGTTCGAGAAGTTTGGCAATGAACGACTCTTCCTCGGCGGCGACTCCAGTGGTTACTCTGCTGCGGTCACGGTCAATACCGGCACCCTCAACAGCCTCGCTTCCACTCCTACGGCCAAGCCTTTCGGCACGGGTGCCATCACCATCAATCCCGGCGGTTCCATCCGTCTCGCCGCAGCGACGAACATCAATCCGGGTCAGGTGACGCTGAATTCCGACCTCGGTGGCATCTCGGGCATCGGGCTGTCCTATGTGGGAAATCCAGCTACGCTTCCTGCTATCACGGTCAATTCCAGCGCCCCTTGGAAAGGCTACTTTGGTGTGGGGTCGGTCGGTTTCAGCCAAAACTTTGACCAGTCCACGGCCACGGGCCTGTGGGGGGGGCAATGTTTACCTCGGC
>JANOBP010000220.1:0-3381 GCA_031411715.1 Verrucomicrobiaceae bacterium | reverse complement strand
CTGAGAGACTGGTGTACTTGCTGTTTTTCTTTTTCTTCATCATGCTGGTGCTCTCGAACGCGACCATCACGGGCATGGGCCTGTTTCGACGCAAGGACATGGAATGGCAGGTGGCATTGCCATTGGCTCCGCGCAGCCTGGGGGTGTGGAAGACGCTGGAGGGGATGCTTTTGGCGAGTTGGGGGCTGATTGTCTTGAGCGCGCCGATCTTGCTGGCACTGGGGCGTCTCTATGATGGCGATGGTTGGTTTTTTGTGGCCACCGCGCCTGCTCTGGTGTGCCTGGTAACGATCTCGGCGAATCTATCGACGTGGATGTTACTCTTCCTCGTTCGCTTTGCGCGGCGGTGGTGGTGGAAACCGGCGGCGTTGCTTGGGCTTGTGGTCGCGGGCTTTGCGGTGAAGCAATTTTTTAGCTTTGATATTCACGCCGTGCGTTCGGGTGATATGGCGGCGGGGGTGAATGAAATTTTGAAGCACACGGAGATCTGCATGCATCCGCTGCTGCCAAGTTCATGGGTGGCGGAGGCGATTTATGCGACAGGGAGGGGGATTGGGCAGCGCGCGTTGTTTTATCACTTAGTGCTGCTCTCGTATGCGCTCGTGTCGCTGGTGATCACGGCACGGTTGGCTGGCACGATGTTTTTCCCAGGCTGGAATCGCATCATGAGTGCGGCTCCATTGAAGAGAACATCCTCTGTCGGGATGCAAACAACGGCACGGCCTGCGGCTGAACTGTTGCGGCGCATGCTGGCACTGGATCGTGCGTCCTTCGCCATCTTGGTCAAAGAGGTGCGACTGTTCCTGCGTGAGCCGGTGCAATGGGGGCAGTGCGCATTGATCTTTGGCCTGCTGCTTATGTATTCCGCCAATTTGAGGAGACTGGGTTACGATTTGCAGAATCCGTTTTGGACGACCGTCATTAGCCACCTGAACCTATTGGTGTGCTGCCTGGCACTTTCGACGCTGACGACGCGCTTCATTTATCCGCAGTTCAGTCTTGAAGGCCAGCGCATGTGGATTCTCGGGCTGTCCCCGGTGCCACTGCATCGTGTTTTGGCGCTCAAATTGAGGCTCAGTGCAGGCGTGTTATCACTCGTGATGACGACGTTGGTGTGTCTCTCTGGCATGTCTCTAGGAATGCCGGCGCAGAGGACTTTATTTTTCTGCATAGCCATCGTGATGCTGAGCTATGGACTGACCTCGTTGTCGCTCTCGCTGGGGGCGTTGCTGCCGAATTTTCGTGAAGCAAATCCGGCGCGCATTGTCTCCGGCTTTGGCGGAACGGTATGCCTGATCAGCAGCTTCGTTTACATTCTATTGGGCATGACGGTTCTGCTCATTCCATCCTGGAAGCACCTCAAGCCGCTCGCTACGACCTTGCCGCCGCCGGATTGGAGGCTGGAGGGCATAAGCTTGGGACTTTTGTTACTCCTGACCCTGCTGGCGGGCGGCTTGCCGTATTTTTTTGCAAAAAGACGCACGAAAAATCTGGATTACTTAGCGGACCTGTAATATTCATGTCGTTAAATAAATTTAATGACAGTCATGGCCCGCAAAACTCCCACACTCACTGCTCCAGGACACATCGAAGAGGACACTCTTCGCTTTGATGACGCCCCAGAGTTTATGGATTCTCCTCACAACCTCGACAACGTCGATATGAAGGTGAAGGAGGCTCAGGAACAACTTTTGCAACTGCGCATGCAGCAAGAGGAGATCGAACGCCAGAAACTCCACCTCGAAGCCCTGCGCGTGAAGCAGGAGCGCTTCATCGCCGGAAAGCGGGATCTGTTGGAGAAAATCGGACGCTCGACGAGCAGTGTGGAGCGTGACCTCTATGACGCTCAAAAGCGCGTGGAAGAGCTATCGATCACGCATGACGATTTTTGCCGTCACTTTGAGATTTTAAAGAGCCTGCAGCCGGAGAAATGGCATCGCAGTCAGGTTGATGAAGAACTCGACCACGCCCTGGCCGCCATCGAAGACGCTGAAGCTGACTATTCCAAAGGCTCCCGCCGTCTGGAAACGCTGCGTGTTGTCGAAGCGGCCCCCGTCGTGGCAAGTGTCACACAAGCATCTGAGAACGAATCCGAAAGCCAATCCGCCTTTTCCACCCACTCCGAAGACCTCATCGTCTGGCTACGTCGTGGCTTTGCCTTCACACTGCCGCTGATGGGCGCGCTCTTTGTCGCTCTACTGCTCGCGAAAATGATGTTTTAATTTCTTCCGCACTTAAACCCGCCGCTCCTCCCGCTTATGGCTCTCTTCTCCGGTAATCGCAAAGTGCGCTCCCGTCGCCCCAAGACCGCACAAGAACTTGGCAAGGCCTTTGCGCCTGAACTCGCTCAGCCTCGTCAGTTGAGTCGTCGTGCTTTGGAAGTGGACAAGCAAATCCACCGCTTGGAATGCCTTATTGCCGATGCTCCGCGTCTGCAAAAACAGCAGCGCCTTGCCACACTCGACATGGTGCCACCCATGGAGAGCGCTGTTCGTCGTCGTAACAGTCGCCTGACGCTCGCCCAACAAAGTGAGCGCACAAATCGACGGATGCGCCTCGCGCTGGAGTGGCTCTTGGTTGCTGGTGGGATTGCCGCCGTGATCGGTTGGCTGAATCAGTGGTTTCACTTCTGGAGCGTTTAAGCTTCGTATTGCTCATTGGAGCATTAATCATTGCGCCCGCATCCCGCAGATGCCACGTCTGGCCCGCTATCTGCTCCCATATGTCGTCCATGCGCAAAACAAAAATTCTCTGCACTCTCGGCCCCGCCACTGAAAGCCCCGAAGTCATCGCCACGCTCATCGAAAAAGGCACGAATGTCTTTCGCCTGAACATGAGCCACGCCTCGCACGACTGGGTGCGCACGGTTTATGCGCGCATCCGTGAGGCAGCCACTGGCCTGCGTGAGATCGCCATCCTCATGGACCTCACCGGCCCCAGCATCCGCACCGGGGATGTCGAGCAGCCTTGGCAACTCAAAATCGGAGACACAGTCGAATTCCGCTGCAAACCTGAACTCCCTCCCTCCACCAACTATTCTGTCGGCGTCAACTACCCGGATCTCGGCAAAGATCTCAAAGCTGGTGACACCATCATGGTCGATGGCGGCATGATTCAAATCAAAGCCACCGAAGTCTCGGTCAACCGAGTCATCGGCACCGTGATGACCAAAGGGGAAATGAAATCCCGCCGTCATATCAATCTCCCCGGCGTCCCCGTCCGCCTCCCTCCGCTCACGCAGAAGGACTATGCCGATCTCGATCTCGGAGTTGAGTTGGGTGTCGATTTCTTTGCGCTCAGCTTCGCCCGGGAGCCCGGCCACTTGCAGCATCTCCAGCTCCTGCTTGAACAAAAACAAAGCAAGGCGCGCATCATCGCCAA
>JANOBP010000219.1:0-8260 GCA_031411715.1 Verrucomicrobiaceae bacterium | reverse complement strand
ACGTCCATGCTTTTGATGGTGCTGATCTCGGCGACGAGTTTCCGTGCGCAGGTGCCCAGACCTTTGCCGCTCATCCATTGCTCGAGCACGCGCCATTGGGCGAGGGCTAAAAAACAGACGAGGATGTGCGCTTCGACTCGCTCGGTCTTTTGATGGTAGATCGGGCGCAGCTTGAGGTCGCTCTTGGCGGTGCGGAAGGCGGCTTCGGCTTGCGTGAGTTGGATGTACCAGCGCCACAGTTTGGCGGGGTCGGTTTCGGTGCAGTTCGTGCGTAGCAAATAAGCGCCGTGATGTTGGTCGCTGCGTTGGCCTTTGCTGATTGGGGTGGTGATTTGCAGTCCAAATCGGTCTCGGGATGGCGACGCAGCGCGGTGTCGATCGAGCCTGTCAGAAAGTTTGTGTGGAGGGAATTGGAAGCCGACCAAGCGCTCAGGATGGTTCCAATCAGAAATCAGAGCGCATGGCTTTTCCGTTGGCGGGCGTGACTTCGATGAAGTCGATTTCGGCTTCCGGCAAATAGAGCCGTAGGGTTCCAAGTGCGGCTTGGGTGGTCAGATGGATCTTGAGTTCCTGCCAGTCGCCCGCTTTGACCTCGAATGGAAAGGAAACCATGCCTGCGGCTTCGGCAGAGCCGTTAGGGAAGCTGTCGATTTTCCCTGCGCCTCCATTTTGGCTGCGCACGCGAAGCTTCAAACTCCCTGGGCCGGTCATTTTGGCGGTGCCGTGACCGAGGAAGGCGGCGGCGGGTTTACCGGTGGCTTTGAGTGTGAGGATGCCTTCACTGACCGTGGCTTTGCAGCCACGTTCTTTCCAGCCGTCGAGTGGATCGATGTTTTTGGTGGCTGCTTTGGCTGCGACGGGTTTGTAGGCTGGATTGGGCTGCGGGAAGGCGGCACCCGTGTCTTTCAGGAAGCCATCGATGAGTGCTTCGAGTTCAGTAACCTTGTCAGGCATCTGGGTGGCGAGGTCGGTGGCTTCGCTGATGTCCTCATGCAGGTTGTAGAGCTCATGGGTGGCTGGATTGCCAAACCAACGCAGGAGCTTGAAGTCGCCACGGCGCACCCACACTCCGCCAGCTCGGTTGGCTCCGGCATGGGGATGGTAATTGAAATAGGCGGTGCGGTTGAGTTCGCCTTCGGACTTGAGCACGTTGGCATAACTCACGCCGTCAAACTTCTGCTGCTCCGGCTTGGCGATGCCAATGAGATCGAGCAACGTCGGGTACACGTCGATAGGCCCCACCACAGCCGCGCTGGTACTAGCAGGGGCGATTTTGCCCGCCCATGACCACATCAGCGGCACGCGCGTGCCGCCTTCATAGAGCGTGCCTTTGCCATCACGCAGCGGCGTGTTTTTGGTGGGTGGTTGATTGCCTGCCCACTTCTGCCAGTCCTCGTTGGCGGACTTTTTGCCTTCGGTGATGATGTTGCTGTGCTCGTTGCCGCCGTTGTCGGAGGTGAAAAGGATGATCGTATTGTCGGCGATGCCTTGCTTGTCGAGTTCATCAAGGATGCGGCCAAAACACTCGTCCACGCTCTTCAGCATGGATGCCATGATGGGATTCCCCTGCCGACCGCTGGGGTCTTTTTTCGTCATGAAGGCCTTGGTGTATTCTTCCTTGTGCCCCCACGGCCCATGCACTCCATAGCACCAGAGATTGAGGAAAAATGGCCCGCCTTTGCTGCTCTCGATGAACTTCACGGCCTCCGCCGCCTGACGATCCACGATGTACTCACCCTCAGGGCCATCGGTGATGGTGCCGACTTTAACTTTGCCACCCGGCTGGCCATCAGCGCTCACGCCATAAGGCGAGAAGTAATTCCCCGGTGGCCCCGGATCAGGATGGCAGTGAAACGCGACATCAAAACCCTGCTGCTCCGGCCAATGCGGCTGTGTGAGTCCCAGATGCCATTTCCCAATGTGCGCAGTGCGGTAGCCCGCTCCCTTCAACGTTTCTGCGAGCGTGATCTGCGCTGGCTCCAGGTAGTTCTTGCTCACTGGAAGCAGCATGGGGGCATTCGGTGGCGCTGACTCTGGTAGCGCCTTGAATCCAGCAGCCTGCGGTGGCTGGTGCCCCGTGGCGCTGGTAATGCCATGCCGCGCTGAATACTGACCCGTCATCAATGAGCCGCGCGTGGGCGAGCATAGCGGCTGCGAATACGCATTCGTAAAGCGCATGGCCCGCTTGGCAAAGCGGTCGATGTTGGGCGTCTCATAATACTGCGAGCCATACGCGCCGCTGTCCATCCAGCCCATATCGTCTGCGAGGAAGAGTACGACATTCGGCTGCGCCGAGAATGAGGAATGTACAATAACGAATGTCGAAAGGATGAGAGTGAAGCTCTTCATGGCAACGGTTTGGGTTCGATGTCGGTTTGGCTGATCCAGCCGGCTTTGAGTGGCTCGCCGCGCATGAAGCGCTCGTAGAATCCGACGTTGGCCTTGGTAGCGTGCATGTACTTGTCGAAGACATCTCCCTGGCCGCTCATGCGTGGGTCGCCTTGCTTCTTCAGCTCAGCGTGGAGTTCATCTCGCATCGCGGTGGCGCGGGGATCGCTTGAGAGATTCTTCACGAAGTCAGGATCGGTTTTGAGATCGTAAAACTCCTTCGCAGGACGCAGACCGAAGCAAAGTTGCCAAAACGGATCTACTGCGTTTTTGCGATGTGCGTCAATGATGAAGCTCTTCGTCGCACCCGCATCGCAGTCCATGTAGCCGGTCTCTGGATTGCCACCGGGCCAGCGTGTGGGCTCGAAGTTCTCGATGAAGACGCTGTCATGCTTCACGATCGCTCGAATGGGGTAGCCGCCATCATTTGGACGACCGATGTCGGTGCGCTCTTTGCCGATGAGCACATGATCACGCGAGTGGACTGGCTTATTGGCGAAAATGTCGGTCAAACTGCGACCAGGAGACTCGGCCATGCCAGTGTCGTTCCACTTCAAGCCAGCGACTTCGACAAAGGTCGGCGCAAGGTCGATGAAGCTCACAAAATCATCGATGACGCGGCTAGGATTCGAGATGCCTTTCTTCCACATCATGGCCAGCGGCACGTGATTGGCCTGCACATTGGCGTTGCCTTTACTGCGCGGGAACGGCATGCCGTGATCAGCAGTGACAATGACGAGCGTGTTGTCGAGCAGGCCACGTTTTTCGAGATCGGCCAGCATGCGGCCGAGATGCGCGTCGAAATGCTCGACCTCGAAGGCATAGTCGAGCATGTCATTGCGGATCACATCGTTGTCCGGCCAGTAGGCGGGCACGTGGTCGATGTCGGAGAGCTTTTTGCCGCCTTTTTTCACACCGCTGCCGAATTCATAGCCGCGATGCGGCTCCACGGCACCATACCAGAAGCACCAAGGTTTATCTGCGGCTGCCGCGTTGAGAAAGTCGCTGAAATTGGCGGCGTAGTCGGCGCTGAGGATCTCAGGCGTTGGTGGTGTGACTTTGCGCTTGTTGTAGGCCACGCCGGTCATCTGACGCGGCTTGCCATTCACATCGAGTGCAATGCCGGGCCCCCAGCCTTTGGTGGTGTGCCCGACGTTCCAGCCTTTTTCCGCCAAGGCCTCGCCCCAGCCTTTGAACTCCGCCGGGAAGTAGCAGATGTGATTGGCGGCTTCTTTGAGCTGCCATGAATTGCGACCTGTGAGGATGCAGGCACGCGATGGAGCGCACTTGGCATTGGGCGTGTAGGCATGATTGAAAAGCAGGCCTTCTTTCGCGACGCGGTCAAAGTTGGGCGTCTTGACCCAAGGCGTGCCGTAAGCACTCGCATGCGGGCCCCAATCATCGGCGATGGCGAAGAGGATGTTGGGTCGCTCTGCAAATGACGAATGCAGAACGAAGAATGACGAAAGGAAGATGAGGCAGCGAGTCATGGTGAGTGAGAACGCTGGCTTTCGGGAGAGTTAGCCGAGTACTTTTTTGCGCACGATCTCGGTGACCATTTTCGGATTGGCTTTGCCTTGGCTGGCTTTCATGGCCTGGCCCGTGAACCAGTTCATGGCTTTGTCGTTGCCAGCTTTGACTTCAGCGACTTTGTCGGGATTGGCGGCGAGGATTTGCTCGACGATGGCTTCCAGAGCGCCGGTATCACTGACTTGCTCGAAGCCTTTGGCTTTAATGATGTCTGCGGCGGGTTTGCCGGTCTCAAACATCTCGGTGAAGACTTCTTTGGCCTGGTTGTTGGAGATTTTTCCGGCTTCGATGGTGGCGACGAGCGCGCTGAGCGCGGCGGGCTGCACCGGGCACTCCGTGATGGTGAGGGAGCGGTCGTTGAGAATGCCGAGGAGGTCGTTGATGACCCAGTTGGCGATCTTTTTGGCCGGGACAGCCGTATCGGCCGCGACGGCAGTTTCATACCAAGCTGCGAGCACTTTCTCGCTGGCCAAGACTCCGGCGTCATAAGGACTACAGCCGTAGTCTTTCTCGAAACGAGCGCGCTTTTCATGCGGAAGCTCGGGGACCTGTGGTTTCACACGTGCGAGGAGATCTGCGGTGCGGACCGGGAGTAAATCTGGGTCGGGGAAGTAGCGGTAGTCGTGCGCGTCTTCTTTGGTGCGCATGAGTGTGGTCTCGCCACGGTCGTCATCCCAGCGGCGCGTGCTTTGGATGAGTTTTTCGCCACGATCAAGGCAGTCGGTCTGGCGCTCGGTCTCGTACTTGATGGCGCGACGGACGGCGGACATGGAGTTGAGGTTCTTGAGCTCGATCTTGGCACCAAGTTCAGTTTGGCCTTCGGGACGGAGGGAAATGTTCACGTCGCAGCGGAGATTGCCTTTTTCCATGTCGGCATCGCTGACGCCGCCATAGATCAAAATTTGCCGCAGGCTGGTGAGGTAGGCGAAAGCTTCTTCCGCGCTGTCGATGTCGGGATCGCTGACGATTTCCATGAGCGGTGTGCCAGCGCGATTGAAGTCGATGGTGGAATATTTGTCGTAGTGCGTGGATTTGGCGACGTCTTCCTCCAGATGGATGCGCGTGAGCTTCACAACCTTACCAGGATTGGCGATCGACTTCTGCGCGTCCTTTGGATACGCGAGGTCATAGAGCGGCACGCCACCGCCAATGCAGAGAGGCAGATCAAACTGCGTGATCTGGTAGTTCTTCGGCATGTCCGGGTAGAAGTAGTTTTTGCGGTCCCACTTCACGATGGGCGGCGTGGAGCAGCCGAGCATGAGTCCAGTCAGCAGTGTTTTCTCGATGGCGGCTTGATTCAGCACAGGCAGTGCGCCGGGAAGGCCGAGGCAGGTGGGGCAGGTCTGCGTATTGGGATCTGCGCCATAGCCGACAGGGCAGGCGCAGAACATCTTGCTCAGCGTGGTGAGCTGAGCGTGTACTTCGAGGCCGATGGTGAGGATGTACTTGGGCATGCGGAAAGGGGAAAACGAATGGCCGTGGATCAAAGCAAGGGGCTGGGCGTGGGCAACGCGTGGTTGGCGGTTTTTTGGATGGAATAGCTGGCGAGCCATGCCCACCTGCACATTGCCAGCGACCAACGATCACCGCAGCTTCACGGGCTGCGGGCGCTGATAGACGATGGTGTCCATGGCTTGCTCGAGCTCGAGGCCGCTGAGGATGGGCTCGAGGTCGGGGTGGCGGGCGGCTTCTTCGACGGCGCGGAGCTGCATGAGGCCGGCGAAGTCTTGGCGGTCGATGAGCCTGCGGACGTTGGGGTCGCTGCCGAGATCGACGATGCGCGGATGATTGAGGGCGACGGCGGTGCGGGGGCTTTGTGCGGCGAGTTGCTGCCACATGCTGCCTTCTGGCCAGAGGATGAGCAGGCGGGAGAGATTGGCGGTGGCTTTGAGGTCGTAGGGGTCGAATTTTTTGGCGACGGAGCCAAGGATGCTGTTGTCCATCTTCTGGCTGAGGCTGGCCCAGAAGGACTGGGCCTGGGATTTGATCTCGACTCCTTTCTTGGCGACTTCAGCGGCGCTTTCCATTCCCTCGATGCTTCCGATGAGCCGCAAACCCATGCTGCCGACCCATAGCAGGAAGCTGGATGGGATGGTGCTGAGGAGAACTCCCTTCCAGCCGTTGAGACCACCAAGGATGTTGATCAAGCCAAAGGCGGAGAGCATGTAAACACCGACTTTGCAGAGGAAATAAGTCAGTAAGCCTGCGGCAGCAGAGAGGAAGAGCAGGCGGTCCGTGCTCATGGTGCTGCCAGAGGTGCCGAAAATCTCCACACGGTGACGAAAGACGTACCAGCCGACCCCGACTGAGATGGCTAGGGTACACATGCCCATGAGCTGGCGCACGACGCCGCGCGCGAAGGCGAGCCCGGCGGCGAAGGCGATGATGCCAACGGTGCCGCCCGTGACCCACATGCTGGAGGGCACTTTTTGGACGGTGTCGATGACTTCGCTTGGAACAGGGAATGGCACGGCGTGTAGTGGCTGGGGTGCGCTTATGGTAACACAGCGAGGGTGGGTGTCTCGTGGGAAATGCTGAACGGTTGCGACTGTGCGTCGATGACACGGAAAAACCCGGCTCGTTTTTGGCGACGCCGGGTTTGACGAATAGACAAATCAAAGGCGGCGATTAAGCGCTGCGCTTGAGGTAGTACTGCTGATAGACGTTTTCGTTGAGCTTGAGCTTGGCGCGGAGGGCGTCGAGCGCGGAGGCTTCGCCTTCGATTTGGAAGTTGATGAAGTGACCGCCTTCGACGTGACGTGGGTTGAAGGGGAACTTGCGTTTGCCCATGTTGTCGATCTGCTGGAGCTTGAGTCCGGCGGTTTCCATGTCTTTGCTCACGACTTTGACGAGCTGGTCCACGGTTTCTTCTTTGCCTTTGGTGTCGAGCACGATGAGGGCTTCGTATTTGCGTTTCATGTCAGGTTTGGGGTTGGTGTTTTATGCTTCGGGTTGTCGATTGAAGAGATTCATGGCGTTGTCCAGGCCGCGTTCGATGGAGGAGAGCACGGCGTCCGCAGCGCGCTGGATGACGAGGTGCAGTGCGGGCTGCTCCTCGGCGCGGAATTTACCCAGCACATGGCCGACCATGCGCTCACCGGCGGGCCGGCCATCTGCTGAACCGATGCCGACTTTGAGGCGGGGAAATTCCGCCGTGCTGAGTGAGGCGATGAGGGAGCGGATGCCGTTATGGCCAGCAGCGCTGCCATTGCTGCGGAAGCGAAGGCGACCGAGCGGCAGATCGACATCGTCATAAACCACGAGCGTTTCGGCGGGCGTGGCTTTGTAGAAATGGCTGACGGCTTGGACGGCACGGCCGCTTTCGTTCATGAAAGTCAGCGGCTTGAAGAGGTAACCGCCAGTGAACTTCGCGACCAGACCCGACCAACGTTTTTCTTCGCGAAAAGCGGTTCCGAGTCGTTTGGCGAGTTCGTCCAGCACCATAAATCCAATGTTGTGACGCGTGTCGCAGTAAGTTTCCCCAGGGTTGCCGAGACCGACGATGAGACGCGGCGCACTTAGGCCACTGCTCGTGTTGTCGGCTCCGGCTGCCACATCGTGGGGAAGCAGGGGTTACTTCTTGGCCGGGGCAGCGGCGGGTTTGGCACCTGCAGCGGGTTTGGCACCGGCAGCAGGCTTGGCACCAGCGGCAGCGGCGGCTGGAGCAGCGCCAGCAGCAGGCTTGGCACCGGCAGCGGGAGCGGCGGCGGCGGCGGCAGAGGGCTCTGGCTCAACCTCGACCTTAGGCTCTTCGCACATGACGATGACCACATCTGCAGCGAGACGGCAGCGGACGCCTTCTGGGAACTTGATTTCACCCACGTGGATGGCTTTGCCGAGCTGGAGGCTGGTGACATCAACCTCGATGCCTTCGGGAAGATCTTTGGGCAAGCAGCGCACTTCGACCTCGTGGTGGATGGCTTCGACCATGCCGCCGTGCTTCTGGCCTGGAGCTTCACCGACGATGACGACGGGAACGCTGGCGTGAATTTCTTCGTCGGCGGAGACGGCGTGGAAGTCGATGTGGAGCAGGCCGCCTTTGATGTAGTCATGCTGGACTTCCTGCACCAGGGCGAGCTGGTCAACGGACGAGCCAGCGATCTTCAGGGAGACGAGGACGTTGTCGGAAGCGCTGCCTTCAAGGAGTTTTGCGAAGGTCTTAGCATGCACCTGGAGGCTGGCAGGGGCTGCTTTGCGGCCATAGAGGGCAGCAGGGACGTTGCCAGCTTTGCGCAGACGGCTGACGGCACGGGAACCGGCGACGGTGCGGGGTTCGGCGATGAGATCGAGAATTTTGGCCATAACGAGGGGACTCCGGTGTTTAGGGGTTCAGAAAAAGGGC
>JANOBP010000218.1:0-1591 GCA_031411715.1 Verrucomicrobiaceae bacterium | reverse complement strand
GGAATTCGCCCTTGGGATCGGCCCACTGGTCTTCGACGGCGCTGGCGATGTAGATGGGGCGTGGCGCGGCGAGGGCGATGAGCATGTGATGGTCGATGGGACACGCGGCGGCGTTGTTGGCATAGCTTGCGTATTTCGGCGTAAACCAATGCGGGAAGGCTTTGGTGATGATGGCGGTGGTTTCGCCGAAGTCGCGACGCATGAGTGCGGCACCGCCTTCGCCGGAGTTGTTGGAGATGACGATGCCGAAGCGCGTGTCCTGCACACCACCCCAGAGTGAGGTTTTGCCAAGACGTGAGTGCCCGATGATGGCGAGGTGCTTGGAGTCGATGAGTTGGTCGGTTTCGAGGTAGTCCACGATGCGGCTGAGGCCCCAGGACCACGCGCCGATGGCTCCCCACTCGCCATCCTTCCAAACGGTGCCAGCGCCGTCCTTGCTGACGGCGGCGCGGAGGCCTTCCTTCCAGCCGTCGGCGTTGTCGGGCTCGATGTCGCCGTAATAGGCGGTAGCGACGGCGAAACCGCGCTTGAGGATCATTTCCAGCGGCCAGCGCGAGCTTTCCGTGCCGCGTGTGGCTTCGGTGGCGCGGTTGCTGACGATGTTTTTCTCTTTGTTGTCACGCATCCAGCGCGAGTTGAGCGGCACGTCGGTTTCCGTGCTCACCGCGTGGTTTCCGCCAAAGCTCAGGCCCACAAAGCAGGGCGCGGACTTGGTGGCGTTCGGCGTGTAGAGCATGACGTCCATGCCGGGCCACGCGGGGCGATTGGGCAGTGAGATGTGGATGAACTTGCGCGTGGCGAGCCCTCCGAGTGCGTCGGTCTGGGTGGCGGTCACTTCAAATTTCGGCGTGCCGATGTCGCTGGGTGTTTTGCCGTAAACGTGGGCTTCAAAGAGCTGCATGATCTCCGCACGGCGCTTTTGGGTCCAGTCGTCAGCGGTGGTGAGTTTCAGGTCTGGCAGCGGATCGTTGCCGACTTTGACTTCGTCGTAGTTCACACCTGGACGTGGAGTTTGTGCCTGGAGTGCGGTGGTGAGGAGGAGAACAAGGAAGGTGCGCATGAGGGAAAGGAGAACGTGCTCAGTGACTTGAATAATGCGTGCCAAACTTGGTGGCGTGTTGTTTGATCGGCACATCGTTATGGAATCCCCCGCCGAACCGCCTCCGTTGCCCGAATCACTGCCGATCTCACCGATCTACCGCTTCGCGCGGCTGGGCATGGTGCTGGCGTTGATCGCCATCACGGCGTGCGTGGTGCTGGTGGTGCTCACGCAGCCGGGAAAGAAGGAAACGGCTGCGGCGACGGTGAAACCGAATCGCATCATGGAGCTGACGGCGCGTTATTTGGTGGGCATGAAGTCGCTGATGCAAGGAACCGGGCAATGGGATGCGGCCCTGACCGATACTTTGCTCAAGGACATCAAATCCCTCGCACGCACGGACGAGGATGCGCTGCGCCTTCTGATTCTGAAGGGCTGGATGCGTGATGCGTGGCCATCAGAGGATGAATTCTCGGCCATCGCGAAGAATGACGGACTCCTGGTGGATGTGGCGGCGCTTGGACAACTGAAGACGTCACAAGGGATGCTGAA
>JANOBP010000217.1:0-4294 GCA_031411715.1 Verrucomicrobiaceae bacterium | reverse complement strand
CCTTTGATGAGCGTCCAGCTTTCAAAGTCCACTCCTGCAATTTCAGCTCCATCATAGAAAATCCTCTTCTGGTCTCCTGCATACCAGACATTTTGACGATCCATCAACTGAAGCTTCGAAGGTTCACAGCAGGTCTTCATTACCCGACCTGCGTAATACGCGAACACTGAATCTCGAGCATATGGACCGCCAATGTACTTAAAGTGACTGACATCTTCTCCCTTGAGCGGGGTAATGGATGTCTCGTGTTCGCAGTATGCACGATGTCGATCAATCCAATAACCGTTCCCAACTTCTCTGAAAGTGCCCCTGTCAATCTTTGGGACCAGCGACCATCCATGGAAGACATGGTTGCTGTCTCTAGCGATGAATACTTGGGAATAGTCTTCCCTCACTTCAAATGAGGCAGGGTCTGCTCTTTTGAGACGTCGTCCTTGATGCCAAACTGAGCCGTCTTCTATTTTCCAGTAGTTGAATCTGTACTTCCTGTTATCAACTTTCTGGCCTGGAAGTGAGGACAGCCTGACCCAGCCCATCGCTGGCGGCTCTTCCGTATGCTTTGTTGATTTTCTGCTCGGCATGATGTGGCAAGATTTTCTGCAAGAGTAAGCGGAAGTTTCAAACGGTCCAATCTTAGATCTTCAAGCCCACCACGCGGCTGAACGATTCCGTAGGTTCGTCACCAGCGTCCACTCGTGCTGGTGCTTGATGGTGGCGATTGGAGGCTCGAATCCGCCTTCCCCATGTCCGGGGCGAACTCGGCGGTGAACTCACTTGGCGACCTGATTTTCGACTTGGAGCACCCAATGACCGTCCTGCACAACGAAGGGACGCATACGAAGGGGCGGGCAGTGCATGGGATTGAATGAAGAAGCCTGCCGAGGCTGCCAGTAAGCCTTTGCACGGCCAAAGACCCTTCACACAAGCGTTCTGACAGGCTCCTCTGCCGCAGAGTTCTTTGCCTGAGCCGTAGAGTTCTTTGCCTGAGTCGTTGAGTTCTTTGCCTGAGCCGCAGAGTTCTTTGCCTCGACGAGCCAGTTAAGCGCCGCGGTCATCAAAATGCGTCATTCTGAAGCAATGAACGGATTCGATGAGCTCGGGTAGGGTGAACGAAGAGACCCCAGGCGACTCGGAGGCTGAACCGCTACTTCTGGTAGATGGGCAGGAAGTGGTGGTGAACGGAAAGGCTCAGGAGGGCGAGGGCGGTGGCATAGACAGAGCCGGCGCTCTTTTCGTTGCCGTTGCGGGGGAACCAGTTTCCTTCGGGGGATTGGGCGGCGATGAGGGTCTGCTCGGTCTTTTGGCGTGCGGTGGCGGCGTGGTCTCCGCCGCGTTGATACATGCCCTGCGCATAGTAGTAGCAGCCGTAGAAGAACCACGGCTCATTGATCTCAGGCGGGGATTTGAGCAGCCAGTTGGCGGAGCCGATGACTTCGGGGGCTTCATATTGACCGCAGACTTGCAGGGAGAGCAGACCGGCCGCCGTGGTGGAGAAGGTTTGGCGTCCGCCATAGGGCTCGTAGCTGAAGGCGGCGGCGTCGCTCTTGGGTTTGCCATTGGCGTCACGCTCCACGCGGTAGCTGCGCTTGATGTAGGCGACGGCGTTGTCGATGGCTTCTTTGGGGACATCGAGGCCCGCGTTTTTGGCGGCACGCAGGGACATGACTTGCCAAACGCTCACGGAGATGTCGCTGTCGCTGGAGGATGGCTCATAGCGCCAGCCTCCTCGGTTGGCTTCGCTCTTGGGCACCTGCTGGGAGCGGATGATCATCTGGATGGCTCCTTGCAGCATCTGGCGCATGACTTTGTCCGTTTTCTCATCGGGCGCATGACCGACCATCTCCGCCAGCATGAGGGTGATGATGCCGTGGCCATACATGCGGGAGCGGTCACTGCGGCCGAGGTAACCGTTTTCATCGGGCTCGATGCCTTCAACGATGAAGCGCAGCGCTTTGCCTGCGGCCTGGCCTTCGGGCGTGGGATCGTCCGGCATGTTGCCGACGCTGGCCATGCCCATGAGTGCCAGGGAGGTCATCGCAGCACTGTGGGATGGCAAATCACCACGCTTCGGGGTGGCGTTGGTTTTTTCATCCACGATGAAGCCTGCGGGCTTCTGCTGCCTGATGAGCCAGGCCACGGCTTTTTCGACGGCGGCTTTGACCTGAGGCGAGATGAGCTCGGGCTTCGGTGTCTGCGCGTGCGCGGGTGCGGCGAGGGCTAGAAGGAGAAAAAGGCGTTTCATGTGGAAAGGGGACTGGGATAAACGGGGCTCAATGGCGAATTACGCGCGGAAAAGCGCACCGAGTTTCTTTCCCAAGATCACGCCTGCTGCCAGAATCGTCACGCCGAGGAAGAGCATGGCCCACACGCCGAGTGCGCTGGCGATGTTGGGCCCGTTGCCGAGCGCGAGGATGAGTGAGTAGATGGCCTTGGTGATGGGGAAGTGCGTGGTTTGCTGCGCCAGGATCATGGAGTCGCTCACCTCCAGCATGGCGAAGGAAAAGGCCAGCAATCCACCCGCCACGAGGCTGGGGGCGATCAATGGCAGCGTGATGCGCCAAAGCGCACGCTCCGGCGTGGCGCCGAGGTTTTGCGCGGCTTCCTCCAGCGTGGGACTGACTTGCTGGAAGCCTGCCGCGGCACTGCGCACCACATAGGGCAGCCTGCGCACCGCATAAGCGACCACCAGCAGCAGCAGCGGATCTTCACCGAGCATCAGCCAGTCAAAGGGTTGACCCGGACGACTCATGGCCAGATAACCAAAGGCCATCACAATGCCCGGCACCGCGAGCGGCAGCATCGCCATGGCATCCAGCACCCGGCGGCCCCAGATCTGCGTGCGCACCGAAACATAAGCCACACCGACACCCAGGATGAGGGCCACGATCACCGCGAGACATGAGTATTTGAGGCTGTTCGAGATGGATGAAAGCGTCAGCTCATGGCTCAGCGCATCATGGTAATGGGCCAGCGTCAGCGTTTTGGGAATCACGCTTTGATACCAGTCCCTCGAGAAGGAAAGCAGCACCACACCCAGATGCGGCACCACCGCGAGGAAGGTCACGAGCACAAAGGCAGCCGTGGGCAGCCAGCGGAGGGATTTTGGCAGCGTGATCATCTCACGCCCCGTCGTGGCACGTCCGCCACCACTCGCGGTCTCACCGCCAAAGAGGAACTTGCCCGTCAGATAGAAGAGCGTGCTAAACACCAGCATCACCGCCACCAGCGCATACGGGAAAGGATTGCCACTGAGGTCATTGATGCTGCGGAAGACCTGCACAGCCGTCACGCGGTCAAAATCAAATACCAGCGGCACACCCATCTCCGTAAAGGCCCACACAAAGACGATCGTGCCGCCAGCGAACACGCCCGGCGTGATCATCGGCAGGGTGATGCGGAAAAAGCGCCGCCAAGCCGTGCAACCGAGGTTGGCGGCGGCTTCTTCGAGTGCGGGATCGAGATTGGCCAGCGCCGCTGCCGCATTGAGATAAATGATCGGATACAGGTGCAGCACCTCCATGATCACCACGCCCATCATGCGCCCCTCACCGAGCCAATCCGTCGGGTTGCCAGCATCCATCAGCCCAAAGGTGATGAGCAGGCTGTTGAGCGCTCCTGCTTGCCCCAGCATCGCTTTGATACCGATCGCCCCCACAAATGGCGGCAGAATCATCGGCAGCAGCACCAGTGAGTTCATCAGCGCACGACCCGGGAAATCAAAGCGCACATAGATCACCGCCAGCGGCAGCGCCACAGCCAAGCAGCCCAACGTGGTGAACACAGCGACCAAAAACGAATTGAACAATCCTTCTCGATACAAAGCATTGAGAAACACCTCCGACACAAATTGCAGCGTGAACTGATCCGTCCCCGGCACGATGAACGCTGTCTTCAAAGCCGCCCAGATCGGATACACAAAGAAGCAGCCAAAGAACACAGTCATCACCGCGAAAACAATGAGGGCGAGGGTGCGTGACATAGTGAGAAGGAATTCCGGCGTTGTTTTAGAGGCTATGCGCGGACTTGTCGAGGTTTGGGTGTGGCCTTTTGCTCATCCGGCTGGAAGACAGCCAAGCTCCATGCGTTGTGAAGCCATGCGTGTCCTCCTAGCCATCCTCTTTCTTATCACAGCCAGCATTCTCCGTTCCGCCGAGGTGGAGTCACAAAAAGCGGGCGATGTTATTCACTTCACAGCGGATGGCAAAGCGGTCTGCGACTACCAGATGCAGCCAGGCGCTGTGCCAGAAGGCGTCTCCAAGGTTTTCCAGCACGGCGCGCATTTGCATCCGGTCTT
>JANOBP010000216.1:0-7300 GCA_031411715.1 Verrucomicrobiaceae bacterium | reverse complement strand
GGCAGAGCACGAGGTTGTGGGTACAGTGAGCTTTGATTACGGCGCGAAACACAATCACCGCGAGATTCCGCTAGCGGCGTGGCATTGCGCGCAATCCGGCGTGAAGCATGACATCATCGACTTGGACTTCGTGAACCGCCTCTTTGCCTCCAACCTGCTCAAAAGCGGCGGTGACGTGCCCGAAGGTCATTATGCGGATGAAACGATGAAGAAGACGGTCGTGCCGTTTCGCAACGGCATCATGCTTGCCATTGCCTGTGGCCTTGCGGAGAGCCGTGAAGCAGAGGCCTTGGTGATCGCAGCGCATTCGGGTGATCACGCCATCTATCCCGATTGCCGTGAGCCCTTCATGCAAGGCATGGCCGCCGCGATGCGCGAGGGGACTTACGCCAAGATCGAACTGCTGCGCCCCTTCATTCACCTCGACAAAGCGGGCATCGCGAAGCTCGGTGCATCTCTGGGTGTCGATTACGGCAAGACGTGGTCGTGCTACAAAGGCGGCGATTTGCACTGCGGAAAGTGTGGGACGTGTGTGGAGCGTATCGAGGCGTTTACACTCGCGGGATTGGACGATCCGACAGTGTATGAGGAGAGGTGTTGAAAAGAAGCACATCATGGAGGAACGACAGCGCACATGAAAGTCGAACTCGTCAATACAGGCACAGAATTACTCCTCGGAGACACGATCAACACGAATGCAGCCTGGATCGGGCAGCGATTGGCTGCGCTGGGTATTCAAGTGACGCGACAGACCATCGTGCCTGATGGAGCCGTGATCCGCGTGGCGATCGCGGAAGCAGCGCAGCGATCGGATGTGGTTTTGGTCTCAGGCGGTCTTGGGCCGACGAATGATGACCTCACACGCGAATCGACAGCTGAGTTGCTCAGTCTCGAGATGGATCTCAATGATGGGGTGATGGAGCACCTCAATGCCTACTTTGCCAAACGAGGCAAGCCTGTGAGTGAGGCGACCAAAAGACAGGCGATGGTGCCGCGTGGCGCAGTGGTCTTGCCAAATGCTTTTGGCACGGCACCTGGGTTGTATTTCCCTGCGGAGTTGGGTGCCGCCCTTGGATGGAATACACATATTTTTCTGCTGCCAGGGCCGCCGCGAGAGTTGAAGCCGATGGTGGAGAATGAGGTTGAGACTCGACTGCGCGAATGGCTGCCTGATGGGGCCTCGCGGCGTGTGTTGTATCTCAAAGTGACGGGTGTGGGTGAGTCGGACATTGTAGAAGCTGTCGAGAAGCAACTGGAGGCGATCAAGGGCCTTGATCTCGGTTACTGCATTCGCAATGGCGATGTGGATGTGCGTCTCGCTGGACCGCAAAAGGCGGTGGATGAGGCCGCTGAAGTCGTGCGCGGCGCTTTGGGTGATTGCATCGTGTCAGAGGACCGCTGCGTCATCGAAGAGGTTATCGTGCAATTGCTGACGGATCGAGGAGAGTGGCTTGCGACAGCGGAATCCTGCACGGGTGGCATCATCGCGAGCCGAATCACGGATGTGAGCGGTTCTTCGCGGGTGTTTGGTCACGGTTGGGTGACGTATGCCAATTTAGCGAAGCAGATGCACCTCGGCGTGCCAGCTGAACTCATTGAAACGCATGGGGCCGTGAGCGAAGAAGTCGCGCGAGCAATGGCAGAAGGTGCACTGAAGAAAAGCGGCGCGGATCATGCGATTTCTGTGACGGGCATCGCTGGGCCGACTGGTGGCACGGAAGAAAAGTCAGTGGGAACCGTTTGGATCGCGCTGGCGACGAAGAATGCAGAGACGTGGGCTCAGAAGAGATTTTTTCCGGGCGCACGTGATCGATTCAAGCTGCTGACATCGCAGGCTGCGCTGGAAATGCTGAGGCGCCGGTTGATGCGGATTTCGTTGCGGCAGTGAGATGGCCTGACACGGGTCGCGTGATGAGACCATCAGAATCCCGCAGGCAATGTGCGAAGTATTGCGTTCAAGAAGCGTAGTCGACTTGATGCACCCCAACAAACCAATGCCTCCCCCCAATGAACTGCGCCTAGCCATGCTGGGTATGATCGAAGGCAATGGTCATCCGTATTCATGGAGTGCCATCATCAATGGCTATGACCCCGTGCAACTGCCAACATGTCCTTTTGCAGGCATTGTCGAATACATGAGCCGCGAGGCGCCCGAGACAGTTCGAATCAAAGGCGCGCGAGTGACTCATATCTGGACGGATGATCCGACTGATGCACCACGAGTAGCCGCGGTGAGCCGGATTCCTCATCTAGTATGCGCTGCAGAAGATGTGATCGGTCAGGTGGATGCGGTCATTATTGCCACGGATGATGGTGCGGATCATGTCAGGCGTGCACAACCATTCATTGAGGCGGGGCTGCCGGTGTTTGTTGATAAACCCATGGCGAGCACCCTTTCGGAGTTGCGACAGTTTGTGCAATGGAATCGGGAAGGACGTATGATTTTGTCCACCAGCGGCATGCGCTACGCGCCGGAGCTGCAACTCACAACGGAGCAACGTGAGGGCCTTGGGGAACTGCGTTGGATCACGAGTTTCGCGTGCAAGACTTGGGAACGCTATGGCATACACGCACTCGAGGGAGTGGAACCTCTATTGGGACGAGGTTTTCTCACGGTGCAGGCGCATTCGGATTCAGGTGGCGATGTGATGCAGATCACTCACTCCAGCGGTGTGCGGTTGACCATCACGGTAGTGTATGATGCGGTGGGCAGCTTTGGCGCTGTGCATTTGTATGGCACACAAAATGATGTGGTGATGAAACAGCGAAATAATTATCCAGCTTTCCGCGCCCAACTTTCTGCATTTATCGACATGGTGCATACGGGCATACGTCCGCTGCCATTTGATGAGACTGTTGAAATGATGGCGGTCATCATCGCAGGTACACGCAGCCGTGAGCGGGGCGGTGCGGTCATTAAAATTGCTGACGTTCTTTCCGAATTATGAAAACACTTCTATTCCTCCTCACTTTAGCACTCACAGCCACTGCTGAACCCATTCACGTGGCCTCACGCTGGGAACTTTTTGTCGATGAATTCCTTGTGGCGCAAAAAACGGGCGTCACGCACAAGCTGCATGATCCGATCAAGCGTGAGATCGTCCTCACCACTGACCAGCCTTGGGAAGGACCAACCTGCGCTTACTTCTCCGTGATCCAAGACGGTAAAAAAGTGCGACTCTATTACCGTGGATCGTCGGGTGGTAGCGATCACAGTGCTGCACAGGTCACTTGTGTCGCGGAAAGCACAGACGGCATCCAATTCACCCGTCCGAAGCTGGGATTGATCGAGGCGGGCGGCACGAAGGAGAACAATGTCATCTGGCGCGGTGTCGAGTCGCATAATTTCTCTCCCTTTCTTGACACGAACCCGAAATCGAAGCCCGAAGAACGTTACAAGGCTCTCGGCGGCGTGAAGCAGCCCGGTAAAAACTGGCATCAAGGTGAGACTCCCGGCGGCCTCTATGCGTTTGCTTCCGCTGATGGCATTCATTGGACGAAGATGAAACCTGAGCCTGTGATCACCAAAGGGGCGTTTGATTCGCAGAACCTCGCCTTCTGGGATACGACCCGCGACCGCTACGCCTGCTTCAGTCGCATTTTCAGCAACAAAGTCCGTGCTGTGCAGAGTTGTACCTCCACCGACTTTCTTGCCTGGAGTGACGGCATCCCGCATCGTTACGCCAAAGACGTGCCGATGGAGCATTTCTACACTTCCGCAACTGTGCCATGCCCCACGGCACCTCATCTGTTTCTCTCTTTTCCAAAGCGTTTCATGACAACGCGCAAGAAAGTGCCTGAGCATGAAGGTCCGGGTGTTTCGGATGCCGTTTTCATGTCCAGCCGTGATGGCGTGAACTGGGATCGCCCTTTCCTCGAAGCTTGGGTGCGTCCTGGGCCTGATCTCAAAAACTGGACGGACCGCAACAACATGACCGCCAACGGCATCATTGAGTCGAGCGACACCGAATGGTCTCTCTACATCAGCGAGCACTACCGCCATGCGGACAATCGCATCCGCAGGCTCAGTGTGCGCAAGCAAGGCTTTGCCTCCATGCATGCTGATGCGAAGGGTGGTGAGTTCTTGACGCATCCTTTGAGGTTCACCGGTGAAAGAC
Organism: Verrucomicrobiaceae bacterium; assembly: GCA_031411715.1. GTDB lineage: Bacteria > Verrucomicrobiota > Verrucomicrobiia > Verrucomicrobiales > Verrucomicrobiaceae > Prosthecobacter. The sequence continues at coordinate 3,182 of JANOBP010000216.1, read as the reverse complement.
TCCTGCTCAATTATTCCACCTCTGCTGCTGGCAGCATTCAAATCGAGGTCCAAGACGAATCTGGTAAAGTTTTGGCCACCATGCCCGAACTCTACGGCGATGAACTGGAATCTAACGCGCTGGATGTCTCCAAGCTCGCTGGTCAGACCATCCGCCTTCGAGTGAGAATGAAGGACGCCGATTTGTATGCGCTTCGCTTTGCTGACTGATTCAATCGCTGCCCTCCAATTCGATGCGCTCTCTTCTTTTACTCTTAACTTTCAGCTCCTGGCTCTCCGCTCAGGACATCCAGCGCTTTGTCGCGATCGATAACGTCTGTGCATGGCCGAATCTCACGCTGATGCCGGATGGCAGCATCAATGCCACCATCTTTGGCCAGCCCAGTCATGGTCAGATGGCAGGAGCCGCTGAGTGCTGGAACAGCCCTGATGGTCTGTTTTGGGCCAAACGTGGCATCCCGGCTCCGAATGACGATCATACCAACCGTATGAACGTTGCAGCTGGTCTCGCGAAGAATGGAGACCTGCTTGTGCTCTGCTCGGGATGGACGGATGTGAAGCAGCCGCAGCGGCCCAAACAAGCCGCCTTTCGTGACGACATTCTCAGCCTCTGGGTCTGCCGCAGCGTCGATGGAGGCAAAACTTGGACCCAAATCAAAGAGTTCCCAGTGCCGGATGCAGGCTGGACGCATTACATCCCCTTTGGCGACATCAAGCAGGGCGCTGACGGCGCATTGCATGTCTCCTGCTATGGCGGTGAGTTCACGGATCCTACCCAGAGCACCAAAACCAAGGGCTACCGTTCCTGGCACTTCCGCAGTGACGATGATGGCAAAAGCTGGCAGCGCACAGCGATCATTGGCAAAACTCACAATGAGACCACGCTCCTCTATCTTGGCGGCAAACGCTGGATGGCTGCGGCGCGTGAGACAGCGATGGATCTCTTCATTTCCGAAGACGATGGCATGACTTGGGGCGAGCCGAATCGAGTGACCGCCAAAAATGAAATCAATGGTCACCTCCTCCGTCTCACGGATGGTCGCATCCTTCTAGCTTATGGTAGCCGTATCAAAGCGCAGACTGGAGTGATGGCGAAAATCAGTAAGGACGAAGGCAAAACATGGGGGGATCCCATTCGCATCGCTCACACCCTGGAGTCTGATTGCGGCTATCCCAGCACCGTGCAGCGAGCCGATGGCAAGCTTGTCACCGCATGGTATTCGAAAGCCTCTGAAAACCACCAGCGCTATCACATGGGCGTGGCCATCTGGTCAGCCCCTGCTCCTTAAGTCGCTCTTCTAGCGGCGCCCGCCCCCTCCAATCTTCCAAACTCTCATCCATCTTCACTCATGAAACTCCGCCCCTCCCGCATCCTCCGTGAACTCCGCGCTGGTCAAAACAGCACCATTCTCAAGCTCAACATGGGTGATCCGCGCATCGTGGAACTCGCTGGCCTCGCTGGTGCCAGTGCCGTGTGGCTTTGCAACGAGCATGTGCCCAATGACTGGCTCAATCTCGAGCATCAGATCCGCGCCGCCAAGCTCTACGACATGGACACCATCGTCCGAGTGAACAAAGGTGGTTACAGCGAATACGTAAAACCCTTCGAATGCGATGCCACCGGCATCATGGTCCCACACATCACCAGCGCCGATGAGGCGCGCAACGTCGTCGATATGGTCCGCTGCCGCCCGCTCGGTAGCAAAGCGCTCGATGCAGGGAACATGGACGGCCTCTTCTGCCAAGTGCCGCTCGCTGACTACGCACACCACTGCAACACCGAGAAATTCGTCATCCTTCAAATCGAAAGCCCCGAAGCCCTCGAAGTCGTTGAAGATATTGCCGCCGTGCCCGGCTTCGACATGCTGCTCTTCGGTGCAGGCGACTTCAGCCACCGCATCGGCAAGCTCGGCCAGGCCACCTGTCCTGAAGTCGTCGCCGCTCGTAAACGCGTCCACGCCGCCGCCATCAAGCATGGCAAGTATGTCGCCGTGGCCTCACTCTTCGGTCAAAAAGACCAACTCATCGAAGAAGGCACCCGCATCTTCACACTTGGGGCCGATGTCATCGAACTCGGCAACGCCTTCCACAAAATGGTCAAGGACTTCGGCGGTGGCACGACCGTGGTGAGCAGTGATTCCGTTTATCAATCCAAGTGAACCATGCCCGCTGATCTTTTCTCCCTCCAAAACAAAACCATCCTCCTCACGGGCGGCGCGGGTCTCTACGGACGCGGCTTGGCGGCCATGCTGGCTCAAACGGGTGCGACGCTCATTCTTGCTTCACGTGATGCAGCAAAGCTCCAAGTCGTGGCGGATGAAGAAACGGCCAAGGGACATCGCGTTTTCGCGGAGTCGCTTGATCAAGGTGATGAAGGATCGGTCGTGGCGTTGCATGAGCGGATCACGGCACAATTTGGCCCTCTTCATGGTTTGGTGAACAATGCCGTGCTGCGCCCCATGAAGGGGACCAACGGTCCTGTGGAGCAGTTTGCGGAGTCGATGCGTGTGAATGCCACGGGTGTCATGCTCATGCATCGGCACTTTGGAAAAACCATGGCCGAGGCAGGGCAGGGGAGCATCGTCAATATTGGAAGTATTCAAGGCATGATCGGACCCAGCTATGAACTCTATCAAGGCACCAACATGGGTGACATGCCGCCGGACTACTTCTTCCACAAAGGCGGTATGCTCAATCTCACGCGCTTCTATGCGGCGCTTTATGGACCCAAAAACGTCCGTGTGAATTGCCTCTCGCCAGGTGGCTTCTTCAACAACCAACCTGAGCCGTTCCTCTCTCGATATTGTGAGCACACCATGTTGAACCGCATGGCAGATGACAGCGATCTCGGCGGTGCCGTCATCTTTCTTCTCAGCGATGCCTCACGCTACATCACAGGAGTCAATTTACCTGTCGATGGTGGATATACGGCGAAGTGAGTGCGTCGCAGGGAGTGCCCTGTATGACGAACACCATCGCGTGATCGAAGTGCTCAGTGCTCAGTGCTCAGTGCTCAGTGTCGCAAACAGAGTGACTCATTTTCTCCAGGAGTGTGAGAAATGCAGACTACTCGATGAGATACAAAATGCGGCCGCAGGACTCACATTGAGTCACGCCGGAGTCCTGGCGCAGGGACTGAATGGTGCTGCTGACGCCCTTCATGTGGCAACCGCCGCAGGTGGC
>JANOBP010000215.1:0-7123 GCA_031411715.1 Verrucomicrobiaceae bacterium | reverse complement strand
GCTCAAGGCGGCGACTTCGCTCCATTTCAAATCGGCCAGTTGCATGACTTAGCGCACCTCCTCGACCTTGATCGTGTGTGTGACGGGCTTCAGGAAGGTGCGCACATTGGCATCGAGTTGTGCGTGCTTTTGACCGACCTTTTTCTTCAGGGTATCGAGCGCTGCGCCGAATTCAGGATCTTCCTTGGCATCCGCAGCGAAGCCACGGAAGTTGGTGACGAGGTTTTTAATGGCGAGTGTTTCAAAGTTTTGCTTCGTAGCCACGGCACCCATCAAATCCATGAAAGCCGCGTCGAATGGCGTCTTGGAGAACTCAGCGGCGAGGTTGATGCCGTCTTCGAGTTGATCTCGAGTGAACTCCTTGCTCTCAGTGCCCCAGGTGACTTTGGCTTTGTCACTGGAAAGGCTGATGACATGCAGCGTGAAGCGGTTGAGGTCTTGATTGAAGCTGCTGAAGGGCAGGATGCTACGTGAGCTGTTGGCGTTTTTTGGATCAGCATCAAAGCAAAAGGGATAGGTCGTGCTTACAAGTTCCAGTGTGCCCGCTTTGCGCCCCTTGATCTGATGTCCGGCGCTGACATTGCTTTCGCCCTTCATGTTCACCGTGATCACGCCGATCTCACCTTTCAGGCCCAGCGCTTTCAAAAATGCCTGCGCCATCAAGAGCTGGCCTGCCGGTGCCGGATGGAAGCCGTCACCGCCGAACGGACCGTATTCCTTGCCCAACGCAGCCTTCGATTTACCGAGCGCATCGATCATCGTGTCATGCACGTTGGCAAAAGGCTGATGGTTCTCGTCGGCGAGCTTTTTCGCGATGTCGCGCAAGTGGGCGAGGTTGTCGTTATACACACTGCCTTCCATGTTGGGACGCTTGAAGTAATCCGGATCGACTCCGCCGGGCGAACCCAGCGCCATGACCTGCACGCCGACTTTTTTGAGCCCTGCGACGATCAGTCGCATGTTTTTCTCATATTCCGCTCCGATCTGCGGCGCATACGGCACATAACTGCCATCATTCATGCCATAACAAGTGGTGGCGACATTCGGATTGAACACTGCCAAGTCATTTTCAAGCCGTGCCGCAAATCCGCCCGCACGTTCACCGCTCCAGCCAAACTGGAACACACGGATGTCACTGCGGCCGGTGCAGGCCAGCAGGTAGGTCTCGATGTATTTGGAATAAATCTTCTGCTCCGTGATGCTGTCGCCAATGACAGCGACGCGAGCATTGGGAGGCAGCAGGGACTCAGCACGAAGGCTGACGGCAATGAAGAGAATGGGGAGAAGTGAGAGAAGACGCATGGTGGATAACCATATCGCCAAAAAATGACCGTTCTGACAAGGAATTCCTATCTCAACATGGTTTCCGTCTGCGCCAGCACATCACCAAACGGGGTACGTTCAAGCAAACCAAAGCCCGGATGACGAGAGTACCGCATCCATTAATGATGAGTCGTTGATACTGTCGAAATGCTGGGCAGCTTACGAAGCTTCAGAGGGCGACATATTCTGGGAAACCGTTCAGTTTAGCCTGTTTTCGCTTCAACGTTTTGGCCTTACCAGATAACGAGCGAGTAGGGCCTTTTGGCACAGGATTACTTGATTGAGTGACGGGTTCGGGTGTGGGTTTTTGGTGTAGGCATGCGTTTTGCATGTACTGTATTAACGATGCACGACCAAAAAAACGGCCAATCTGCAGTTTCGTGAAAAAAGTTTGCCTCACCTCAACATCGTCTCCGTCTGCGCCAGCACATCGCCAAACGGGATGCGTTCAAGCAAACCGAAGTTGGGATGTCTGCCAAGTCGCTCGCGACTCGTGGCGGGGCTGGTGAGGCCGCATAGGAAGCGGGCGAGCTGTCGTGACGACCTGAGTGCGGCTTTGCGCTCGGCGATGACTTCGTGAATGGCGGCGACATGTTCGACGGTGATCGGTGGCGTCGCGGATTGCGGGATTTCTCGGGGTGATTCGTCGGTGAGGCCTTTTTCGCGTTCTTTGCAGCTCGTGCAGTTGCCACAGTCGGTTTCCATGGCTTCGCCGAAGTAGTTCAACAGCCAGCGTGTGAGGCAGCCGCGATGCTGGGCGAAGTTGAGCACTTCGCCCAAGCGCTCGACATCGCGTGCTTCCCGTTCGACGAAGAGCTGCTGCATCTTTTTCGTGATCTCTTTCGGATCACGCCGATGCGCATCTTCAGCGAGGCGATACTTCTGGCGGCTGCCGCTGGGCTTGAGTTCGATGTCACCGGACTCTTGCAGGTAGGTGAGCGCTTTGAGCACACGTTCGCGCGGCTCATTGAGTTCGGTGGCCGCTTCGTCGGGATTGAGCGTGATCCATTTGGTGCCGCGCTTGCCGCATTGAAACAAACGGCGCAAAAACGCCTGTCGCTCCGGCTTGTGGCCGGAAAGAATGCGCGCTTCAGGCTGGATGAAGCGGATTTGATAGCTGGCGTAGAACGAGCCGAGTGGACGCAGGATGCCGTAGAGTTCCAGGTTGGTAATGACCGTTTCAATGACCAGCGGACGAATGTCCGTGGCATGCGCGAGGTCGTACATCGAGATGTCGAACTCACCGCCTTGCAGCAGCAGATGATCGAGAAGCTGGCGAATGGCCTGTGGCGTCGGCGTGTCTCCAAACGTGAAGTTTTCGAGCACGATGCAGTCGTCCGCACATGCTAGCAGTTCGCAGACCGACGTTTTGCCATCGCGTCCAGCACGTCCGGTTTCCTGCGAGTAGTTTTCGAGCGTCTTCGGCAGGTTGTAGTGATAAACGGCCCGGATGTCCGCTTTGTCGATGCCCATGCCGAAGGCGATGGTGGCGACGATGACATCTGTTTCGCCGCTCATGAACGCATCTTGCGCGGCATGGCGATGTTCATCCGGCAAACCAGCGTGGTAAGCCAGCGCGTTCACGCCGCTCTTCTGCAAATGCGTGGCGACGTGCTCGGCAGTTTGTTGCAGCGTCACATAGACGATGGAGGGCACTTTGCGCTTCAGCAGCAGCTTGGTGAGCACTGGCAGGCGTTGCTGAGCGGTGCAGGGTGTGATGCGGAAGTATAAATTCGGCCGCAGGAACGATGTTTGCACGTGATCCGCCTGCTCGATGTCGAACGCGCGCCGAATATCCGCCGCGACGGACGGCGTGGCGGTGGCGGTGAGGGCGAGCACCGGCTTGATGCCGAGTTCCTTCGCCACCAATGCCAAGCGCAGGTATTCCGGGCGAAAATTGTGGCCCCACTCCGAAATGCAGTGTGCTTCATCGACCGCCATCATCGAAATCTTGAGGCGCTTGAGACGCTCGACGAAGTTTTCATTCATGAGCCGCTCTGGAGCGATGTAGAGCAACTTCAGCGTCTCATTGCGCATGTCCTCGAACACTTGCGCCGCTTCATCCGCCGAGAGGGATGAATCCAGTCGTGCTGCCGCAATGCCACGTGCCCGCAGGGCCTGCACCTGATCCTTCATCAATGCGATCAGTGGCGAGATGACCAGCGTCACGCCATCCATGATTAGCGCAGGAAGCTGATAGCAGAGCGATTTGCCCGCGCTCGTCGGAAACAGCGCCAGCGCACTCCTTCCAGCCAGCAGCGCTTCCATGACCTGCTCCTGACCGGCACGGAAGGCCTTGTGGCCGAAGTGCTGTTTGAGGGCGGCGTGGAGATCGTGGGGCATGAGTGATGTTGGCAGGGGCTGGTCTCATTCGCAAGATTCCATGCTTAGGCTTAAGCCTTCACGTGACAGAATACCCGTCTCAGGCTAGGTTTTTCCCGAATTCCGCACGATCATGAACTTTCGACTCCATATTGTCATCCTAAGCATGCTGTGCGCGCTATTGGTGGCGAGTTGCGTGAAAAAAAGTGACTACGAAGCGCTGCAAAAAGAAAACCAGGAACTGCAAAAGCTGGTGGATCAAACCAGTCTGCAACTCAAGCAGACGCAGGCTCAATTATTCGCGACGCAGCAGCAGTTGTTAAAAATCGCGGAACTGGAGACGCGAGTGAAGGAGATGGAAAAGCTGCTGGAGATCAAGCGGCAGGAGTTGGAAGTGCTCAAAGCGACGTATGATAAATTCAAAGCGGAACGACGCAGTGCCATGGTGGGAAAAAAGTATCCACAATTAGCTCTGGATGGAGGCCGGGTGCTACAGTCGGCATTGGTCACGGCCTTCAAGGGCGACGAACTTTCCATCCAGCATGAGTCGGGCTTCATCAAAATATCCCTGTCAAAAAGTAGCGATGAACTGAGATGGCAGGCCTGCTACGACCCCAACGAAACGAACACGGCGCGCGCTCAAATGCTGGCGGACGCTCGGCAATTGGAGGCAAAGCTTGCCTTGGAGCGCGGGATGAAGCCAAGTGTCCCGCAATTCGGCAGCGGTTCTTCAATCCGAAATACCACCAGTCCAGTTCAGGAAGTGAAAGCGCAGATCGCCGCCCTGCGTCAGGCGCTTAACAATGCACACAGCGCCTTGGTGGCTCAAAGTCCCAGCGCCCTGCGTGGTGCTAGCTGGAATAGCTCAGAACCAGAAAACAGTGGGCTCATCAACGTCTTTGCTGAGCGCAGGGCGATTCTTGGCATCAGCCAGCTCGACAGCTTGGCGGCCGCCATCAAAATGCAACTTGCCAAGCTTCGTGACCTTGAGGCTTCCGGCTCCCGTTGATTTCTTTGCTAGCCAAAACCGCAACCTTCGTTTTTCATCTCACTAATTCATGAAATCAGCCGCCCTCCTCCTCACCACCAGTCTCCTTCTCGTCACCAGCGCCAGCGCAGTGGATTACAAATCACAAATTGCGCCTATTTTCCGCAACAAGTGCTTTGAGTGTCACAGTGCGACGAAAAAGACCAAAGGCGACCTCGCGCTAGATGACGCCAAGATGCCGGAGAGCATCGGCCCAGGTAAACATATTGTGCCCAATGAGCCCAAGAAAAGCACGATGCTCATTTTCTGCACTCTTCCGGACGATGACGATGATGTGATGCCGCCGAAGGGCAAAAATCGCCTCACGCCAGCCGAGTTGAAGCTGCTGGAAACATGGATCACGGAAGGTGCTTCTCTCACCGCTGGTGGTGCCGCACCTGCTCCCGCACCAGCCACCGGCGGAGCGCCTGCCGCTGCTGCCAAATGGACCAGCAGCGACGGTAAAGAGCTTGAAGCCACCTTTGTGCGCCTAGAAGGCGAAAACGTCATCCTAACGGTCACTGCCACAGGTGTGACGCACAGCGTCCCACTCACACGGCTCTCCCCTGAAAGCCAGGCGCAAGCGAAGGCCGCGAAATAGTCATGAAGCGCGGACTTTGCACCGCAGCGATCACCCTCGTGCTGCTGACCAATCTGGCGGCAGCCGAGATGAGGGTGTGGACCAACATCAATGGACAAATCATCGAGGCGGAGATGACGGGTGTGAATGCCGCCAAGCGCTCAGTGCTCGTGCGCCTGAAGAGCGGTGGAGTCTCCGAAATCCTCATCGATAACCTCAGCCCGCCCGACAAGGAATATTCCAAAGAGCATTGGGCCACGATGCAGAGCGCGCCAACGGCAAACGCCACGCCAAAAGCAGTCAACGTGGCTGCTCTGCCAGCACGTTACGCCAACCGTATGACTGCGGATGCGCGCTTGAAGAAGATCCTCGAAGGTGGCGGCACTGCGGAGGTCGAGGCGGCCGTGATTCGCTCGCTGAACCTCTTTAAAACCAACCAAAATCCAGATGGCTCCTGGGGCCGAAGCAACAAGGCCGCCATGACGGGTTTTGCCCTCCAATGCTTCTTGGGACATGGAGAGACGGCAGATTCCGATGAGTATGGTGAGACAGTGGTCAAAGGACTGATGTATCTGATTGATCTCGGCAAAAAGAATCCACACGGCTTGCTCACTGAAAGCTGGGATGCCAACAAGGGAGGTGCTGGCACCTATGAGCACGCTATCGCCACCTTGGCCATCGGCGAGTCCTACATCTTGGCTCGCCTCGGCACCAAAGCTTTACCCGGCTTGCGTGACTGTTTTACCGCGGCAGTGAAGGTGATCATCTCGCAGCAGTCCAAGCGCGGGTCTTGGGGCTATGGAGGCAAAGAGATCGTCTATAATCCAGGTGCAGCAGACCTTTCTGTGGCCAACTGGCACTTCCTCGTGCTCGAAGTTGCCAAAAAAAGTTCACTGCGCTTTGAAGGGCTCGCTGAATGCATTCAGAAGTCACTGGATTATTTGGGCTACATGCAGACGAAGGATGGCGGCTTTGGGGGTGCCAACCGTGATGCCCATTACAACCAATGGAGCCTCAGTGGAGGAGCCATCACTGGACATATCTTACTAACAGGTCAAAGCACACCCGCCTCCAGTAAAGCCGTGAAATTCATCACAGAGTACCTCAATGCGGAGCCTCCCCAATGGACCAGAAACTGCAATCTCTACTCCTGGCACGGATATACGCACGCCTTGTTCTTGAATGGCGGAGCGGAATGGAAAACCTTTGCAGCATTGGTCATGCCACAGCTCATCGCTGCACAGGAAGCGGATGGGAGCTTCAAACGTGGACAGTCGAATTGGCCTGCAAGTGATGCTGCTGATGCCACTTATCGTCAGGCTCTATGCACGCTGATATTGGAAGTGTTTTATCGCTGTGGGAATTGAGTCTCATGGCTTTACAAACTTTTCGTCCGTCAGTGTCTTCAGGAAAGCAACGAGTGCTGCTTTGTCCTGGGAACTGAGGCGGATGCCAGTGGGAGGATGCTTAGCGAGGTTGGGGTCGAGCGTGTCACTGCGGTGGAGGCGGTGGTCGTAGTGGTTGATGACTTCATCTAGAGTCGTGAAGCGGCCATCATGCATGTAGGGAGCTGTCAGAGCAATGTTGCGCAGGCTGGGAGTCGAGAACTTGTTGAGGTCGCGCTCGTCTTTGGTGACGCGATGGCGTCCGGTATCGAATTCGGCGTTTTGGAGGCCGTTGTTGCGGAATTGATGGTCGGTGAAGAGTGGGCCGCCATGGCAGTGAAAGCAGTCGGCACCGCGCTGGCCCATGCGCGGCTCGTATTCGGTCATGAAGAGCTCAAAGCCTCGTTGTTCTTCCGGCGTGAGTTTTGCCTGGCCGGAAAGACTGCGGTCGAATTTAGAGTCAAAAGAGGTCAGGGTGAGCACATA
>JANOBP010000214.1:0-2906 GCA_031411715.1 Verrucomicrobiaceae bacterium | reverse complement strand
CTGTTGCCATCAGAAGTCGGTCTTGGAACCAAGGCGATCTTGATTCTCCCATGAGCGCACATTGGACGGCGCTACTGCTTGTTTTCGCCTGCACGACGCTGACCGCACAGCAACCACTCATTGAGCGTATGCTGGACGCCTCGCTCGCAGATGGCTTTGACTTTCCACTTGGCAATGCCGAAGGTTCTGGCGGCTATGTTTGCAAGGAGACGGGACAAAAGCATGCAGGCTGGCGAGTGACGGAAAGCTGGATCGATGCACTCTATCTCCATGCGGGTGAGGCTTGGAATGGCACCGGTGGCGGCACGACGGATGCAGGACAGAGCGTGTACTCCATCGCAACGGGTCGTGTCATGGATGTGGTCGAGACCACCAAAGGCCAGTCGTTGCGGATCGAGCATCGCTTTTTGGAGAATGGTCTACTGCGGACCGTGTCCTGTGAGTTTCGTGGCATCGAGATCAACGGTCTGAAACCCGGTGATGTGGTCAAGCGTCGACAAAAAGTCGGCGTGATCGCATTGGGAGCCGCAGGGCAACTCACGCAGCTCGAATGGCTCATTCATACCAATCCGCAGGCACCGGTGTTTCAGTCGCCATCCGCCTTTGTTCGCGCGCATCGTCGTTTAACCGTTCCAGCGCGTTATCCCGGTCTCGTCATCGCCATCAAGCATGAATATCGACTCTACTATTGCTCAAAAGGCAAAGTACAACTCACGCTGCCCATCGCACTCGGGCAGGAGCCGCTCGGGCGTAAGTCAGCAGAGGGCGACAATCGAACCCCTGAGGGCGAATACCGCATTTTGCAGAAGGCACTGGGGCCGTTCGATGGGAAGTTCGGCGAGTATCTCGGCAAGGCTTGGATTCGTCTGAATTATCCCAACGACGCTGATGCACGAGATGCCCTGGCCGAGAAACGCATCACGAAAGCTGAATGTGCGCAGATCAGGCAGGCGAATGCCGCCAAGCACACACCCTCTGCCGGAACCAGTCTCGGCGGCGGCATTGGCATTCACGGATGGGTCAGCGACTGGCCTGATGGACCCCAAAACCTCACCTGGGGCTGCTTGAGCCTGCGCAGCGCGGATCTCATGACACTCTACTCTTTGGTGAAAAAAGGGACCGTGGTCATTCTACATCCTTGAGGTGATCAAGGTGTTTTTTCGCACAACGCATCAGCACAGGGAGCGTTCGGGACCGAGACACTAGCGCCTACCGTCCTATGGGCACGCGCTTGAACTCGCGAGTGAGGCTGGTGAGGGAGTCTTCCACGCCCATGCGCTCCAGGCTGCTGGCTCCGACAAAGCCGTCCGCGCTGGTTTTGCTGAGGATGTATTCCACATCCTTTGGCGTGTTGATCGGGCCACCATGCGTGAGTGTGATGACGTCTTTGCGCACGCTTTTGGCGGCATCAATGATGTCCTGAGTGACTTTAACGGTGTGATCCCAGCTCACGACGGCGCTGGTGACACCAATGCTGCCGCCAACGGTAGTGCCGACGTGTGCGATGACGACATCGGCTCCCTGCTTGGTCATCTCGATGGCTTCCTCAGGCGTGGCGACATAGACGATGCTAAAAAGATCCATGCGATGGGCGAGGCCGACCATTTCGAACTCTTTTTGCACGCTCATGCCGGTTTCTTCCAGCACGCCACGGAAGTGCCCGTCCACGATGGTGTGGGTGGGGAAATTGTTCACTCCAGAGAATCCCATCTCCTTCACGCGGCCAAGCCAGTGCCACATGCGGCGGCGTGGGTCCGTGGCGTGCACGCCGCAGACGACGGGGATCTCTTTGACGATGGGGAGCACTTCATACTCGCCGATTTCCATGGCGATGGCGTTGGCATCTCCATAAGCCATGAGACCGCACGTGCTGCCGTGGCCCATCATGCGGAAGCGACCACTGTTATAAATGATGATGAGATCGGCACCGCCTTGCTCAATGAACTTGGCGCTGATGCCCGTGCCAGCGCCGGCCGCGATAATGGGCTCACCTTTGGCCAGCGTGGCTTTGAGGCGGTCAACGACTTCGAGGCGGGTGTAGGGATTGCCGATTCCGGTCCAGATGTTGGGCATGATGTTTGGATTTATGATTTACGATTTTAGATTTATGATTTGGCTTCGCAGTGAGGCTGCATGGTATTTGAAATCATAAATCGTAAATCATAAATCATATATTCTCCTCAAATGCACGCTTCCGCCTCCATCCAAGAGCTATCTGAAACGCACACACATGGGGCTGGCACCGATTACCGTGTGGTGCGTGCCACGGAGCAGGATAAACGGGTGTGGCTGCGCGGTGCGCCAGTGTGCGGTACGCTGAGCACCCACCGCATCGCGCATGCGGGTGTGATGACGGCGCGCGCGCCTTACCGCATCGTGCGCATGCATCAGGGTGGCTTGTATTTCCTGGCCTGCCTGGAGGGCGAAGGCCGCGTGCTGGTGGATGGCACCTGGAAGAAATGCGGTGCTGGTATGGCTGTAGCGCTGCCGCCATTCATGGTGAACGCCTTTCATGCCGTGCCTGGGAAGGTCTGGCGCTGCTGCTGGGTGCGCTATGAGCAGCAGCCGGAGCAGAAACCGATCCTCAGCAGCAGTTCGCCGCTCATGGCACCCTTTGCTGGTGAGGCACTGTGGCATGCCATTGAAGGCCTGATCGAAGAAGCCAGCCGTGAAGCCACTCCTGCGGCCATGTTTCATGGTGTGGAGCTGATCCAGCATTACATCGAGCGCTTTGCACAGCCGTGGCAGGTGGATGACCGCCTGCACCGCATCTGGGAGCGTGTGTCATCCAACGTCGGCCAAGATTGGACCCTGGATGAACTGGCACGGCAGGCCTGCGTGAGCACCGAGCACCTGCGCCGACTCTGCCGCAAAGCCTTGGGCCGCACACCGATGCATCACGTCAC
>JANOBP010000213.1:0-3676 GCA_031411715.1 Verrucomicrobiaceae bacterium | reverse complement strand
GTCTTTATCACAGTCGTACCATGTGCGGATCACCAGTTGCTACCTTCGTGGGTCCACATTATTCACGCATCAAGTGCCGTGAACAAATAGCTCATCATAATGTGGCACCCAAAGCTCAGGGGTGAGCTGTCGCACATGCCTATTTCTAGCTCCACCTTCACTCTGGGTCCGATGATCAGTGTTGGATTAGTGGGCATGAGTGGTTCAAAAGTCTGGAGATGAACCACGATCTGACTGACCCAGGACACCGAGAGGAGCTGCGCACGCTCTACCGCGACACGCTGCTGCATGATGTGATGCCGTTTTGGATGAGGCATGGGATGGATCGTGAGTTTGATGGCATCATCACGTCGCTGGATCGGGATGGGTCGATTTTGGACACGGACAAGAGCATCTGGTTCCAGGGGCGGGCGGCGTGGACGCTGGCGACGCTGTATAACACGGTGGAGCAGCGCAGTGACTGGCTGGATGCGGCGGGGTCGTGCTTGGCGTTCTTGGAGAAGCATGGGTATGCGACGGATGGGAAGTTGTTCTTCACGGTGACGCGGGAGGGGCGGCCACTGCGGATGCGGCGCTATGTGTTTAGCGAGGCCTTTGCGGCGATCGCGCATGCGGCGTATGCGAAGGCGACGGGGGATGAGAGTTATGCGGAACGGGCGCGTCGGGATTTTGCGACGTATTTGAAGCACAGTTTCGAGCCGGGGATGATGCAGCCGAAGATCGAGCCGAATACGCGGCCGATGATGGGCATCGGTGCGCTGATGATCGGGATCGCGACGGCGCAGGAGCTGCGGGTGAATCTGGGTGATGCGAAGGTCTCCGGTCACACGTGCTCGGAGTGGGTGGATCGTTTTATTTTGGAGATTCAGCAGTTTTTCTTCAAACCGGAGCTTGGAGCACTGATGGAGATCGTTTCGCCCGATGGGTCGATCATCGACCACTTTGATGGGCGCACACTGAATCCGGGGCATGCGCTGGAGTGTGCGTGGTTCATCCTGCATGAGGGCCGCTGGCGTGGGGAGATGAGCTACACAAAGCTAGGGCTGCAAATCCTCGACTGCATGTGGCAGCGCGGCTGGGATGCGGAGCGCGGCGGGATCTTCTATTTCCGCGATGTGTATGGCAAGCCGGTGCAGGAATACTGGCACGACATGAAGTTCTGGTGGCCGCACAATGAGGCGATCATCGCCACGCTGCTGGCCTGGCACGTCACGGGTGATGCGAAGTATGCGCAGTGGCACAAGCTGGTGCATGACTGGAGCTTTGCACACTTCCCAGACGCGGAGCACGGCGAGTGGTTCGGCTATTTGCACCGCGATGGCACACCGTCCGTCAAACTGAAGGGCAACATGTGGAAGGGGCCGTTCCACCTGCCGCGCATGCTGTGGTATTGTAGCGAGCTTCTGGCGTGAACTGACTTCACTCCTGCGGCAGGTAGCCAATGACACGCGCCTGGCCTGCGCCTTCCCAGAGGAGCATGGCGGGGCCTTTGCCTTCGGCTTCGGTGCGGGTGCAGTAAAAGACTTGTGGCTTGCCGGCCACTTCGGTGGCGCAGAAGCCGAACACATCGCCGAGATCATCAGCGATGATTTGTGTCTGGGTCAGCGATTGCTTCATGGCATCGAGTTGAGCCTTCACGGTGGGGAAGTCGTCCGCGTCTGGAGCATGGAGTGGCTTGGCGGGCATCGGTGTGCGCAGTAGCGTGGCCATGTGGCGTCCGCGGAGCTGCACGTAGATCCAGTTTCCAGCCGGAGCGATGTGGTGGACCCACATGCCGCCGCCGTTGGCTTCGTCGGTGTTTGAAATGGCCAGCGGGGCGATGCGCGCGCCGACCAGTGTGCCGAGCCTTTCCATGCCGGAATCGTCATCCACAGCGATGCCGCCTTCCCAGAGATCGCCACTGCTGATGAAGAAGAGGCGACCGTCATCGGAGAAGACGCCGCCGGTGGCATCGCTTACGCGGCGGCAAAAGATGGAGGAGAAGGTTTTGCTCTTGCTGCCCGGCTTGCGGCCGTAAAAACTTCCGGCGCTGTAAGCAGCCTCGGCGGCATCCTTCACATGGCCGCTGACAAAGAGGCCATCCGTGAGTGGTGTGCCGGGTTTGGTGGCCACGAAGAGATCGGTGGCTCCCACGACGGGTGCGGTGGAGTACACGCGTTTCACCACGCCAGCAGCACCCGTTGTCCAGACCCACACGGCATCTTTGGCAAGGAAGAGCGCCTCGCCATCGCCGCCACGCGCGACGCTTTCGATACCCTCGTCTTTGAGATCCTTTGGCAACGTTGCTTGCGTGATCTTTCCCGTGGCGATGTCCACTTGCACCAGACCCGAAAGAGCATTGGCCAGCCCCATCGTCACGGTCTTACCGTCTTTGGAAAAGAACGCCTCCCTCGCGAGGCTCGGGCTGCACGAAAGCAGGATGGACAAAGAGGCGCAGGCGAGAATACAGGACAGGCGTGGAAGGCTCATGCCACACGGCTAAAGATGCTGGATGACAAGTCAATGCATGAGCTCAAAGCATCAATTCCATTGGCTAAGGCTTGGAATCCGGCGCTCCAGTGGAGCGAGCAAATTTCCCCAACTGAAAAACCCATGAAGACCTTTGATGCTGAAGCCACGCGTGCGTTGCTGCCCTACCCCGAACTGGCGCAGGCTTTGCAGGCCGTGCTGCGAGATAAGAGCGCGGGCAAGGCTGCGGCTCCGCAACGCATCATCATGCCCATCGCGAACAACGGCACGTTGCTCGTCATGCCCGCTGCGGATGAGCAACTGGCGATCACCAAGCTCGTCACCGTGCATCGAGACAACTACACGCGCGGCTTGCCCAGCATTCAGGCTGAGGTGTTTGTGATGAATGCGCACACGGGTGAACGGCTGTGCGTGTTGGATGGGGCTACGGTGACGGCGCGGCGCACGGCGGCCATGTCATTGCTCGCTGCGCAGTTGCTCGCGCCGGTGAAAACGGGTCCCATGTTGATTGTGGGGGCCGGAGTTCAGGGCAGGGCACATCTGGAGGCTTTTGCGTTGGGCTTGGGCGTGCGTGAGTTCTTCATTGCCTCCAAGACCGCAGCTAATGCCCATGCGCTGGCACATGATGCAATCGGCATGGGCTTCAAGGCCAGCGTGATCGAAAACACCGCCGATGTGCTGCCAAGGGTGAGCTTGATTGCCACGTGCACGACTAGCAGCGCGCCTGTGATCCCTGCCGATGTGCGGGAGGATGCCTTTGTAGCCGCTGTGGGTGCCTACAACGCCAGCATGGCCGAATTACCAGCTGCGCTGGTTCAACGGGCCAGCGTGTTTGTCGATTCACTGGCTGGTGCCAAGCACGAGGCGGGTGATTTGATTCACGCGCAGGTGGATTGGAGCCGTGTGACTGAAATCGAGGCTGTGAGTGCCACAGGCTCGCACAACGGTCACGCTGGGCCGGTTGTGTTCAAGAGCGTCGGCCACGCGCTGTGGGATTTGGCAGCAGCGCGCTTGGCAGTTTCCAAGCTGTGACTCGATTGAGGTTCCTTTCGTTTCGCATCCTGCTTTCTATTAATCCGGCAAATAGATAGCACATAATCACAGGGTGTGGTAAGGATGTGCCCGCATGAAGGAAGACGGACGCAAATGCAGCAAACAACAACAGGTGGAGGCACGCCGTCGGGCGATGCTTCTGCTCAAGAAAGGA
>JANOBP010000212.1:0-4615 GCA_031411715.1 Verrucomicrobiaceae bacterium | reverse complement strand
CAGGTCCGTGCTTTGGGGTGCCGTGGCCATCGGCTTCTTTTTGTAGCGCTCGGCGTCCTCTGCACTCAGCTTACCTTCATCCACCATGCGGTCGATCACATGGTTTCGTTCCTTCAATGCCCGCACCGGATTCTTGAGTGGCTGGATGTTATTGGGGCTCTTGATCAGACCACAAATCGTCGCCGACTCTTCAAGCGTAAGTTCTTTGACATCCTTGCCGAAGTAGCCACGTGATGCCGCCTGAACGCCATAGAAATTCGCACCATAGAAAATGCGATTGAGGTAAAGACCGAGAATTTCAGATTTGGAGAACTGCTTTTCGATTCGCTGCGCCAGGAAGGCCTCCAGGATCTTGCGCTTATAGCTCTTTTCCAGGAGTTGGAAGGTCTGGCGCGCCAGCTGCTGCGTGATCGTACTGGCCCCCTGCGTGACTTCACCCGCACGGAAATTTAACCAAACAGCACGTGTGAGGCCGATGTAGTCCACCCCATCATGCTGGAAGAAACGTGAGTCCTCCTGCGCCACCAGCGCATCGATTAAATGCTGTGGCACCTGCTTGATGTCCACAGGCTCACGATTCAGCACGCATAGGCGGGCCAATTCATCCCCCGTGCGGTCATAGATGATGCTGGCGGACTCCAGCTTGTTCATCTCACTGAGATCGTATTTTTCAGCATCCTTTCGCAGGGGTGACACGATCACGGTATAGACACCGAAAAGCCCCACCAAGGCTAGCAGGAACAGCGCTATCAGGGCACTAAACCACGCCCGCCGGTAAAACGGGAGTCGTAGGCCGGTTTCACCGCGCCAGTTGCGTTCAGACTTGAGATCGGGATCGTTGCCTTTCATGGCCATAAAGTTAGCCGTAAAGCTAGGCTTCCTTCACACAATACGCCAGTCCTTTCCCGTGTCCCCACTCACCTCACTGCTTCTAGACAGAATATCTGCCTCTCCAGACCAGCGGCTGCCCTTTTCACTGGTCATGGAAATGGCGCTCTACCATCCACAGCACGGCTACTACGGTCCGGGGCCGCGCCGCATCGGTCGCAGCGGGGATTTTTACACCAGCGTCAGCACCGGCCCGCTCTACGGCAGACTTCTGGGCATGCTGGTACGTCAGGAATGGCAAAAACTCGGCCAGCCCGCTGATTTCGCCCTCATTGAGCAAGGCGCACACGACGGCCAACTTGCCGAAGACATTCTCGCCACACTCGACATCCCCGGTGTGCGCTACTACATCATCGAGCACAACCCAACTTACCGCGAGGCCCAGAGAGCACGTCTTGGTGCTCACGTGTCATGGCTCGACAGCATCGCCTCAGCCCCTGCGCATGCCATGTATCTCTGCAATGAGCTTCCAGATGCTTTTCCGGTCCATTTGGTGCGCTTCGATGGCCAGACATGGCACGAGCTTCACGTCAATGCCGCGCTCGAGTTCTCCCCTGCCCCGCCCAGCAGTCCTGAGCTCATCTCCGAGATCGAAAAGCTCCCACAGGATCTCGAGGCGGGTCACACTATTGAAATCTCACTCGCCGCACTCCACTGGATGCGCCAGCTCGCAGCCGCCCCGTTTCGTGGCAGCATCTTCATAGCCGACTACGGACTCGATGCCGAGGAACACTTCACCCGACCCGCCGGAACCCTCCGCCGCTACCGGAACCACCAAACCGACGACCAAGTGCTCGAAGAGCTCGGCGAGTGTGACCTCACCACCCACGTCAATTTCACCCGCCTCATCACCGAAGCCGAGTCCCACGGCCTCCACGTCCGTGATTACGACCACCAAGGCCGCTATCTCACTCGCCTGGCCGCTCTTTGGTTAGCGAGCCTTGAAGGAAAGCCGCTTGATGGCCCCACCATGCGCCAGTTTCAGTCACTCACGCATCCTGCACTCATGGGAAGGTCGTTTCGTTGCTTGCTGCTCGGAAAATGACCCAAGCCTGCCCATGCACCCTTACAGCATGACACAGGCATGATCTCGTCTAAGTTCCCTCATGCGCATCGGCATCACAGGAGCAACGGGATTCATCGGCAGGCATCTCATCCGCTTGGCACAAGGCGCCGGGCATGAGGTGGTTGCCTACACGCGCAACCAGCATGGCTTGCCAGTGCTGCTCGCCACGGAAACCCATTCACAACCAAGCTCCACACCGCATCAGCTACCGGAGACCAAGCTAGATGCTCTGGTGCATCTTGCGGGTGAATCGCTCATGGGCTTGTGGACGAAGGCCAAGCGTGAACGCATCTGGAAAAGCCGCGTGGACTTCACCGAGGCACTCGTCACCCATCTCAGCACTTGGAAAGCAGCCAACAGACCGAGCGTGCTCATCTGTGCCTCTGGAGCCGGATTCTATGGCGACCGTGGTGATGAGATACTCGATGAGTCCTCCACGTCTGGCGCTGGCTTTTTGGCGGAGCTTTGCGTCGCTTGGGAAAACGCCGCGCAGCAGGCTCTGGGCATGCGCGTGGTTCATCTGCGCACCGGCATGGTGCTCGGCGCAGATGGCGGCGCGCTGCCGATGCTCAAGAAAATCTTCCGTTTCGGACTCGGTGGCCGCCTTGGCTCCGGCAGGCAATGGATGCCGTGGATCAGCATCACCGATGCCGCCCAGCTCATCCTGTTAGCCCTGCAAGATGCCCGTGTGCGTGGCCCGCTGAATCTCTGCGCGCCGCAATCTGTCACCAATGCCGAGTTCACCCGCACACTCGCCGCCACGCTTCATCGCCCAGCCTTTTGCCACGCCCCGGCCTTTGCCTTGAAGCTGCTGCTACCCGGCATGGCTCAGGAGATGCTGCTCAGTAGCCAGCGAGTCAATCCTAGCGCCGCCACCAACTTGGGTTACACTTTCACCCACCCGGCCCTGACCAGCGCGCTCCATCCACCATCCTAATTTCCCATGGCTTCCCAGCAATCCACCATCGGCATCATTTACGATTACGACCAGACTCTCAGCCCCACCTACATGCAGGACGAGACGCTGTTCCCGCATTTCGGCATCAATCCCTCCCAATTCTGGAAGCGCAGTCGCGAGCTCGTCGATGAAGAAGGCTACGATGGAGAACTGGCCTATCTGAAATGCATGCTCGACTATCTCGCCATGGACCGGCCGACCAATGAGGATCTGCGCAAGCTCGGAGCCAAGCTGCGCTTCTTCAAAGGCGTGCCCGAGTTGTTTGGTGAGCTCAACAGCGTCCTCAGTGATCAGCACCGGCTCCTCGGCGTCAAGATCGAGCACTACATCGTCTCCAGCGGCCTCAAGGCCCTCATTGACGGCTCCGCACTGGCCCCGCACATGCGGCGCATCTTTGGCTGCGAGTTCGGTGAGGACAAAGACGGCCGCATCAACTTCCCCAAGCGCGTCATCAGCCACACCACCAAGACGCAATACATCTTCCGCATCAACAAAGGCATGCTCGAGCCCCATGAAGACGTGAACGACCACATGGCACCTGAACTGCGGCCCATTCCCTTTCAAAACATGATCTACGTCGGCGACGGCCCCACCGACGTGCCCTGCTTCACCCTCATGAAGCGCTACGGCGGCCATGCCGTGGCCGTGTACAATCCCGATGAAGCCAGCCGCAGCAGCTTCCGCAAATGCTACCAACTCACCGGCCTCGCGGACCGCGTGAAACACATCGCCCCCGCCGACTACCGCCCCGGCAGCCACCTGCGCCTCCTCCTCGAAGAAATGGTCACCGAAATGGCCGACGCCATCGTGCGCAAGCGCCAGCAGGAGATCGAAGAAGGCACCGTCTCCGCACCGCATTTTTGAATATCCCAACGGCAGGTCGCTATTTTCGGGGAGAAAAGGACGGATAGTGGCATCATTCGCGGCATCATGAACAGAGACTTCACCATCCTCACCGCCCTGCGGGATGAATGGCAGCCAGGAAGAGAATGAAGAAGAACGCGCCGCCAAAAAAGGCCCCAAAAGGCATCTTGGCGAAAACGAGTGGCAATACGGTGAATCCCAGCCCGAAAGTCCCCTGCCCTGCCACCGAGGCCAGTCCGAGGAAGGTCACTGCAGCAGGCACCGTGATCAGTCCGCCCAGCGCGACCTCGCAAAACCCGTTGGCACTGCTCGCGGTGTGGCCACTGAGCACGACGTCGTTCTTTTTCGTCAAGTAACTGGCATAGACGATGATGACGCCAAAACCGACGGACAAGCTGAAAAAGATCTGCCCCGCCGCTGCGAGCCACAACGCAGGATTCCCGAGCTGTGACCAAGGCGAGATGGTTTGTAGCTTCAGTGCCCCACTACTGGCCGAGACTACTTGCTGCAGAACTCAACTCAGCTGCCCAGAGGCAGTGTGAAGCAGAAAATGGCACCTCTCCCAGCCTCCGCTTTGGCCCAGATGCGGCCACCGTGGTCCTCGGTGATGTTTTTGCAGATGGACAGACCCAGCCCTGTGCCGCTGGCTTTGCCATGGGTGAAGAAAGGCGTGAAGAGCTTCTCCACGATGCCCGGGGGGAAGCCTGGGCCGCTGTCTTCGACTTCGGTCATGATCTCTCGTTCCGTTTGCTGAAAGCGAATGGTGATGACGCCGCCATCAGGCATGATGTCGGCGGCGTTGCCGAAGAGGTTAAAGAAAACGTGATTGAGGCGGCGTG
>JANOBP010000211.1:0-13964 GCA_031411715.1 Verrucomicrobiaceae bacterium | reverse complement strand
GAGACGGCCTACGACTTTGAGCTGGTTGCTGAGATCCGTCTGGCCGAAGCCGCCGGGGAACCAATTCGTCCAATGCTGGTCGATGGTGGGATTAGGCGTGGCGGACTGGGCGAGGGCGTTGCCGACGAGGCCTTCGGTGTTGCGAGCACTCTGCGGGACGCCGACGTAGGTTTCGTCAAAGAGGCTGTCATGCGAGGCAGCGAGGATTTGCTCAAGCGCACGCAGGCGATAACCGGCACTAGTGTTTTGGTAGTTCGTGGCGCTGAGTGGATCTCCAGCGGTGAGGCTACCAATAGCAGCGAGCGGTGTGTATTTGTTCGCCGGAGTGGTGCCTCCGAGGTAATGCGGATTGAGCGCGGTGTTGCGCAGGGCACTTCCATAGGCGGTGCTTGGAGTGCCGCCGCTGAAGCCACTGAGAGAACTCACCGCGCCGCTGGTATTCATGAAGTAGGGCTGCTCAGTGACGCCGATTTGAAAGCTGTTGGCTCCGGCGATGCTGATGCTGACGCCAAGGTCGCCACTGTTCATTCCAGCGACGATTTCGGCAATGCGGCCGCCCCAACCTTGCGAGAAGGGCTTGTCGGGCAGGGAGGACTGCCACTGCACCTGCTGATCGGAGTGGGAAAAGAGCTGTGGTGGTTTAGTTGAGGCTGGGAGCGTGTTAAAATTCGTGCGTGTGATGGCCTGCGTGCCCACTAGCGTGCCGATGTTGGCCACGAAAGCGAGGTCCTGCGAATCAAAGAGCGTTTTGAGCGGGTATGCGCCGGGATGCAGGGCAAAATTACCCTGCGTGTAGTTGACGCGGTTGGTCGGATCAAACTGACTGCTGGTGCCACTGCCATTCAGTGGCGCGATGCGGGTGGTGATGGCGCTGGTGTCGTTGTTAGTGGTACCATTGAAGTAGCCGTTGTTGGCGGCTGGTGTGTAGTCGAACTGCGTGTCTGGAATGTTCAGCACGCCGCGTCCAGCATTGTAATCAGCCCGCGCGGCTGATGAACCACCCGCTGGAATGAGAAAGTTGTTCGAATCACCGCCACCATTTAAGAAGACACAGACGAGGGCTTTGTAGTCTTCTCCAGCGCTCTGCGCGGCGGCGGAGCCGACGAGCTTCATTTGCGCGATGGTATTGACCATGCTGGTTATGCCGAGACTCGCGGCGGTGGATTGCAGTAAAAAGTCGCGGCGATTGGGATTGCTGCGGTCTTCGGTTTTGCGGAGGAAGATGTTCATGGCGGTGATAAGTGTGAAATGGGTTTGGTTAAGACGGATCAGTGACTGATCAAACCGGGAGCCCCCACGCTCATGAGATAGCCGCACCATCTGACGCGGTCTCGCACATCGGTGTTGAAAGTGTCGGTGGGTGGGGTTTTGGCGTTGTAGGTGCCTTCAGCGGTGTAGCGTTTGGTGGCGGGGAGGTCGGTGCCGCCACTGTGGGCGTAGATGGCTTCAATGATGGCTTGGCGTTGATGGGCGGTAGAGGGATGGGTGCGGTGGCGTGTGGCTCGACAAGCACGGGATTTTTGGCCTTCATGCTACCGCCATTGAACCAGAGGTCCATTTGATCAACGACGGCTTTGCTGGCAGCCCAGTGGGCCTTTTGGAGCTTGATGCCGTCAGCAGTCGTGACGGTGGTAGCGAGTGTGGCAGGGATCGGAGCGGGTGCGTAAAGGCCAGCGAGCGTGGTGTAGAAGGTGCTGCGGTATTGGAGGATGCTCTCGGTGTAGTCGATGACGATGTTGTCACGCTGATTGCTGGTGCCTTGGTCATTGGCGAAGTAGCCGCTCGTTTTGCCAATGAGCGGCGGCGGGATGAAGACCATCGGCGGATAGAGCGTGATGGTGGCGTTGGTGCCAGGAGGCGGCTGGGTATTGAGCTTGATGAGGATGCTGTCAGGTGCACCGCCTTCAGTGATGACGGTGTTTGTTCCGCCGATGTGCGTGACGTCGATGCTGGCGACGTCGTTGTCCCAAATCGGCACGGTGAGCGTGGCGGCACTGAGATTTTGATAAAGTGGATCAGCGCTAGCGATGCTGTGGGTGATGAGGCCATTGTGCGTGACGGCCTCGATGACGCTGTCGTTCACGGCGGTGATGGTGATTGTCTTCGGTGCCCAATCGGCGGCGGTGAAGGTCACCGTGGCCAAATCGGTCGAAACCTGCGCATCGGACGTGATAGTGACGATCACGTCCGAGGAGGGCTGGTGGCTCAAACTGAGCGTGTAGGTGTCTGTAACGCCATTTTCGTTCGTGAGCGTGTTGCCGCCGCTTTGGATGACATTCACACGTGGGCCGTCGTTGTCATAAACGGTCGCATTGACCGGTGTGACGGCTTTTCCATCAAAAAAGGTGTCCGCACTGGCCACAGTGGCCGTCACTTGACCCCAGTGCAGGATGGGCTCGACAATTGAGTCATCAATGGCTCGCACGGTGACGGTTTGGGCCGAGTTGAATGTGCCTGCGCCAGTGGTGCCAGGAACGAAGGTCAATGTGCTGGGTGAGACGGTCACTTGGCTGTCGCCGGTGAAAGTGATCGTGACATTCGAGGTCGGCTGCTGGCTGAGCACGACGGTGAAAGTGTCTGTGAGAGTGCTCTCGGTGACGCTGGTGAAGCCGCTGGTCTCGGTCATGCGCACGACGTTGCTGGCGACGTTGTTGTCGTTGTCGGTGATGATGTGCGTGACACCCGGGATGGTGAGCGCGGCATACTCAGCCGCAGAAGCGGGTGTGAGGGCGAGCGTGATCGGGGCGAGGTGGCGCAGTTCGGCCGCCGTGTCATCCACCGGCAGTGTCCAGACGGTTTGTGGCGTGCTCCAGTTCGCAGTGGTGAAATTCAGCGTGGCGGTCGTCAGTGCGGCGACGGTGCTGGTTTTGCTTAAACGACTCTGGCTGCCGCCATCAAGAGTCACATCGACATTGGCGCTCGGTTGTTTGGTCAAAACGACGGTGAAACTATCCGTCGTCGTGCTGCCTTCCGTGGTCTGCGTGGTACCGCTGCTTTCGACAATGCTCACACCAGGCGAATCATCATCCGTGACCTGCACGAGCACTGGCGGCACGAAGGCTCCGTTGAAGTAGCTGTCGGTGCTGGCGAGATTAAAGCCGATCACACCGCCGTGGACGGTGTTTTCGACATCTGTGTCGTTCACAGCCGTGACGGTGACGGTTTGTGCTGCGGTGACGGTGCTGCTGAAGGTGAGCACGGCAGGCGAGACGGTGATCTGACTGTTTGGCACCAGCGTAACAGTCAAGTTGGCCGTTGGATTGCGACCATTCATGCCGACCGTGAAGGTATCGCCGACATTGGGTGTGCCACCTGCGCCTACCGTGCCGCCTTCTTTGACCTGGGTGTAAATATTGCTCTGCGTGATGGCAAGGGCGGGGTCATTGTCATCGACGGTGACGACGACGACGGGCGAGTTCACTCGATCATAGGTGGGATCGGTGCTGGTGATGTGGTGCGTGATGGTTGCGGTGGCGCGGGGCTCAGCGGTGACATCGTTGGTCGTTGTGACGGTCACGGTGACCGGTGTGTTCCAGTTCGTGTCATTGAAGGTGAATGGACCCACTGGCGAAACCTGAATGCCGGTGGTGCTAGGCACCAGCGAGACGGTGCTGGTGCTGCCGGTGTCAGGCCTGCGGCCCAAAGCGATGGTGTAGGTGTCCACGGTGCCGTCTTCATTCACGAGGGTGCTGCCGCCGCTTTCGTTGATGACGATGCGGGAGTCATCGTTGTCGATGACGGTCACAGGCAACACGGGAGCGGCGCTGCCGTTGTAGTTCGTGCCAGTGCTCTGTGAGTAGGCATTGATGACCACGGGTGGGATCTGCGGCGCCGTGATGGTGATGGCGGGTGTACTCACATAGCCGCTCCCGGGAATGGTGATGGCGATGCTGGCGATTTTGCCATACGGTGTCATCAGGGGATAACCCGCTGCCGTCGTGCCGCCCGTGGGAGCTGCGGTGAAGGATACCGATGGAATGCCGACGTAGCCATGCCCTTGATTCGTCACTGTGACGACAGAAACGGCTCCACTAGTGAGAGTGGCCGTGGCGGAGGCTGGCACGGGCGGCGCATCCGAGGTGAAGCCACGCTGGATGCCTTCATTGATGAAATCATCATTCGCCGTGACGGTGACGGTCTGCGGGCTGTTCCAAAGGATGCCAGTGCCGCCGGTAGGCTGGAAAACGATGGTGGCAGGATTGAAGCTGAGCTGCGGAGAGCTGAGTGTGACGCTGACCGGTGCGTTAGGATTGGTGCGCAGCGCTACGGTGATGGTATCGGTGAAATCACCCTCCATGACGCGAGTTTCCGTGCCGGTGTGACGGAGGATGATGCTGTCGTCGTCATCGGCGATGTGAGTGGTGACGAGCGGGATGGGCATGCTGGCTGTGTAACCGCCTGCGGTGGCCACAGTGTGCACCACGCGGCCCCAGTGTGGGCCTTCAGCGGTCGTGTCGTTGTTGCCACGCACGACGACGGTTTGCGGCACATTCCAGTTCGCGGTGGTGAAGGTGCGGGTATAAGGCGAGCCAAAGGTGCTGGTAGCTGTTTGATTCACCTGCAGACCGTTGCCGGTGCATGTGACGACCACATTCGCCGTCGGCGCACTGGCGAGGGCGATGGTGTAGCTGTCCATGCCTGCGGAAAGCGGGCTAATGACACTGGCAGATGTTTCCGCCACATCCGTAAAGCCACCGCTTTCGGCGATGATGATGCCGATGCCGCCATCGTTGTCGTTCACATTGACGGGAACGTCCCCTGTGACGATGCCGTGATAATTCGCCGAAGTGCTGCTGCTGGTGGTGATGACGATGCGATCATCACCCGTGCCGATGTCTTCCACATCCGTGTCATCCGTGGCGGTAACGGTGATGGACTGGTTGGTGTTCCAATTCGCCTCCGTGAAGGTCAGCGTGGGCGGAGTGATGCCCACCTCACCATTGGCAGTGGCAAAAGACACATCCACACTCGCTCCAGGCGGCAGCGGAGCGGAGAGGCGGATGCTGATGCTATCCGTGACGCCGCCCTCGTGCACCCAAGTGCCGGAGCTGGTCTCGGAGACGACAAGTTGTTCATTCTTCGGCTCATTTTCGATAAAGCTCACCGGTGTGGGTGCCACGGCGACGCCGTTGTAACCTGGTGCCGATCCAGTGACGGCATAACGCACACCGCTGTAGGCCATCTGGCTGATGTGCTGGTTATTTACGCCCACCATCGTGAGGGTGATGCCGGTGTTCCAGTTGGTGCTGTCGAGCAGGATCGTCGCAGGCCAGCCCATGAGCGAGGAGCCGCCATTGGTTGAAAATCGCACCGCTGGTGTGGCGCTGCCGTTGCGGAAGATGAAATCCGCGCCGCTAACGCCAGGCGTGGCACTCATCGGCGCGAGCGTCATCCAAGTGTAGTTGTAGAGATGATTGATCTTCGAGACTTCAGCCGCTTCGGTGATTGTCTGCATTTCCGGCGCGAAGAGGCCTGCTTGCGAAAGCTTGCCCGGCACAGTGAAATCGGGGTAGAACCAGTTAAACACCGTCGGCGCATCCAGCGGCGACTGGCCAAGATTGGTGCGCAAGGAGTCGATACGGAAACGAAAGGGACCATCTGGCCACGCGGTGGGTTTTGACGGCGGACTGAGGTTGTAACTGCCAAACTTTGCCAGCTCGGAGCCGGGGTATTTGGCGATGGGCGAGTCCGTCTCGGAGAATCCGGTCTCCATGCTGCTAAGCACGCTCACTGGCGCACCCGAGAAAGCCTTAAACTGACGCAGCACATGCGCGAAGTGGATCATCGGCTCCTTGATTTTGCCATGAGCCACAGCGGAATCCGCGAGTTGTAGGCTGCGAGCTTCGTAATCGAGGAAGATGGCCTTTACGACGTTACCCAGCGTACCGTTGCTGTCGCGGTAGGCCTTTTGCACGCGGTAGATGTAGCCTGCGGAGGGGTTCGAGGTCACTAGGCGCTGAATCATCCAGCGGGAGATGTTGATCGGCGTGTTGGTGTGACCGGGGCGGGCAGGATTCGGATTTGGATCGTAATCCGGGTAGGTCGCGTCGGACGCGCGGCCCGCGAGCGCATCATGCGCATTCACAACATCAGCAAGAGCCAAGCTGTGTGCCTCCGCATCCGTAGCGGGCACAAACGGCGCGACATTATTGACCGTCTGGAGACCGAGGTCGGTCTGCTGGTGCTTGCCGTTGAAAAGCGTCTTCGCATTGAAATCATGATACACGGTGGCACCCTGGCGACCAATCACGGCCATCGGCGTCGTCCACGGTGCCTGCCAATACCAATGACCATCCTGGCGGCCAAACCACACGTTGTTGCCGCTGCCATTGGAGTAGATCGTGGACGAAATGCGCTGATCCGTGGTGCCCACACTGCCGTAGCCGCCATTGATGCCCGCGCGCACCGTGCCGTGCCGTGCACCATGCGAGAAGCCGGTGAATACACGCGCCATCTCAGAGATGTCGTTGTTATCATATGTGGCGATGGGGAGACCCTCGGGACTCAAAATGAGGCTGCCATCTGGATGGCGTAGCACGAGACCGATGCTGAAGAGCTGCATGATTTCGCGCGCGTAGTTTTCATCCGGGCTGATGATGATGCCGCCGCCTGCATCATAAGTGGCGCGGTTCGACAGACTGGTGAGGTAATTCCCCATCATCGGGTTCAGCGTCACTTGCTGGAGCAGGTCACGGTATTTGCCGAAAGCCCCCGAAGCCAGCATGTCCCACCAATTTGCCGCACCGTAATGGTATAAGAGAGTACCCGCATCACGCTCGGAGATGACAGTGATCTCACTCAAAGCCTGCGCCACACGCTGGCGGAGCTGGTCCTTGCTCTGCAGCGCGATCGTCCACCACTCACGGCGGCGGTTCGGGGAGTTCTGCGGGTAATTGCCGCCTGGATCGTTCGTGTTCGGGCTGCCAGAGTTTGCCACGGGCATGCCATTCACATAAGTGACGCCCACAGTGCCGCCAGCTTGAAGTGGATCGTTGTTGTAATTGATGGGCTTGTTGCCGCGAAGCGCGAATTCCTCCGCATCTGCCGCCATGACGAGTTTTTGGTAATTGAGCGAAGGCGTGAGGCTGGGGTTCATCTGCTTGTCCATCCAGTTCGCCAGGCCCAAAAGGTAATTGCCACCACCCGCGATGGCCGCATCGACTTCAGCGCGGATTTCCGTGTAAAGCGCCGTTGTGCCGCCCATCGTCGCCTGATTCATGAAACGCCAGATATCACGCTCCATCGCATCTCCAGTGGGATTCGTCCAAAGCGTGCTGCCGAGGGCTGGAGCGGCGAGATTTGTGTTATTCGAGTCAAACTCGGCGGAACCGGAGGCTTTGTTGAAGTAGCCCCAGATTTCCTTGTCCTGAAAATTCTCGGTCGTGATCGCCACATAGAGTTCACCGTTTTTCAAGGCATCCAGCATGCGCTGATCCGTGATCTCAGTCTGCGCAGCCCGGATCGGCCAGTTCGCACCCGAAACTTGGCCCAGAGGCAGCGGCAGCACTTCGAGATCTGGGCCGACGCGGATGTAGCAAGTGTTCTGGAGCGAACTCAGATTGTTGAAGACCACGCTGATGCTGGCCCGGTCATTATCACCTTCGACCAGCGCTGTGGCGTAACCGCTCGCTGTTGATGCGGCACCAGCTTCACGTCCCAAGAAGGCCACATACAGTGTGCGGTTGATC
The DNA here is from genome assembly GCA_031411715.1 of Verrucomicrobiaceae bacterium. Taxonomy (GTDB): domain Bacteria; phylum Verrucomicrobiota; class Verrucomicrobiia; order Verrucomicrobiales; family Verrucomicrobiaceae; genus Prosthecobacter. The sequence goes on along the minus strand of JANOBP010000211.1, from coordinate 6,276 downwards.
GGATTGGTCGGATCAGCATCGCAGACACACACTGTGGCGCTAGGGCCCTGAGCTGATGGGATATTGGGTAATCCAAAGGTAATCTTGGCATACTCAGGCACTTCATCCACATCGTCAGGCACCGGCAGCACATCGATGAGGAATGGGGTGCTCGTTGCACCATTTTGCGGGATCGCCACCGCAGTCGGCACATTGAAGTCAGCCACAGTCGCCGCTCCTCTGGTCGGACTCGGTGCACCAGGGCCACCACTAACCGGTAAAGTCAGCGGCATCGTGCCAAAGCTGCGCATGAGGCCAATCTTGGCAGGCATCGGTGTCGGCGTGCCGGTTTTTACGGTGCGCTCCAATCCGTTTGGAACTGCCGCGGTTGCTGTGATCGATAACAAAGAACGCATCGTGTCTGCATCCGACGCCGCACCGCCAGAGGCATTGGCAATAGAAGTCGCGCTGGTGGGATCGGTGCCTGTTTTGCGCTCGACCCAATCAGAGAGACCGTCATTGTCCGCATCCACATCGGTGACTTGGAGCTTGTAAAACTTCCTGACACCTGCTGGCCGAGTAATCGAGATGGATTCGCCAGGATTATCCGCCGTGGGCGTTTTCAGCGCACCTGCCACTGGAGCCCAGACATTGCCGGGCTGGCTACCATTTGGCTGATCCGCTTCCACTACCTGGTATTGCTTCCCTGCCTCAGCATCAAAGGTGAATACGATACCGCTCTGACTCAGCACGGTGTTACCCACCTTCAAGCAATCACCTGCCAGCCGTGGATTGGTGCCTGCGATGGATTCGATCAAATTGGAGCAACCATCATTGTCCGCATCACCGCTTTGGCTCAAGCCCCAGCCATTGTAAATAGCCTGCCAGACATCACACATGCCATCCGGCGTGCCTGTTCCTGGCCCCGTGCTATAAAAGTCTGAGGTGGCCAAGCAAGGTATGCTCGATGCCAACAGAAGCGTGGCGACGAAAATCTGAATGCGTATGAATAGGGAGCGCATAGCGGGAATGGTTTGAAAGCTAAAGCAGCGCCCGCTGAAAACGTGACAGCGGTGATTATCTGGAAAACAACATTCAGACTACCCAATTCGCCGCCCTGGGGTCAATAGCCATCTTGAAAACCTTTTCATCTGTTTGAAGACCCAGCCATTGAAAAGCAGTGGGTAACTATACCTTGAGCAGATCATCACAATGTTTTGGTCACAGATTTCCCGATCTACGCGACGGTGGCAGAGTGGATGTTGTGATATGTTCGCGAGTAAGGCAGAAAAGACGTTGCAGAATGCTCTGGGGTGGGAACTGTCGGCGCGACTGACATCTCCTGGCCGGAGTGGCGGAATTGGTAGACGCGCCAGACTTAGGATCTGGTTGGGAAACTAGTGCAGGTTCGAGTCCTGTCTCCGGCACCATCTTTTTGGAGGGCCAGCAGTGGGGCGACGTGACTCAGGGTAAAGCCCTGATTGACAAAGTGGCCGCTCCCAGTAATCTCGCGCCCCCTTTTCAGGTGTTGGGCCTCTGTCGGCCATCTCCTGGAAATTTTAAACCCTTTCACCACCCCACCCGCACATGCCCAAGACATTTAGAACCTACCAACCATCCAAACGCACGCGCAAGCAACAGTTTGGCTTCCGCGCCCGCTCGAAGACGGCAAACGGCCGCGACATCTTGGCCCGCCGCCGCCGTGCCGGTCGCAAGCGTCTCCTGCCAAAGGGCGTGGAAATTCACTTCAAGCGCCACACGCAGCAGCACACCTGAACCGCTGCCTGCGGGCGGCCCTGTCATGCGCCTTCCCTCTTCCCTGCGGCTGAAGCACGCGTGCGACTTCGCACGTGTCAAAGCAGCAGGCAGCAGCCAAGCCGGGAAATTCCTCGTCTTGGGGGTTTTGAAGCTCGAAAGTGAGCCGGAGTTTCAGTACGGCCTGATTACAGGCAAAAAGCTGGGAAATGCCGTCCTGAGGAACCGAGTGCGCCGCCTGATGCGTGAGGTCATTCGAGCGCATCGTGCTCAAATCGTTCCTGGCTGGCATTTTGTCATCATCGGTCGCTGGCGTGCCCCCAAAGCCAGTCTGCAGGAAATCGAGACTGATTGGCTCAGGCTCGCCAAACGCCTCGGAGTTGTGCAACCCCAGCCCAATGCGCCCTCAGCCTCATGAAATGGGTCATTCGAGTTCTAATTCGCTGCTATAAGATGTTTCTCTCCCCTGTCATCCACGCCATCGGCGGCCCAGGCTCCGGTTGCCGCTACACTCCGACTTGTTCGACGTATTTTCTCGAAGCCGTCGAAATGCATGGCGTTCTACGCGGTTGCTGGCTCGGAATCTGCCGGATTGCTCGCTGCAATCCTTGGGGTGGCCATGGGCATGATCCTGTGCCAGGGAAGCCTTCCGAATGATGCCTCCTTTTCCAATCGCTAAGACTCATTTTGCCTCCAAGAGTCTGGCTCCACTCTCCTCTCTCACTCTTTTATAATTCATGGACCGCAAAGCTTGGATCGTCGTCACTCTCTGTCTCCTCCTCATGGGGGCGAACTTCTACTACATGCAGGAGAATCAGAAGCTTGTAGAGCAACAAAAGGCCGAGGAAGCCAAAAAAAATCCACCGGTGGAGAAAGTGACCACTCCAGACGCCTCTGCTGCGAAGCCAGAGGTCGCTATTAAGCCTGCAACACCCGAAGTACCTGAGCAGCAGCACACGCTCACCACCGGAAGCGTCTCCTTTGAACTCACCAGCAAAGGTGGTGGTGTTGCGCGTGCCGTTTTAGCTGGCACGGATCACGTCACGCTCAATGATCACGCCCTTGAAGCCGTCGGCGCGCTGCGACGTGAGCCAGCCGGACTCGATGCCATCGCGTATGCGATGAGTGATGCCACGGAGCGCAGCGTGACCTTCACCGGAACCTCGACTGACGGCATTCAGGTCAAAAAAGTCTGGTCGCTTACCGAAGGCACCGAAAGCGATGAGCATTTGATCGACCTCACGATCACGCTGACCAACGGCGGCACGGCCCAGCATCGCTCCGAGGAGTATTATCTCTACGCAGGTGCTTCTACGGCGCTGAATCACGCAGATGACCGTTACCAAGGCTTTTTCTGGAATGATTCCGGCAGCGCTAAATACGAGTTTTCCAGCTACTTCGGCAGCAGCACTTTCAGCGAGACAAAAACGGAGTTTCGTCAGTCTTACAACGCCCTGCGCTTCACCGGCGTGATGAGCCGCTTCTATTCGCATATTCTAACTCGTATCTCGGACAAAGATGCACCGGCGAAGCTCTGGGCGACGCGCCGCCAACTCGCCAAGCCACTGGATGCCATCCATGAGGGCAATGCAGAGATCAAAGATTATGCGGCGGAGTCTGCCATGAGCCTGCCGACCGTCGATTTGGCACCTGGAGCCAGCATGACCGAGAAATATCAAATCTACCTCGGCCCCAAGGAGTATCACCGCCTCGACAAGATCGGCAAGCAGCGCTCCTTCGCGATGTTTTACGGCTACTTCAGTTGGGTGAGCATCTTCCTCGTCAGTGTCATGCGCTGGATGCATGGCATCGTCGGAAACTGGGGCGTCGCCGTCATTTTGCTCACCATTTTCGTCCGCCTCTGCATCTGGCCCATTCATGCGAAATCCACGCGCACCATGAAGCGCATGAGCCTGCTCGGGCCGCTCATGAAAGAGTTGCAGGAAAAGTATAAAGATAACCCGCAGCAGCAGCAGATGGAGACCATGAAGCTCTACCGCGACTACGGCGTGAACCCGCTCGGTGGCTGCCTGCCGCTGCTGTTGCAGTTCCCCATCTTCATCGGTCTTTATAGCATGCTGGAATACGCCGCCGAGCTGCGCGGTCACGGTCTCTGGTGGGTGCAAGATCTCTCCGCAGCGGATACCGTCTGGTCCTACCATCTGCCCTTCTCCATTCCGTTGATAGGTGCCAACATCGACCTCAATCCTCTGCCCATCATCATGGGGCTGACCATGGTGGCACAGATGAAGCTCACGCCTCAGCCACAGAGCATCGACAAGATGCAGCAGCGCATCTTCATGTTCATGCCGCTGATTTTCCTCTTCATCAGCTATAATTTTGCATCGGCGCTAGCGCTCTACTGGTCCACACAGAATTTGTTCAGCATCTTCCAGACCTGGGTCATGAAGCTCTATGTAGCAGATCCCGTGTTGGAAAAAGTGAAGCGTGAGCCTAAACCTGCACCACAGGGTTCGGGATCGAATCCCGCCGGACAGCAGAAAGACAAAAAAAAGATCAATAAACCACCGCGCCTTGGAGGCTAGCATGCCATGACCGCACCCGCCCTCGAACACGCTCACCACATCCTCGACGCCATGCTCGGCTATCTCGGCTTCACGGCCCAGATCGAGGATGATAATGGTCCAGACGGGCCCACGCTCCAGGTGCTGACGGAAGACTCCGACATGCTCATTGGGCGTCGCGGTGAAACGTTAGAGGACATCCAATACCTCGTTAATCGAGTGCTCCAACGCCACGTGAAGGACGCGCCGCGGATTCGAGTCGATGTCGAATTCTACCGCTCCATGCGTGAGGACAAAATGATCGCCCGCGCCAAAGAGTTGGCAGAGCGCGTGCGCACCACTGGTCTACCCGCAGCCCTGCCACCCATGAATAGTTACTACCGCCGGCTTATCCACAACGTCTTCGTCGAAGACCAGGCGGTTATGAGCGTCAGCGCTGGTGGTGATGCCAGATTCAAGCGCATCACCCTCAAGCGCCGGTAAAAATAAGCGTCGAGACACGGAAACGCTCTTTACTCGCAGCTCGGTTTTCGATTATTCTGCACACTCTCCATTTAATTCACACGCACACCTATGAAATTGAGCCGTCTCCTGCTCGCAATCGTTCTCGCCTCTTCCAGCGCACTCCGCGCGGATGTCGTCACACTCAAAGATGGCAAAAAACTCGAGGGCACCATCCTCGAAGAATCCCCTGCTGGAGTGAAGATGAAATACAAGGTCACTCCCAAGATCTGGGATGAAAAAGTCATCCCTATGGCCGACATCGCGCCAGGTGGCATCCTCAAAGAGAAGCCAGAGGAGATCGAGATCAAAGAGTTGAATAAACTCGTGCCTACTGCGGATCTCATGACCGCGGAAAAATACGAGCAACTCATTCAGGATCGCCTGCGTCCGTTTGTGAACCGCTATCCCAACACTCCCCAATCTGCTGATATCCAAAAAATGATCGACGCGCTTCAATTGGAGAAGGAAAAAGTCGTCGGTGGTGGCATCAAGCTCGAAGGGCGCTGGCTGGAACCCCAAGAAGCTAAGGCGGAGAAATACAACATCGACGCCTACCAAATCCGTCAAGCCATGAACGAGAAAGCAGCCGCTGGTGATTACTCGGACGCTTTGCGTGAGTTTGATAAGCTCTCTGCCAAGGGAACCTTCCACTTCGCGTCTCTTTACTACACCAAGGCAGTCGAAGAGGTAATCGCCCACCTGACGAATTATGACGCCATCATTGCTCGCATGGTCAAAGATCAGCCAGTCCTGCAAAAAATGCGTGATGATAACCTAAAGCGCCTGATTGAGCCGGATCTCTCACGTTCCAAAGCTGCCATCGATAAAGACGTCGCAGACGCCAAGATTAAGTACGACCTCGAGCACAAGGACACCAAGTGGGTTACCCCTTACAAGTATGACCTCAAAGCTTTGCAAGAGATCGCCACCGAGATCACCAAAACCAAAGCCACTTTGGAAAAGATCGACATCCCAGCGACCAACAAAATCAATGAGCAGGTAGCTGTGGCCACCCGCTTCTATTACGCCGACAAGATCAAGGAAGGCTACGCAGCGCTGGGTGAAGTGGCCAAGTTAGCTCAAAGCCGCCCCGAATACGCAACCCTCATTCAAACGTACCAAGCTGGCTTTAACCGGAAATATGCGGAATTGAACGCCAAAAGCGCGGCACAGAATGCCGCCTCCCTAACCGGCTCCGCCGCCGTCGCTGGCACCAATGTGCCAGGGACGGATGATGCAGTCGCGCGAGCACTTGCCATGGCCTCTGGGAAGCCAGCAGCCCCAGGCGCTGTTGCTCCAGCTGTGCCGGGTGCCGTGAATCCAGCAGTGGGCACAGCTCCTGCTCCAGGCGTGCCGGTGCCTGGCGTGATGCCAGCACCTGGAGTGGTTCCACCAGGGGTCACTCAAGCAGTACCACCGAACCAAGTCCCTGGCGCTGTCCCTAACCAATACGCCCAGCCACGCCCTGTCGCTCCCGTGCCCAACGGTTATCCCCAGCAGGCTCCTGGAGCAG
>JANOBP010000210.1:0-5304 GCA_031411715.1 Verrucomicrobiaceae bacterium | reverse complement strand
CGCTTCCTTGGTGGCGAGGATTTTCTTCTGTTCATCGACTTTAGCAGCCGCCGCAGCATCTGCGGTGCGTGTGGGGGTAATGGAGGCCTCGAGTGCGGCAAGCTCGCCCTGGAGTTTTTTCATGGCGGCTTCCAGTCCAGGCTGTGCGGCGGTCGATTCATTGATGGCTTTCTTGGATGCCTCAATGCGCGCGGCGGCGGCTACCTTGGCTTCTTCCGCATCCTTTTTGCCAGCGGTGAAGTCATTGAAGTCACTTTCAAGTTTGGCGAGCTTTTCCTTCTCGGTGAGCACGCCGGTGTTGAATTGGGCTGCTTTGAGAGCTGTGGGGACTTTTTGAAGGATGCCGATTTCGTCGCTGGCGGACTTGGCGGCGGTTTGTGCAGCGGCGAGGTTGGTTTTGCCGGTGGCGGCGTTGGATTCGGCACCTTTGATGCGGTCCGGGCCTGCTTTGACGAGGGCGGGCAGTTTGGGCAATTCCGCTTTCTTGGCGGCGATGCCGTCGGCAGTGGCTTTGATCTTGGCATCAGTTTCGGTGATCAATTTGTCGAGATCCGCGACAGGGGCGGGTGCGGCACCAAGTGCAGTCTTGGCTTTGGCGATGGCGGCGGTGAGCTGTTCGGCCTTGGCTTTGTTGGGGGCGATTTTTTGCTGTGCTGCTTTGGCTGCGGCGAGTTTGTCGGTGAGTTCCTTGAGCTTGGGTTGCTGAGCTGGATCTTTCTTGGCGGCTTCGAGCGCGGTGTTGGCATCGGCGATGGCTTTGTCGGCTGCGGGCAGCTTGGCGGCCTCTGCGGCGATTGGGGCGAGCTCTTTTTCCTGAGCAGCGATCTTCGCGGCTTTTTCGCCAAAGGCTTTGATGGCGGCGTTGCGGGCGGCTTTGTCTTGATCGGCTTTGGTGCGGGCGGCTTTGAGCGTGGCGAGGGCTTTTTCGTCGTTGGTAATTTCTCCGGCCAGCGTTTTGCTGCGCGCTTCGGTGGCGGCGACTTCGGCGCGCATTTTGACGAGGGCTTCATCACGCGCTTTGGCATCGGCCTCGGCTTTTTTGATGGCTTCTTGAAGCGCGGGCAGTTTAGCGGTCAGTTCGGCGGTGCGCTGCTCAGTCTGCACGATGCGCTGGGCGATGAGTGAGGGATTACTGACGTAGCGGGCGGTTTCGGTGAGGGCGGTGGCACCGAAGTTCCACTGGATGATCTCGCCGCGCCAGTTGGCGGAGATGGCGGACTTGGAATCGAAGGCTGCGACGACTTTGGTGACGAGGTCGCCCTGGCTTGCTGCTTCGCCGATTTTGGTGCCGTTGATGTCCCAGGTGCGGACGAGGCCGTCGTTGCCACTGGAAACGATTTTGCCGTCTGGCGTGAATGAAATGGAGAGGACACCGCCGCCATGAGCAGCCCAGTTTTTGACCAGCTTGCCTTCATTCATCTCAAAGGTGGAGATGGTGCCGTCGGCGGAGCAGGAGGCGAGGATGTTGGCATCGGCACGCCAAGCGAGGTCGGTGGTGGCGGCCTTGTGCTGGGTGAGGATGTAGAACTCGCCGCCGTTCTCGGATTCCCAGACCATAACGTTGCCGTTGCGATCCGCAGTGGCGAGCAGGACGCCATCGGGGCTGAACTTGGTGCCAAGGATCCACTCCGTGTGCTTGGCGATGACGTATTCTTCTTCACCGGTAGCGGTGTCATAGACTTTGACCTTCTTGGACGGGCTACCGATCACGATGTGCTTGTGATCCGGGCTGATGTCGGCGGACATGACTTGGTCAAATTCCTTGCCGACTTCGGTGATGCGCTTGCCGGTTTTCACATCCCACACGATGGCGTGGCCGTTTTTCCCGGCGCGTCCGCCGCCCATGACAAGGAGTGATCCGTTGCGGCTAAACTGGAGACTGCGCGCATAACCTTCGGTGTAAGGGAAGATGCCGACGAGTTGCTTTGAGTCGGTGTCATATAAGAGGATCTGCTTTGGCGCGGCGAGTGCCATGAGCGAGGTCCAAGGGCTGGCGGCCATGGCAGTGATGGCGGTGGTGCGCGGTGTGACAACGATAGGCTCAAGCAGCACATGCTCTGGCTTGGCGATGGGGCCTTCCGGCTTGCCACCAGTGACGGCGACGGCCATATCGACTTTGGGTTTGGCCGATTTTTTGGCGAGACTGGATTTGGAATCGAGCACGCCACCTTTGATCCATGCGGCGAGGAGATCGAGGTCTTTGGTGCTAAGTGCGGCACCTTCTGGCGGCATGAAAGGCTCTTCTTTTTTGGCGCAGCAACTCCAGAGGCGGCTGCTGTCAGAGTTGCCAGGATCGACGACTGCGCCGCCGCCGCCACCGTTCATGAGTGCTGCAAAGCTGGTGAGATCAAGGTCCCCCTTCTTTTTGTCAGGGCTGTGGCAGGAGAAGCATTTGTTCTCCAGCAAGGGGCGGATGTGGTCTTGATAAGTGATCTTTTCGCCCGCGGCTTGGGCATGAAGAGACGCGGCAGCGAGTGCCGAACAGGTCAGCGAGATGAAGAAGGTTTTGTGCATGGTGGGGTTTAAATGCGGTAAAACATACGGGACGAGGAACGCCAGACTTTCTAGAATGAGTAGCTTCTCGAAGGATTCCGGCCTGGGATAGTGTGCGGTCATTGCGGTGCGCGGTGCGAAGATTCTGGCGCTGCTGAATGTGCGGGTATTTTGATTCGACCCGTCATCGAGCGTAAATAAGCTAATGCGCTGGGAGCACTAGGCGTTGAAAGCAGTATGAAAATGCGCTGCTTGCCTTGGATGTGTTTGGTTTTGCCGACGATGAGTTTCGGTGAGCCGATTCAGCAAGCGGCAGGGCGGGTGGACGCGGCCTTGCTCCAGGATTTTGCCACGGTACAGAAGCAAAATGCACTCCAGTTACCGCCGATGGCAAGTGACGCGGCTTTCTTGCGCCGGGCGTGCATTGATCTGGCTGGCAGGCTGCCTAAAGCCGATGAAGTGCGGGCCTTCCTCGCCGATACCAGCGCTGGCAAGCGCGCGAAGCTGACCGATGCGCTGGTGAAGGAGCCAAGCGCGGCGGAAGCGCGGTTCCGCATGCTGGCGGAGGCGTTTCGAGTTAAGGAAGATGATGCGGTGAGCGCTTGGATGCGCCAAGCGGCTGCGGCGGATCTGCCGTATGAACAAATCGTGGCCCACATGATCGGCGGCGGTCATCTGCTCCGTCGTGATGCGGGTGATGCGCTGCGCACGGGCGTGGAAACGGCCTTCTCACTGCTGGGTGAGAGTTTGCACTGCGCGATGTGCCATAACCATGCATTCAATGATCACACTCAAAAAGAATGCTATGAGTTTGCCGCATGCTTCACCGCAAAGGATCAACTGCGACTGCCGATGGATTTTCGATATCGAGATGGTAAGCCTGGGGAGGTGGTGAAGCCAAGGCTGCTCCAGCTCGAAAAAGCAGGCGCAGCGCGTGGCCATGACCTCATGAAATGGCTGACCGTTGCTGGCAATGAGCGCTTCGCCACCGTGGCGGCGCTGCGTGTTTGGAGCAGTCTATTTGGCCTACCCGGTCTGGGAGTGGACAAGACTGTGGGTGGCATTGATGAGGCCGCGCCGTGGCATGAGGTCGCCTCTGGCTGGCGCGGGTGTTTTATGCCGCCAGGTCTCGACCGAAGCTCATGGATCGGCATCGACTTCAAAGCGTCGCCCAATCATGATGTTGCACCGCTGCAACTAGCCGAGGAATTTCGGCGCTGCGGCGGTCGAATCGGCGCGTTTCAGAGCATGCTGGCGCGTACTCAGGCGTATGGCCGTGAGGCTCTCAGCACGCCTTGGTATGGTGCCTATCTGTCACCTGCGCCCTTGCTGCGGCGGCTGCCTGCGGAGGTGATCTGGGACACGCTGGCCGCACGATTGCCCGGCATGGCAACGAGTGAGCAACTGCCGCAAGTTCCGCCTGCCGAGCATCCGCTGCGCCTGCTGGGCCGTGGCACGCGCGAGTGGACGGATGAGAGCTGCACGCCGCTGTCGCATGAGCTGGCAAGGTTCATGATGAATGGCGAACTCGTCGCTGAAGTGGTCGAGCAGGCGGGCGACTCGCAGGTGTTGTTTCAGGAACTCTTGGGGCGTAAACCAACGACCCAAGAGCTAACAATCATTTGGCGTCACACCGCTCAATCACCCGCCACGGCGGATCGAGATGTCGCCTGGGCAGTGCTCAACACGCGGGAGTTTTTGTTCCGGTAGCAGCGCAGCCACGGTGCGCTCAAGGTCTGCTTCTAATGATGTGCGACGGCAGGCCGTTGCTATGGGCATGAAACGTCTTCCAATACTGAGTGCGCTGCTGATTTTGGCCTGTTCCCCGGATCAAGATACCACCAGCGAGGCAGCACCGACCGTTGATCCGATTCAGACTTCTGCCGCGCGGGTGGATGCAGCGCTGATGCATGATTACGAGCTGGAGCAGGAGCAGCGGCGGAAATTCAAGCAAGTACCGCTACCTGCGCTGCCGGGCATTGCGGATGACTCCTCCTTTCTGCGCCGTGCGTGCATTGACTTGGCTGGAAGGCTTCCAAAACCCGAGGAAGTGCGGGCTTTTCTCGCTGATAACACGATCGGCAAGCGCGCGCGGCTGACGGACGCGCTGGTGAAGGAGTCTGGCGCTGCCGAGGTACGCTTCCGCATGCTGGCGGAAGCCTTTCGTGTGAAGGATGACGATGCGAGCATCGGCTGGTTGCGTCAAGCGGCGGCGGAAGACCGGCCTTACACCGAAATCATCACTCACATGATCGGCGGCGGTCACATGCGACAACGGGATCAGGGCAACGCCCTGCGCACGAGCGTGGAGACGGCTTACACCGTCTTGGGGGAGGATCTTTACTGTGCCATGTGCCACGACCATCCTTTCAACGACCACACCGAACGCGAGTGCTATTCGTTCGCCGCCTGTTTCGCCGGTAAGAACGAGATGCGGTTTCCCAGCGATTATGCCTACCGCGATGGCAAGCCAAGTGAAGTAGTCGCGCCAGCGTTGTTGCGGTTGTCCCGCCACTGGCAATACCTCACCGACCACGAAGACCATCTCACCCAGGTGGCGAACTGGATCGTGAATGACGAAGACTGCAAACGTTACGCCCTCGTGGCCTCATTGCGCGTCTGGAGCAGCATATTCGGCATGCCGGGCCAGATGGTGGACAAGACCATCGGCGGTGTGGACGAGGCACCGCCATGGCACGGAATTCATCGCAAACCTGTACTCAATCACATCAGCAGTGATTGCTTCAGTGCATCACCACGCGGTGGCCCAACCTGGATCGATATGAACATCAACTCCTCCGGCGATTTTTC
>JANOBP010000209.1:0-4337 GCA_031411715.1 Verrucomicrobiaceae bacterium | reverse complement strand
CGACCGACACACGAACTCGCCACCCACGACCCCATCCACGCCCGCTCCCTCACCCTCTCCTCCCCCCAGCAGTTCGAGTGGACAACACTCCCTGAGCCTCCAGCACCTGCTGCAAATGAAGCCCTCGTCGCCATCCATGCCATCGGCATCTGTGGCACCGACTTCAGTGGCTACCTTGGCAAAATGCCCTTCATCGAGTATCCACGCATCCTCGGGCACGAGCTAGGCGTCGAAGTGCTGGCCATCGGCGAGGGCGTTACCCATCTTCAAGTCGGCGATCGCTGCTCGGTTGAGCCCTATCTCAACTGCGGCACCTGCCATTCCTGCCAACGCGGAGCCACCAACTGCTGCGAGACGCTCCAAGTCCTCGGCGTCCACTGTGATGGTGGCATGCGTGAACGAATGCTGCTGCCAGCCGCCAAACTTCATCCCTGCAACGCACTCACCTTTCAACAACTCGCTCTCGTCGAAACACTTGGCATCGGCTGCCATGCCGTCAACCGCGCGCGCATCACCGCGCAAGACGACGTCCTCATCATCGGCGCTGGTCCCATTGGCCTGACCGTTCTTGAATTCGCCCGCACCATGACTTCAAAGATCACCGTCTTGGAACTAAGCGCTGCACGCCGACAATTCGTCGAGCAAAACTATCCCGGCGTCCGAGTTGTCGCGTCACTCACGGAGGAGCCGCATGCACAGCTCATCTTCGACGCCACGGGCAATTCAGGCTCCATGAGCCACACGTTGCACTGGGCGCGCTTCACAGGCCGCATCATCTACGTCGGCATCACCAAAGACCCACTCACACTCGACGATCCGCTTTTTCACCGCCGAGAGCTCACACTACTTGCCAGCCGCAACGCGCAGTCCCCCGACTTCCCCCGCATCCTCGACATGATCCAGACAGGGCAAATCGACACCCGTCCCTGGATCACGCATACAGCCTCTTTTGCCGAACTCCCCAGTCGAATGACTGAGTGGCTCAAGCCCGAGAGCGCCGTGATCAAAGCCGTCGTCACGCTTTGAGCCGATTGACGATTAATGAACAAGGATTGCTGATTTTCGAAGTCCCAAAGGCATCGTTGAAAGCGGGTCTTCACTTCAAAAATCAAAAATCGAATGCTCATCAATCCTCATTCAAATCCCTTCGCCCGCTCTCCTCTATTCTGCATTCATCATTGCCTTCCCATCACTCACCGCGCTAACATCCTAATTCTATGGCCCAGGCAATCATGAACCCCGAGGAGGTCCGGCGCTTTGCGCAGGAGCTCAAACGCTTCAACACCGACATGCAGCAGCGTGCATCTTCACTCCAAAGCCGCTTCACGGCCCTCGGTGAGACCTGGCAGGATGCCGAGCACGAAAAATTCGCCTCCGAATTCCTCACCACCATGAAGGCCATCAAGAAATTCATGGAGCTGTCCGAGCAGCACACCCCATTCCTCTTGCGCAAAGCACAGCGCATCGAGGAATACCTCAATCAGCGGTAGGCCGGGAGGGCAAGGCAATCTCCCAAGCTCATGCGAGCTTGGCGAGGCTGTCATCAAGCGCGGCGATGACGGCGCTGATACTGGCTTCGCTTTCGTCACCCATGTTGGAGATGCGGAAGGTTTTGCCCTTCAGCTTGCCGTAGCCACCGTCGATGATGAGGCTGTGGTTCTTCTTGAGCAGACCGATGAAGGCGGCGACGTCGATGTTCTTGGTGTTGGCGACGCAGGTGAGCGATTTGGAGCGGTAGCCCTCCGGCGCGAAGAAGTCGAAACCGTTGCGACGCACCCAGTCATGAACCATGTCATTGAGCTTGGCGTGGCGTGCGTATCGGTTGTCGAGCCCCTCGGCAAACATGCCTTTGAGCTGGTGGCGCAGGCCGTAAATGAGGGAGATGCACGGCGTGCTGGGTGTCATGCTTTTCTCGCCGTTGGCTTGGAACTCGATGAAGTCGAAGTAGTAGCCACGGTCCTCGACGGTAGCGGCACGGGCCATGGCGGCCTTGGATGCAGTGAAAAGAGCAAGCCCAGGAGGCAACGCGAAGGCCTTCTGGCTACCGGTGAGCAGCACATCGAGACCGAGCTCGTCAAAATTCACCGGCACGGTGGTGAAACCGGACACGGAGTCCGTGATGAACATCACGTCGGGGTATTTTTGCTTCAGTTTGGCGATCTCGGCGATGGGGCTGAGCACTCCAGTGCTGGTTTCATTGTGGATGAAAGTAACAGCGTCAAATTCACCGGTGGCGAGGCGCTTGTCGATCTCGCTGGGCATGATGGGTTGGCCCCACTCGACCTGATAAGCCTCCGCCTGCTTGCCACAGCGCTTGGAGACGTCCAGCCATTTGTCAGAGAAGGCACCATTGCAGCAATTGAGCACTTTTTTCTTCACCAGATTGCGGATGGAGCCCTCCATCACGCCCCAAGCGGAGGAGGTGCTCAAAAACACCTGCTGCGTGGTGCCAAAGAGAGTCTGGAGCATGGGCTGGATCTCCGCATACAGGTCCTGGAAGCCCTTACCACGGTGTCCCATCATGGGCTGAGCCATGGCGGCAAAGGTGGCGGGGGAAACTTCGACTGGACCAGGAATGTAGAGTTTGATGTGCGTGCTCATTTTTTGGGGGAAAGGGAGCGCGAGTGTAGAAGGCGGCTGCCATGCTGCAACTCGCTTTCCCATGCGAAACACATCAAAAATCAGCAATCCTTAAAATGCGGTGCCCTCTACGCAGGCAAACACCATCACGACTACTAATCGGCGCCCGATGTGAATCGACCTCCAGCCACGCTGAATCATCAGTGGCACGTCATGCGACGACTGAATTAGGCTGCGGATCCTAGGGGTGAGGCGAATTAAAGACCTGCGAGTTCAGCGCGAAGAAAGTGGCCGCCCCACTGGTCACGGCCCCGTCACCCGGATGCGATAAAACGCCGCATCACCCGGAGTCGCGGTATCGGAAAGTGTCACGGTCGCATCACTACCCAGCGGTCCTTGTGAGGCCACGGTGGTCCAGGAGTTCAGCGCCATCGTCGTGCTGCGTTCCAGCACATAGGTGCGGCCTGCTTTGCCTGCGGTGCTCACGCTGAAGGTGTTGGCGCTTCGGGTAGCGTTCTCGGCTTTGAAGTAATCACCCGCCGCAGTCGGATTGGTGCCTGCGGCGTATTCCTGGGCATTGGTGAAGCCGTCTTTGTCGAAGTCGAAAGCATCCGCTGCGTTGCCGGTGTTTGTGGTGGTGCCGAAGAAGGATTGCCGCCAGCTTTCCTGCGGTGAGGCATAGGTGAAGGTCACGGTGTTGAGCTGTCCGGTGGTGACGGTGACGTTCTGCGTCGCTGGGGCATCAAATCCGTTCACCGTGATGAACTCGAGAATGTAGCTGCCGGGACTGAGTGCTGACTTCGTGGCATTACTTTGCCGGAAAGTGCCTTCTGGTGCCAAGCGCCAGCCTGCGCCAGCATTGCGTGCGCCTGCGGGTTCGATGATGACTTTCACAGCACCTGCACTGCCGCTGGGGATGCCGGTGTAGCTCGTATGCGTGATGCCGCCGCCTGTGTTGTTGCTTCCACCGTTGCCGCTGATTTCGGCTCGGTTGAAAAGCTGGATCACGTCACTGTCGATGGCGCGGACGACAGTCTGGTTGTTCCCGCCGAGGTAAATGGCGGCGGGATACCAGCTCCCATTCGTGTGCTGCACGCAAAGCGGGCCACCGCTGTTGCCGCCGCTGCTGCGGATGCCTGTGGTGGTGAAGGTGCGGCCGTAACCGACGGTGAAGCTTACATCCGCCGCAAGCGTGGCGTGCATGACGCCATGAAAGACAGGCGCGATGCCGTCCACTGGGTATCCGATGAGCATTTTCGCGGCGGAGGACAGCAGGTGCTCATTCTGTGGCAGATCGCTGGCGAGGAAGCCGCTGAAGCCATCTCGTCCGGCGCTTTCGTTGAAGTAGAGCGCAGCGACATCAAGGTTCTGCGATTGAGGTGTGGAGTTGCCGGGGCTGGCGTCGGCTTGGCGCTGCGAGGCGTAGCCGTCAAAGATGTAATAGCCGCGTGGGGTGATGCGTCGCGGCTCATGCTGGCCAGCGTGGCCTTGGTGGAGCCATTGCAGGCCCTGTGCGGTGGAGAGCGTGCCATCGTCCCACACCACATGCGCGGCGGTGGCGACAACACGCGCCTTGACGACGAAGCCACTGCTGCTCCCCGCGTTGCTGCGGATCTGGCCGACGTAGGCATAGGGCTTCGTGGCGTCGGCGGAGACGCTGGCAAAGCTCAGCGGCTGCGGCGGCGTGCCGGTGGTGGTATCTGGCAAAAAGTAGGTGATCGTGGGCGCGGCGGTCTGGCCATCGCTGATGACCACAT
>JANOBP010000208.1:0-4928 GCA_031411715.1 Verrucomicrobiaceae bacterium | reverse complement strand
CCCATCCCATGCAAAACCACACCAAACTTCTCCTCAGCGCTCTCCTCATGTCCACCGCTCTCGCATCGGCTGCGGATCCATGCGTCTTCATCTCCGCCTTTGCCTCAGGTGACAAGGCAGGCATTCACGCCTTCGGCTTCGACACCCAAACCGGCACGCTGACGCCACGGCACCGCACCACCGACATCCAGAACCCCTTCTTCCTCGCGGTATCCAAGGACAAACGCTTCCTCTATGCCATCGACGCCGAGAAATTCGGCGGTGCTGAGGACGAACTCGTCGCCGCTTATGCCATCGAAGGCAGCACCGGAAAGCTCACGCGCCTCAATCAACAGTCCGCGCGCGGCTCAGCCTCTTGCTACCTCGATGTGGATGCCACGGGCAAATCCGTTGTCGTGGCCAACTACTCCTCCGGCAGTGTCGCCTCGCTTCCCGTGAAGCCAGACGGCTCACTCGGCGAAGCGGCGTCCTTCATTCAACACAGCGGCTCCGGTGCCGATCCCGAACGTCAAAAAGGCCCCAATGCCCACAGCATCATCATCAGTCCCGACAACCGCTTCGCGCTCGCCGCTGATCTGGGCATCGACAAAATCATGGTCTATCGCCTTGATGCATCCGAGGCCAAACTCACAACCAACGAGGTAGTCCCATTCATCCAGCTCACGCCTGGCTCGGGTCCAAGACACCTGACGTTTCATCCCAACGGCCAACAAGTCTATTCGATCAACGAATTGGCCAATACCATCACCGTTTTCCCCTACGACACTGTTTGGGGCACTTTGAAAGTACGCCAGACCATCTCGACGTTGCCCGCCGACTTCACTGGCAAGAGCTACACAGCCGACTTGAAGATCACACCCGATGGCAAGTTCCTCTACGGCACCAATCGCGGTCACGATAGCATCGCCGCGTATCGCATTTCCGATTTTGGCAGGCTCTCACTCATCGGCTTCGAGCCCAGCCTCGGCAAAGGCCCGCAGAACCTGCTCATCACGCCCGATGGCCGCTGGCTGCTCTGCGCCAACATGCCAGGCAACAGCGTCATCGTTTTCCGAATCGATCCCGCCACCGGCCAGCTCAAAGCCACTGGCGCGCCCATCGCCATGCCGATGCCCTCGTGCATCCGCTGGGTGGAGTGAGCCGTTGCCACACAAAATTCTTCATTGCCGTGCAAGACTGGGCTCGCCTAGACTGACTGACTAACTCACTCCTATGCGTTCCATCCTCCTCCTCGCCTTCCTCACGTCTGCTGCAGTCGCTGCCGACACGCACAAGCTGACCCGTGTTTATGAAAAGATCCCCAGTGAGCGCCCCATCGCGGTCGTAGTCCCGGATGACGGCACGCAGCGTGAATTCTTGGTGCTGCAGCGCGGTCAGGTCCGCATCCTGCCCAAGGATGAGCAAGGCACGGAGGCCGAGACCTTCCTCGACCTCTCCCCACGCGGTATGGAGGCCAAGGATGGCTCATTCGAGGAAGGCCTCAACGGCTTGGCCTTTCACCCGAAGTTCAAGGACAACGGTCTTTTCTACCTCTGCTACACGATGCAGAAGCCCAAGCGCCTCATCGTCACTGAAATGAAGGCCAACGGCGACAAAGCCGACGAGTCCACCGAGCGCGTGCTGCTGGAGGTGCCGCTGATCAATTGGAACCACCACGGCGGCAACATCCTCTTTGGCCCTGACGGCTTCCTCTACATCGGTGTGGGTGACAACTCGAAGAAGAATGGCGAGCTCAAGATGTCCCAGCTCAATGCGGTCTTGTTTGGCAAAATCCTGCGCATTGACGTGAACAGCCGCGAGTTTCACAATGCTTACGGCATCCCTGCGGACAACCCATACGCCAGCGGCGTCAATGCCCTGCCACAAATCTACGCTACCGGCATCCGCAACCCTTGGGGCATGAGTTTTGATGCCAAAGGCCACCTCTGGTGCGCCGACGTAGGACAGGATCTCTGGGAAGAAATCAACTGGATCACCAATGGTGGCAACTACGGCTGGCAATTCCGAGAAGGCCCGGCGGCGTTCGTGCTCAACACCGACACACCACCGGCTGACGCCAAATTCATCGAGCCCATCCACGCCTACAACCATGGCGAAGGCCTCAGCATCACCGGCGGCATCGTTTACACCGGCAAAGCTCTTCCAGAACTCACCGGAGCCTACATCTACGGCGACTTTGTCCTCGGCAAGGTGTGGGCTCTGAAAACCGACGACGCAGGCAAAGTCCTCAGAAACGAACTGCTCTACACCAGCCCACAAACACCCGCCGACAATCCCAAGAAGAAGCCCACCGTCCTGGTCAAGCCCACCGGCTTCTACGCCAATGCCGCTGGAGACATGCTCGTGCTCGACTGGAATGGCGTCATCTACAAGCTGACGAAATAAGGCCTGCAGATTCGGAGTGCTGATCTCTGCGTTCTCCCGATCTCCGACGCGCAGATGAAACTCGAAAATCCATTCGGTGGTGCGGACGCAGACGGCGTTCGGCCACCGAAATTCTTTTCGCAAGACCGCCTTCATTCACCGCCAATTTTTGGAGCCTTCCCTCAAGCCATCAGGAGATTTGTTGTCGCCTTGTGGTTGATGGCGGTTTCCCTCCAGGCAGCGGAGACAGATATCGCTTTCTGGGTCTGGCACCGTGCCACGGCTATGTCCTCAGCTGAGCGCGGTTGTCGATCCGGATCGTGGTACGATCACCTCCGACGCCATGCTGCAAAACAGAACCGAGATCGACATCCTTGAATGCATTGCCCGTCAGGGTGAAGTGGCACACTTCATTCTTCAATGGAACGGCTAAGGCAAACCCCATCGATCTATGCCTGCCGATCCCACCGATCCCGAAGTGCAGCGCAATATCGGCATCACGCAACCGTTGCTGTGGATCAAGTAACTCATCACTCGCTTCATCATGAAACGCCTCCTCGCACTCTTTACGGCCTTCGTCATTCTAGCCACTCAAATTCACGCCGCTGATAAACCCAACGTCATCTTCATCCTCGCGGACGATCTCGGCATTGGAAACGTCGGCTGCTATGGTGCGGACAACTACAAGACGCCGCACATCGACAAACTCGCAGCAGAAGGAACGCGGTTCACGCATTGCTTCACCGCGGCGCTTTGTGGTCCATCACGGGCGATGATTATGACTGGGCGCTACGCCTTCCGCAATGGTTCGAGCAATCAGGATGCGTGCATGGTCATGCCAAACAAGGAACTGCAACTCGGCCGTGTGTTCCAGAGCGCTGGCTACAAAACGACCTCCATCGGCAAGTGGGGTCAGCTACCTGGTGATCCAGATGAATCAGGCTTCGATGACTACCTGCGCTTCAACGGCAGCGGCGTTTATCGAAACAAAAAAGAGGACAAGCCCGAGGAGTATCTCGTGAATGGCAGGGAACTGAAACTCGGTGATGATGAATACATGCCGGACCTCATGCACGAGCACATGATGAAGTTCATCAAGAGGCACAAAGATGTGCCGTTTTTTGTCTATTACCCGCTGTCGAGCGTCCACGGCGACTTGTTGCCCACACCCGACAGCGCCTCCGGCAGCACGGATCTCATGGCGGACAGTGTGGCTTATATGGATAAGCTCGTCGGCAAGCTCGTGACGGAACTCGATGCGCTTAAGCTTCGCGAAAACACGCTCATCATCTTCATGGGCGACAACGGCACGGGCAAAGGCCAGTCGGAGCGCGCCACCATCGGCGGCAAGGCACTCTCCGGCATGAAAGGCACCATGCTCGAATGTGGTGGTCTTGTGCCGATGATCGCGAACTGGCCCGCCAAAATGCCCGCAGGCAAGGTGAACGCCGATTTGATCGACTCGACCGACTTCCTCGTGACCTTCGCCGAACTCAGCGGTGGAACTTTGCCCAAGGACACGATCTTTGACGGTCACAGCATCGCTCCCCAGCTGCGTGGCGAGGCGGGCACTCCACGTGAGTGGGTCTATAATCAACTCGCCGCCATGTGGTATGTGCGGGATGCGAACTGGAAGCTCAATGAGAAGGGCGAACTCTTCGACATGACCGACGCACCCTTCACGGAAAAGCTAGTCACAGGCGAGCATCCCGCCCGCACCAAGCTCGCTGCGGTGCTCGCCCAACTGAATCCGGCGGGTGGTATTACCGACAGCGGTGACGGCACCGGTCGTCATGCGAACAAGAAAAAGAAGGCTGAGGAACCCATGAAAAAGCCCGAAACACCGCCCACAACCACGATGAGTGCCGAGGACGCCGAACGCGCCGCGAAGTTCGACAAACTCGACAAAGACAAAGCCGGAAAGCTTACCCGCGATTACTACACCACCCACCAATCCGATCCCGCCGCGGCTGGTGAGCGCTTTGACAAATACGACAGCAACAAAGACGGATTCCTGAGCCGCGAGGAATACATTCACAAAGGCAAAGCGGCGAAGAAATAGGCAAGAGAATGGAGGCAGGAGAATAAATACATTTTCTGTGCTCATCCATTCTCTTGCCCTCATTCTCTTGCCTATTTCTGTTCTCCGAATCACCATGAAACCCATCCTTACCGCCCTCCTGCTAACGCTGTCCTCGCTCCAAGCAGCGACCAAACCGAACATCCTTTTCATCGCCGTTGATGACCTGCGGCCTCAGTTGGGTTGTTATGGCGATAAACTCATCAAATCGCCCAACATTGACCGCATCGCGGCTCGCGGGATTGTTTTTGAAAAGGCCTACACTCAGCAAGCAGTGTGCAGTCCCTCGCGCACAGCGATCATGACGGGCCTGCGGCCGGATGTGACGAAAGTTTGGGACTTGGAGACGCATTTCCGGCCTGCACAGCCGGATTGCATCACGTTGCCGCAGCATTTCAAAGCGAACGGCTATCAGTGTGAGGCGCTGAGCAAGATCTATCACAAAGGGCATGAGGACGGCCGTTCGTGGACGGCTCCACATTGG
>JANOBP010000207.1:0-1879 GCA_031411715.1 Verrucomicrobiaceae bacterium | reverse complement strand
CGTGCAATCGCACTAAATTTGGGCTACAGAGAGCGCATGGAACAAGTCATTTTACAAAATCCAAAGCGTCGTGCGCTGATTTGGGCACTTGCCATTCTGGCCGCTGCCGTGCTCTCCGGTCTTGTCTTTGCCATGTGGTTTGAAAACGGCCCGCAAATAATGATGGCACTAGGCAACTCCGCACTGGCCTGGTGCTTTTAAGTTACGGAAATAATTATGCAAAAATCTGTCCGCATCATTTTCGCCGCGCTCTTTTTGATGATTGCCGCATCGCTTGGTATGGCCGCATTTTTGTGGATGAAGGGCCAAAACAGCGAAGCTGCCTACGGTGGCGCGTTCACTCTGACGGATCAAAATGGCAAGCCAATCACCGAGGCCGCGCTGCAACAAGTGGCCGGCGTTGTTATCGACGATCAAGGTGTGCGGCACGCCATGCTCACGCAGTTCCCACGCGGTCAGCGCGGCACCTTGACCACGGGGCCGGGTCTCGCTAACCCAGACGTGGATGTTCATGCCTGCATCGTGCGCTTGATAGATGGGAGAGATGGCCGTGCCCCAGTCCACACAGGCCAGCCAACCGGCGTTGCAGTGGGTCATGATGTGGAGAGGTGCCGATGGATTGTCTTTCTTTGAGTGAATTGCGCGGATGAGTTCCAGCCCATGCTGCCCGATGGCGTGATTCGTGCGCACGTCCTCGTCACTAATGGCCAGCGCTTCTTGCCAGGCCGCATCTGCGCGTAAATCAGCACTCAGTGGCGAGACGGTGCGCTTCATGCGTTCCAGTGCCCAGCGCAGATTTACCGCCGTGGGGCGTGTGGCATGCAGCACGTCATAGGCATCCCTCAGTCTCGCATCCGAGGCATCCTCCTTCAGTGCCAGGAACATGCCATAGGCCGCCGTGGCACCGATCAAGGGCGCACCCCGCACCCGCATCACCCGAATCGCCTCAGCCGCGTCTTCCATCGTCTGCAAGCTGCGCCATTCGACGTGATGAGGCAGTAAAGTCTGATCAAGGATGCGCGCTGTGCGCGCGATGTGATCTGCCTCAATGGAGCGATGCGGCTGGCCGTGGATGTTCATGCACAGTGGATTGGGCGCAGATCAGCGATTCAGCACTCAACTTTCCCCGCGCTTAAACACGCGGGGTGTTTCGATGCTGGCGCTCTTCGGCTTCGGTGCGGACTTTGGATCCAGGTTTTGCTTCAACTCGTCAGCGCTCACGCTTGATTCGACACCTTTTTCCGGCACCTCGACCTTGGTCACCCAGAGCAGAGCATTGAGCACTACTTTGCGCACGTTGTCGTTGCCCCAGTTGTCGTGAAAATGGCCGCCGGTGAAGCCAAAGCCGCGCCCGCCGTCTGCGCGCTCGATGGCCCACATCATGGTTTCAGGCTGGCCTTTTTCCGCCTGGATGTGTGGGTAAGGACCTTTGGGATACACGTAGGGCCCGTCACGAGTCGCGTCCGTTGGCGTGGCAGTCAGTAGTGGCGCAAATTTCGCCGTCGCATCTTCGGCCAACGCGATGCCATCTTTGAAGGCTGGACGGAAGCGCATCTGGAAATACCACTCGTCCTTCGTCGTGAAGGGAAGCACGCCACGCGTGATCGCATGTTTGGGCAGCTCCTTGTAGTTCGCATCCCAGATCGGATTGCAGGAGAAACTGTTCTCGTAATGCCCGCCCAACCATTCCTGAAATTCCTTGCCAGCTTCCGTGGCCACTACCTCGACGCCATAGTGCATGCAGCCAAAGCCCACGCCCTTGGCCATGAGCTTGCGCAATGTTTCAAGATGGCCATCCACCACCGCTGGGTGCTTGCCACCACCATCCGCGTAGATCACCACTGCGTCGGCATCGGCAAAGGTCTTCTCATCGCTCACC
>JANOBP010000206.1:0-5636 GCA_031411715.1 Verrucomicrobiaceae bacterium | reverse complement strand
GATGACTTTGAGCGTCGCTTTTCCGCAGGCTTCGACCACGGAGGCAATTTCATCCTGCATCAGACCAAATTCACCACTGAGGAAGGCACCGCGATTGATGACCATGTCGATTTCATCCGCTCCATCGTTCACAGCAGCGTGAACTTCAGCGAGACGTGTTTTGAGAGGAGCTTGGCCACTCGGGAAGGCAGTAGCGACAGAAGCGATCTTCACTTTCGTGCCGCCGACATGCTTCTTGGCGTGCTTCACCATAGCGGGATAGACGCAGACGGCGGCGGTGGAAGGAATACCGCCCACATCATGCGGCGTAAGCGCCTTTTGGCACAACGACGCAACTTTGCCGGGCGTGTCCTTGCCTTCCAGAGTCGTCAAATCGACCATGGTCACCGCGAGGCGCAGACCAAAGACCTTCGACTTCTTTTTGAGGCTGCGAGTGGTGTACTTCTCCACACGTTCCTCGATGCCGACGTGATCGACAGTGCCGACTTCATCAAAGAGACGGCGGAGACTGGTGGGCGCTTTGGTGACAGGCATGTTCATCTTTTACATGAGAGACTGAGGTGCTGACAATGTCTTCTTTTGACCTATTCTGCATTCACTATGAGCAACATGATCCCCCAAGTCTATGACACGCCCGTTTTCCGAATGGCCTGCCAACAGTTTGATCTGGTGGCCGACTTTTTAGATATTCCCGAAAGCTCACGCGACCGCCTGAAGCTGCCTAAGCGCTCGGTGAGCGTGGCGATGCCGGTGCGGCGTGATGATGGCAGCACGACGGTCTTCATGGGCTACCGCGTGCAGCATCATCTCACACTCGGGCCGACGAAAGGTGGCGTGCGTTTTCATCCCGATGTGACGCTGGGTGAAGTAGCAGCCCTCGCGATGTGGATGAGCTGGAAGTGCGCGCTTACCGGCCTGCCCTATGGCGGCGCTAAAGGCGGCGTAGCGTGCAATCCGCGTGAGCTTTCCATTGGCGAAACGGAACGGGTGACGCGGCGATACACCCAGGAGTTGATTCCTTTCATCGGCCCGCAGATCGACATCCCCGCGCCGGACATGGGCACCAATGAGCAGACGATGGCATGGATGATGGACACCTATTCGCTGCAAAGCGGCCACTGCGTGCCAGCAGTGGTCACGGGTAAGCCTGTGAGCATTGGAGGATCCCTCGGGCGTCGTGAGGCAACGGGGCGTGGCGTGGCGTATCTGGTCTCTCGCGCAATGGACACGCTCGGCATCACGGCGAGTGGCGCGACGGCGGTCGTTCAGGGCTATGGCAACGTGGGAGCAATCGCGGCAAGCACGATGGCACGTCAGGGCATCAAGATCATCGCGGTGAGTGATGCGTTTGGTGGACTCTATAACCCGAAGGGCATCGATCTCGACAAACTGGACGAGTATGTGACCAAAACGCGCAGTGTGGTCGGCTTCGACGGAGCCGAGGCGATCACGAATGAGCAACTGCTCATCACGCCATGCGACATTCTCGTTCCCGCTGCACTGGAACGCCAAATCACTGGTGACAACGCCGCGACGATCCAATGCCGCATCCTCGCCGAAGGAGCGAACGGCCCGACGACACCTGAAGCTGACGCGATCATCTCGCAGCGCGACATCTTCGTGATTCCGGACATCCTTTGCAACGCAGGCGGTGTGATCGTCTCCTACTTCGAGTGGGTGCAGGACTTGCAGAGCTTCTTCTGGGATGAAGGTGAGGTTATGAGCAAGCTCTACCGCATCCTGGAGCAGTCCTTTGTCCAGACGCTCAATGTGAGCCGCAAACGCAAGGTCAGCATGCGCTTCGCGGCGCTAAGTCTCGGCATCAAGCGTGTGTTTGAAGCAAAGCAGATTCGCGGACTGTTCCCCTGATTACACTCAGTGTGTTCGGCATGCCCACTCCATGTGAGCCATCCTGCACCTCCGTGAAATCGCCGAGAGGGCTTAAGGCGGCGAAAGGGCGATTTCTTGGCCACTGCGGAATGGCTTCACGCGCAATTCGGCTTGGCGCAGCTCGAGGAGCACACTGCCGGTTTCCCAGGTGTCGAGCAGTGGAACGTTGTTTGCGGTGCACCATGCCTTGAGTGACTCAGGGAGGAGCATTGTCAGCTCGTTGGGGTTGCTGGAGCAGATGACGACTCGTGGTGAGGCGCGCTGCATGAAGGCCAGAGAGCCGGACTCGTCGGATTCGTGATGGCTGCGGATCAAAACATCGCAATGCAGGTCGGTGGCGGATTCAGCAAGGGTCAGCTCGGTATGGATGCCCGCATCACTCATCCAGAGGATGCGCCAGCGGCCCAGATGGGCCATCAGCACCATGGCGCGGTCATCTCCGCGCCCACCGATGCTGCGTGCCGACGGATGAAGGCAGACACCGAATACGGGCACGGGTGGTTTGGTGAAGAATTCGATTTGGGCATCCACGCGCAGCTTTTGCAGTTGTGTAGCGAAGGCACCCTCCTGTAGTCGCCTCAGCGTGGTCGTGGCTTGGTCATAGCTGCCCGGTTCACGCTCGCTGCAAAACAACGAAGGCCTGCCAAATGCCTGCGACACGTGCTCCACGGCACCAATGTGATCGGCGTCGTTGTGACTGAGCACAATGCCGCGCAATTCATTCACGCCATGGGATCGTAGATAGGGCTTCAGCATCCTGCGAAAGCCGCTGACGTTGCCAGTATCCAGCAGCCAGTGCTCAGCGCCGAATTGGAGATGATTGGCCGCTCCGCAATCCGGCACATCCAAGACACGCCAAGTTATGATCTGCTCGGTGGTGGGCTGAAAATGAAAATTGGCTCCCGGCAAACTCGAAAACCACGTCGCGCTCCACACCATGAGCTTGGCCACAAACCAGTTGGCGTGATTGATCATGATCTGAGCGCCCGTGGCATGCACCAAGGCCGCAAGAATGCTCAAGCATGTCACAGCCAGCCCCAAAACGGAGAGTGGCACGAGCACGCAGTTGGCGATCAACGCCACAGGCGTCACGGTTTGAAAGTGTAGCCAAATAAAGGGTAAACTGCCCACCCATGCCGAAACGGAGACGCCCAGTGTGCCACCAAGCCAACGCCGGAATTGCCAGGACACATATTGGCTCCACGTGGCATATTCTGGAGGCAAAAAGGGATCAAGCTGAGTGAAGCGCACGAGGAGCGCCGCCACCAGCCCAGACCATGCCGCGATGGCCCATAAGACACCGAAGGAGAGCTGAAAGCCCGGCATGAAAAGCTGATGCGTGTCGCTCATCAATAACAACACCGCCGCCAGCCCGAGCGTGTTTTGCACGGCTGTTTCACGGTCCAACAGCGGCGCGCTGAGCACCACGGCGATCATCATGGCCGCACGCGCAGCGGATGGCCGCCAGCCCGTGATGAAGGCGTAAGCGAAGACGAGAAACAGCAGGCACCACAGCGCCACACTGCGGCGCAGATGAAACAACTTGAGCACCTCCCATGCGATGAAGCCCAAAAGGGCGACGTGGAGGCCGCTAACGGCAAAAACATGCAGCGTGCCGCTATTTCGAAACGCATCTTCAATCTCATCCTGCGCCTCATCCGCCACGCCCAGAGCCATCGCACGGATCACACCGGCAGTTGCTTGATCATGCTCGATGTCACGCGCCAGCTCACGGCTCAGCCATTGGCGGCAGTTCTCCGCTGCTTGCAGAAAGGCCACGCGCCACGGCGCACCCGACCCTGGCAACCGTGTCATCGCATCCACCTCCATCCGCGCTGCGAAGCCGGCACGCAGCGCATAGTCGGCGGCATTGAAGGTGCCTGGATTCGATGACTCACGCGGCAGATGCAGTTTGCCATGCAATTCATACTCCCCCGCGCCGGGGAAAGCCGCGCCGCGCGGCAGATTGACCTCGAGGCGAGCCTGCTGACGCATCAGCGTGCCATCCGCCAGCCAGATCCGCGCCACACATGACGCGCGCACACGATCACGGCGTGAATCGTCAAAGTTGGGGATCAAACTGCCACGTGCCGTTACGTGCTCGATCACATCTGTTTGCAGCAAGGTGAGCCTCAACGGGTGTCGATACGTCGAATCCAGATTTTGCCCATGAAGAGCCGCAAATAGCAACGCGCATCCGGAGACCAGTAGCCAAGCATGTGGTCGTAGCAGCGCAGTCGCCAGCAGCAATGCAGCCACAGGCACGCTGCACTCACGCAGGCCCGGCAGGTCATATTCTGCTGCCAAAATGCCCACCACAGCCGCTAGCGAGAGAACCAGTAGCGGATGCGCCCGAGTCCAGTTTTGGAATTTTTGGCGCATGGCATCAACCGCATTGATTGAGGTTCGTTATGACTCCGTCTGCCCCGCTGCATCCGCCGTAGCGGCCGCAGACCGCGCGCGCTGGTCCATGTTGTATTTGTACTCCGCCTGTTCGATTTCCGTCAGCTTATGGTGCGCATTGGCGCTGTGCCGTGTGCCGGGGAAATTGGCGATCACCTGCTCCAGCATGTCTCGAGAGCCGATGAAATCGTGCAGATGCTTGAGATTCACGTCCACGATGCGGAACATGATGAAAGCCGCATCATCCACCGGCCAGTCTTTGCTTTGCAAATGCTCACTCAGGACGCGCAGCGCACTCTGCGGGTCATGCAGCTTCTCGGCATGAATCTTGGAGATTTCCGCCACCGGGAACGGATCGGCAGGATTCGTCTCCAGCATCTTTTCGTAATGGCCGATGGCACCTTCATAGTCACCCATATTGAGCTTCGCGGCCGCTTTCATCATGTCATCCTGCTCCGTCTGCTCACCGGATGAAAACACCGCCTCGCCCATGGCATCACCGATCCACGGCAGCACAAACTTCACCGCCAGGATGCCCATGATAATGCCGAGAATGATGAAACCCACCAGCTTGGTGCCATCATCAGCCTTCATGAGTTGCTGCCACAGCAGCATGCAGACAATGATGACCAATGCGGTGACACAGATGCGGATGAGGAGATTGGAATTCATGAGGTGCGGAAAATCGCGATGCTATCCAGCCGACCACGTCACGCCAAGCACGAACTTTGGCCCCAAGTGCCAAATTCCACGTCCGTCGTTCGTTCATAGCGCATGAAAATCGCCCACTGTCAGTTCGAGCCCTGGGTCGGAGACTTCGACCATAACATCGCCCGTTTTGAAGAAGGACTGAAACGAGCCGATGCGGAAGGGGCCAGGATCGTTTCATTCCCCGAGTGTTTCTTCACAGGTTATCCCGATACCGAGGATCTCGCTCGCCAAGGTGCTTTCGCCGCCGATTCGCCTCAAATGAAGCGCATTCTCGATGTCACCGCTCGCCATGCCGCCATTGCCATTGCGGGGTTTAACGAGCTACGCGGGGCAGATCTCTATAATACCGTTGTTGTGGCCCACCATGGCCAGAAGCTCGGCCTCTACAGCAAATGCGCCGCCTACCAGAAGTTTCACAAGCAAGGCCGCGACTTCCCCGTCTGGGAGATCGACGGACTCAAATTCGGCGTGCTCATCTGTGCCGACGGAGGCTACATCGAGCCCGCGCGCATCCTCGCGCTGAAAGGCGCGCGCGTCATCTTCGCCCCGCACTTCAATTACATCAGCGACAAGGGACTCATCTCGCACTTCATGAAGGTGCGGGCCGACCACGCCGCCCGCGCTTGCGAAAA
>JANOBP010000205.1:0-9215 GCA_031411715.1 Verrucomicrobiaceae bacterium | reverse complement strand
GCGCTGTCCACATCACGGCCCTGGTGGAAGACGGTGGATTTGTCGGCCTTGGCGTCGCCGTCGGTGTCTTCGAGGATGAGGATGCGGTCGCCCTCGGCGCGTTCGCCGTTGTGCTTGCGGTAGTTCACGACCTCGCAGACCCACACGCGGCCCCGGTGGTCGATGTCGATGCTGGATGGCGAAAGCATCATTGGCTCGCTGGCAAAGAGCTGCACCTTGAGTTCGGGATGCACGTCGAGCTGGTCGGTCGAGTCCGCCGCCTCGTGCGAGGCACCTGCGGCAGCGCTGGGCGCGATGAGGCCGGGATTCTCGGTGTAAACGTGGAACTCGACGCTCGTGCTGCCTTGCTTCGTGCCGCCTTCATCGAGGGCACCGCGTGCTTTGAAGCGCTTCGTGCCTTCAGGGAGGTTGAAAGCGATGACGCTATTCGCATGCGTGCCGATGCCATAAGGGATGGCTTTGCCTGCGCTGCGGAGTTCTTTGCCACCGACATTGGCATTGACGCTGACACTGCCAAAACCAGTCTGCGCAGACTTCCACTCAACCTCGGTGAGCTTCTTCTCACTGCCATCGGCCAGGATGAGACGCGGCTCCGCCCAGTCGGCCCAATCGGCGGTGAAGCCATTGCCGCCGTCGGTGACGACGAGGATGAGTTCTTTGGCACCCTTGAGATCGACGTCGATCTCAACGCTGTGGTCGGGCGTGCTCGGGGTGATGAGCTTGGATTGGAAGAGCGGCTTCGGCGCGGCGAGGAGCAGCGTTGGAGAGAGGAGGAGACAGAGGGTGCAGGTTAGGCGCATGGGATGGGTGAGTTACTCGATACGGTCACGTAGCATACGTTCAAGATAGTCTGGATTTTGGCGCAGATCAGCAATGGCATGAATCATGATGCCGCGTGACTCAATGGTATAAAAAACGCCAAAGATGTGACCAGGAACAAGCGCACGCCGCAAGCCATGGAGCCGCAAGGGTGAAGATTCTGGAAAAATCTCCAGGCGGGTGAAAACGCTGCCAAGACGGTCCATAAACTCGTCTCCAGCACCATCGCGGATATCGGAAAGTCGATTGTAGATGCGTTGGATGTCGGACTCGGCACCGGCGAGAATGACGACGGGCGTGCTCACGACTACTTGTGAGCTTGAATGGCGCTGCGGACTTCATCCCAGGACTTGCCGGTGCTCTGGCCGTTGCGGTAGTCGGTGAGGCGTTGCTCCAGGAGGGCGGCGAGGCGGGGCGGGTCTTCAATCTGTTGCTCGTGAGAGAGCACGTCATCCCAAAGCTCGACAGCGAGCTGGAACTTGTCTGTGAGACGCATGTCGCGGAGCTGTGGAATCGTTTCGGCAATCATGGATGGAGGCTAGGTGATGATGCCATGCGGGCAACTGAGATTTGATCGCCGATGGCGGCCTTGCAGAGCTACTTTTTGCCTTTGCCAGCCTTCTTGGAAGTCGCCGGCACTGGTCGTTGCAGCAACGATGGCTTTTTAACTTCTTCGGCAGCGGGTTTCTTGATCTCTTCCGTGGTCTTGACCGCAGCTTCCTTCTTCTCGTTGGGGATGATGTTGGCGGAAACGGAGCGGGCTTTGGGGAGGTATTTTTTGGCGAGCGGGATGAGGTCGGTTTTATTGATGCCTTTGATGTCGCTGACAAAGGTGCGGGACCAGTCGAGGCGCTCGGGATGCTCCTGTGAGCAACGAAGAACGGTGCTGGACCAGTAACGGTTGTCACGGCGCTGCTGCTCGATTTGGGAGAGCATGGGCTTGTAGGCACGGTCGAATTCGTCATCGGTGATGTTGCCGGTGGAGAGTGAGTCGGCAATTTCTTGAGTGAGTTTGGTGAGTTTTTCGACCTGCTCAGGCTTGCACTCGATCATCACGACGATGTAGCCGTAGCCGGTGAAGGTGTCATTGGCGACGTGGTAGCAGTTGGGGCTGTAGGTGTCTGCAAGCTCCTCGCGGATCTTGATGCGGAGGCGATCATCCAAAACGGAGCTGAGGAGCATCAGGCGGCGGGCGCGTGGCACGTCGCTGACCATGTCCTCGGTAGGCCAGTAGAGAGTGACGATGGCTTTGGGGATCTCGGAGTCGAAAGAGAAGGATTTGCTCTCGCTGGGCTTTGGGAAAGCGACGGCGCGCTCTTTTTTGTAGTCGGGCTTTTTGGCAGCGCGCTCGGGCATGGCTCCGAGGGTCTTGGAAACGGCGGTGATGGCTGTTTCGACGTCTGTATCGCCGACGATGGTGACTTCCAGGTATTCCTGCGTGAGCGCGGGAAGGAGCCACGCTTTGAGCTCAGCACGATTGCGCTGGCGAAGAGTGTCCTTCGCAGGGAAGCCCCAACGCGTGTCACCGGAGTGGGTGAAGGCCATGACTTCGTTGTTCATGATGCCTTCCGCGGTGTGCTGTAGCTCGGTGTAAAGTGGATCGATGCTTTTCTCAAACTGGCGCGCGGCTTCGTCACGGAAGCCGGGGCGGATGAGGTAAGCACCGAGAAGCTGAAGCTGTGAGAGAAGATCCTCTGGCGTGGTCTTACCACTGAGGAGGAAGGCTTCATCTCCAATGCTGAAGCTGCTGCCGACGGTTTTGCTGGCAAAGATGCGGCGGAGGTCATCGACGCTGTGTTTTTCCAAACCACCGAGCTGGAAGGTGGAGCTGGCGAAATTTAGGAGGCCGGGCTTATCCGCTGGAGCCGAGAGCTTGCCGCCACCGAAGTTTATCAGAACGTTGAGAGTGCCTTTTTCGAACTCAGTGTGCTTGAAATTGAAGCGGACGTTGTTTTCGAAGACTGCTTGGACGACCTCAAGATCCTTGGCCTCGCTGCGGCTCTTGACCTTACCGGGCAGGCCGAAGTCGGTGTAGGCAAAGGTGGCGGTGGCTTCCTTGGCTGGTGCCGCGACGGGTTTAGCGGCGCTGGCTTTGTAGGTGGCGATGATTTGCTTCTCTGCGTCGCCTTCGAGCTTCAAATTGCCACCGAGGAAGAGCTGTACGTCGTCGCCTTTCCAATCCGCAACGAGTGCGGCATGGCTGTCGTCTTTCTTGAGTGTGGCGAGCACTTTGGTGACGCGGACGAGGTCATCTGAAGGATGCGTGAAGACTTTTTTCGCGGCGAGCACGCTGACGATGCCACTGGCGAGATCGCGAGATTTGCGGCTATCGGCCTGAGCGGCGCGCAGTTGCGTGCTCTTGAGGATGGTGGCTTTAGCTTCGTCGAATTCGGCGTCAGTGAAGCCGTGCTCAATGGCGCGGCGGAGTTCGGTTTCGAGAAGCGTGAGGGCTGGCTGCCAGTTTTTTGGATCGCACTGGGCTTGGATGCCACTGGTATAAACGAAGTCGAACTGCTCGTAGCTGTAGCTCTCCGCACCGATGATGGGTGCGCCCTCAGCTTTGGCGAGAGCGGAGAGTCGCTGATTGATCATCATATCAGCGAGATTGCGGATGAGCTTCACGCGGCGGTCGGCGGCGGTGTCGGGCTCATTCTTGGCTTCATGCTGGAGTTCGACGGAGATGGTGAGTGCCTGCGCTTCCATTTCGGTGTGGAGCTTGGCGATGAGGCCACGACCTGAAGTGATTTTGCCAAGGCTGGGATCTTTGACGGCTGGTTTGGGCTTGGCATCAGCGAATTGCTTTTTGATCTCGCTGATGACAGCTGGCACGTCTTTGAAGTCACCGACGGCGACGACGGTGGCACGCTCGGGGGAGTACCATTTCCCGTAGAAGTCGGTGAAGCGCGGCTTCTGCATGGTCTTGATCATCTCCTCAGTGCCGATGGGGAGGCGCTTCGGCAGCAGGGAGTCTGGCAACGCGAATTTGTAGCCCTCGAGCATGGTGCGGTAGTCAATGCTGTCACGGCTGAGTTTCTCGCTGAGAATGATGCCGCGTTCTTTGTCGATCTCCTTCTCTCCCAGAAGCATGCCATCGAGGTCGTCACGAAAGAGTTGCAGGGCTTCCTGGAGGTATTTGTCTTCGACCTTTGGGAGCTCAAGCATGTACACCGTCTCCTTGAAGGAGGTGTGCGCATTGGTATCCGCGCCGAAGCCCATGCCCAAGCGCTGGAAATACTCGACCATCTCTCCGCCTTTGAAGTGGCGAGAGCCATTGAAGGCCATGTGTTCAAGGTAATGCGCCATGCCCTGCTGGTCGTCTTGCTCCATCAATGAGCCGACATCCATGTAGATGCGCAGGCTGGCACGTCCTGGAGGCTCGTCATGCGGCAGCACGATGTAGCGCAGACCATTCTCCAGCTTGCCATAAGTGACCTTTGGGTCGGCTTTGAGGTCCGAGTCGTCTTGCGGCCAAGTGGCAGCGGAGAGGATGCCCGTAGTGAGAAGGAGTGCGGAGAGGAGGTGGCGAAGCATGATGGTGCGATGGTTGGAAAATGACGAAGGCCAATTATCGATTGAAGAAGCAGAGACGAAACGATGCGCAGGCTATTTTTTGTTCCTGTAACGATGCGATCACACAGAAAATCGCCGCCAGCACTCTAGAAGGCATCTTCCTTGCCAAGTCCGGCGTTGGGATCAGGCTCAAGGAAGCCTAGTTCGACAAAGAACTCATCCATGGCCATAAGAGTGGCCTCATACATTTCGAATGAGAGGTTGAAGTTAAAGAAGCCGTGGCCCTGACCTTCAAACTCGATCAGTTTGCAGATGTTTTTCTTTTTGGCGGACTTGCGAGCAAATTCATAGCTACCTTCGAAAGGCACCACCCGGTCTGCAGTGCCATGCATGATGAGCATGGGTGGAAAGCCACGCTTGATGGCGCGGATGAGGTCGGCAGCCTTACGACTGCTGTTGTCCGGCCAACGCTCGGGTCCAAAAGCGCGTCTGGACCACGTGTCCATAATAGGATTGTAAAGCACGACGGCGTTAGGCACCGGACTGCTGTCCACTGCGTCGGAGGGATCGTCAAAACCACTCAGGATGGCCGCTGAGGCAATGGCATGACCACCACCTGAACCACCGACTCCAACGATCTTGCCCGGGTTTACACCAAGCTCGACCGCATTCATCCGAATCCAACGGATGGCTGAACGCGCGTCCGCCATGGCCTGTAATGGTCCAGCCTGATGCCGCGCACTCACTCGGTAATCAAAACACATCGTCATCATGCCACGTGAGGCAAAGTAAACGCAATGCTGGGCGAATTGGGAAATTTGGCCATTGTCCCAACCGCTGCTGAAGAAAAAGGCGGCGACTGATTTGGGGTAAGGCGGAGCTTTGTCAGGCTCCGGTTCCCAAATATATACAGGCAGATTCACACCATCCACATTCTTGTAGATCTCTTCTCGAGCGGTTTTAAGCAGCTCCCGACCACGATCGATCGGAGGTATGCGGGTGAATCCTTCCATAGTTATTTTGCGACGAAAGGTCAGGTTTAAGAGAAAAGCTAGAACGGCAAATGGTTTTACCGCCGCAGAACCGATTGAACTACGAAATCTGATTTTTTATGCACCTATCAGCCTAGTTCCGCGCTTGAGTTCGATGAATTCACGGCATCTTGCCCCCCAACAACGATGAACCGTCTTCTCTTTACCCTCCTGCTCTGCTTTGGCCTCTGGCAACCAAACCTCAAGGGACAAACCTCGGGTGCTGACCTGCAAAAAACTTTAGAAACTGCTTACCAAAGCTGGCGTGATGCCATGATGCGCGGCGATGCACCTGCGTGGGCTGCATCGATCACTCAGTATCGGCAGGTGATGGTGCGCAATCAGATCGTCAGCGAGCGGCGCAATTTCCCCGGAGCAGTCTTTGAAATTCCTATCAAGCCACCCGCCCTCAAAGGATTGCGACTGCTCGAAGCACAGGCTGTCGGCACAACGGCCCATCTCGTTTACTTTGGCCCGGTGGATATGGGTCAGGACTCTGAAAAAATTCCTGACAGCATCTTGAAGCTGAAGTTTCACTTCGAAGGCGGTGCTTGGAAATATGACAGCAACCGCTTCACCAGCCTGGATCACGTGCCAGAGGTGAGGAAGTCCCTTCAAGAAGGTAAGAAGCCCGATTTTCTTGATACCCCTGAATATACGCCTCCTGGCTCCATGCCGCCGCCGCCTGCGCTCTGTCGCGTGCCTGACTATAAAGCCGGCTTCAAGCTGCAATCCTTCGGTTATGAAACCCGTCTGCGCATGAACGGCTTTGACTACGATCCCGTTGAGGATGAACTCGATCAGCAAATCATCACGGGGGGCCTCGTAAAGGGCCAAAACGAAATCACCCTGACTCTCAAACCCGTCCCTCCGCCAGAAGGACAAAAAGCAGCCATGCAAATCCGCATCTATAAGCTGGGCAATGAAGACGACAAGCCAGGCACCGAGATGTTTCGCTGGGAAGCTCCCGCAGGAAGCGCCCCACTGACTGTGACACTGCCCTTCACGGTGAAGTGAGCTGGGAGAGTATCGTGCCTGGCGGGCGGACGGCACCGCCTGCATTTCCCCTTGTGCATTAGCAGCACGCCCCTAGCTTCGACGCCCCCCTTCCCCAAAAAATTACGCATGCGCTTTCGCAACCTCACACGCCGTCGCGAGATCGGTGCCAACTGCTACCTCCTCGAGTCCGGTGAACAACGTGTCGTTCTCGATTCTGGCATGCACCCAAAATTCGCCGGCAATGCCGCCCTGCCAGACTGGGGTCCGCTACCGCATGATTCCGCCAATGGCATCATCATCACGCATGCGCACCATGACCACATCGGCTCCATGCCGGTGCTACAGCGCCAGCAGCACCACACGCCGGTCATTATGACCGAGATCACTGGCGAGCTAGCCAGTGCCATGCTGCATAACTCCGTCAACGTCATGACGAAGCAGCGTGAGGAGTCCAATATCGTCGAATACCCTTTCTTCACTCACCGTGAACTCGACGACATCCACAAGCAGTGGCTCTACCGCGACATCGACCGCGCTTTCACCATTCCAGACACCGACCTCGAAGCCACCTTCTTTGACGCTGGCCACATCCTGGGATCCACCGGCGTTTTGGTCCGTGAGGGCAGCAACACACTCTTCTATACAGGCGACGTGAACTTTGAGGCGCAAACCATCTGCCGTGCGGCTGACTTTCCTACCAGCGGCATCGACGTGCTCATCGCCGAGACCACTCGCGGTGACTACGCACGCCCGGAAGGCTACTCACGCAAAGGCGAAAAAGAGCGCCTCGCTTCCGTCATCCGCGAAACCTACGAAGCTGGCGGTGCCGTGCTCATTCCTGTCTTCGCGCTGGGCAAGACGCAGGAAGTCATGCTCATGCTGCATGAACTGCTCGAGGAAGGCCTCATCCCGGAATGCCCGCTACTCATGGGAGGCCTCAGCACCAAGGTCACCGTGCTTTACGACCACTACGCCTCGAAAAGTCGTCGCAACTACCCCGGCTTCCGCATTCTCGACGACATCAAAATGCTCACCCCGCGCCGCAAAGGCCGCCAGGAGATCGTCGCCAACGCACGCAGCCTCTATGCTCTCTCCAGCGGCATGATGACCGAGCACACACTCAGCAACCAGTTCGCCTGGAAGTTCCTCGACAACCCGCGCAATAGCATCTGCTTCGTCGGCTATACAGATCCCGATTCTCCCGGCTACAAGATCCGCAACGCGAAGGAAGGCGACATGATCAAGCTCGCCCGCGACTTACCCGCTGTGCCACTGCGTGCCCGTGTTGAGAGCTTCGACCTCAGCGCTCACTCCTCGCGCGAGCAAATCGCCGAATACGTCGAAAAGGTGCGCCCCAAGAAGCTCGTCCTCGTCCATGGCGAAGAACCCGCCCAAATGTGGTTCACCCGCCGCTTCGCAGAAACCATCCCGGAAACCGAAATCATTCGTCCGGAGATGCATCAGCCCATCGAACTCTGGTAAGCCATGCAGCGCCTCGTCGCCATCGTCGCCATGTCCAGCAACCGCGTCATCGGTCGCGCGGGCAAGCTGCCATGGCATTACCCAGAAGATTTGAAGTTCTTCAAAAAGACCACGCTCGGCCATCCCATCCTCATGGGCCGCGCCACCTTCGATTCCATCGGCAAGCCTCTGCCCGGCCGCCAAAACATCGTCCTCAGCCGCACCATGGAGCCGCGCGAGGGGCTAACCGTCATCCGTGACGTCGCCGAACTACCCGCAGTATGCCCTGCCGATGCCACCATCTTCGTCATCGGCGGCGCTCAAGTTTTTGCCGATCTCCTTCAGCGATGTGACCAGCTCTACCTCACACACATTGCCCCGGAGTATGAGGGCGACGTTTTCCTGCCACCGTTCGAGGATTTGTTCAGTATCAATGAAATCATCGAGCAAAATGGCGATCTCGAATTTCGGCGTTATGAAAGGATCGGAAACGTGAATTAATTTCCCGTCCCATCTCTCACAAACGCCTTACAATCCACTTACCACCACCTGACTCGCACTTTCAAAAGTGTGGGAAGTTAACAATAGATAGCGAACCCAGCGGTTCCTGTCGCAACTTTAAAAGAGTGGACCTTCTGGCTGTTGGTAACTCTCAAATGCATCGGGGCGGATCGAGTGATCCGCCCCGATTCATTTTAAGCGACTCACACCCGATGCAGCTTGTACGGATACACCTGATCTGCATTCCACTGGCAGCCATACAGATCACCC
Source organism: Verrucomicrobiaceae bacterium (assembly GCA_031411715.1). Lineage (GTDB taxonomy): Bacteria > Verrucomicrobiota > Verrucomicrobiia > Verrucomicrobiales > Verrucomicrobiaceae > Prosthecobacter. The sequence goes on along the minus strand of JANOBP010000205.1, from coordinate 624 downwards.
ACGTCATCCACGCACACATCATGCACATTGCGGAAGACCGGCTGGTCTTGCAGCAGTAGCCCCACCTGCTCGCCCTCATACTTAGGTTGCTGGCCTCCAGGGCATGAGATCACGCGGTTGTTTTTATCGAGGATGATGATGAACCCGCGCTCACGCCACATGCGGAAGTCGTTCGGCTTCATGCCAAAGCACACACCCGAAAGAAGCAGATCACCCGCGATCACCGGACGGCTCATGAATGCCCCCGGCAAGTAAACCGAGTGCGAATAAGTGCCGTCGAGCTTGTACCAGTGGAACTCATTGCGCACGCGCTCCGTACACAGCACCAGCGGCTCCGGGCCACGCTTATCAATCGTCACCCCATGCGCCTGCATGAACTTGCCCGCATTCATCGCCTGCGTGCTGATGCCACCAAACTTGCGCACAAATTTACCCTGCGCATCGAAATGCAGAATGAACTGCGAGCCATAGCCATCCGCCACATAGATGTCGCCATTCGGAGCCATCGCGGCCTCCGTCGGCGCATACTTCGTCATCGCATCATAAGCCCCGCAATCCTTCGCGTGTGGCAATTCCAACACGATCTCGCCCTTCAGCGTCGTCTTCAGCACCCGCCCACTACCG
>JANOBP010000204.1:0-1237 GCA_031411715.1 Verrucomicrobiaceae bacterium | reverse complement strand
GATCACTTATTCAGAAGCAGCGCTGAAAGTGCATCAAATCGCATCGGGGATGATGGCGCATGGTGTTAGGGCTGGGGATCGGGTCTTGCTGGTGATGGAAAATCGAGTTGAGCTGCCCTTGCTGACGCTAGCGGCGACTCGGATTGGCGCCGTTTTTTCCGTGCTGACGGCCCAGATCACGGTGGAGTCTTTTCAGCGCATCGTAGGCCAGTGTGAACCCACTTTGGTCGTCTTGGAGGCGCGTCGGCATGAACTTCGCGCAGGTTTGCAAAGTGCTGTCGTTTGGTTGGATGGCCCACCTGCGGAACATGAGATAGATCAGTGCTATCTGGCTCTTGAGCAAAGCAAGCTGACTGAGATTCCTCCCTCTGCGGGTGGAGACAGCTTGGCATTTCTTGTCTTCACGTCTGGATCCACAGGCATGCCGCGCGGGGTGATGCTGAGTCATGCTAATGTGGGTTTTGTGACGAAGGCGATCATGCAGAGGCTTAATTACCAACAGCAGGATCGTCTGGCGCTACTGTTGCCGATGTCCTTCGACTATGGCTTCTACCAAATTTTCTACGCGATGATGTCAGGCTGCGCCGTCTTCATCGGACGCTCTGAGATGTCGGGGCCCGAACTGCCAAGGATCCTTGCCCGCCATGAGATCACGATTCTTCCCGGTGTGCCCACTTTGTTTGCAGGCTTGATTAAAATGCAGTCGTATCGCCCGGTTTCGCTGCCCCAATTACGCTTGCTGACCAATACGGGTGATCATCTGCCGCTGCCACACATCCGTCAGCTCCAGCAGCTCATTCCTTCGGCGAATGTCTTTCCGATGTATGGGCTCACCGAATGCAAGCGCGTTTCGATCCTGCTGCCGGAGGAGATCGATGCGCATGAAAACAGCGTGGGTCGGGCTTTGGATGGCACGGAAGTCTGGGCCGAGTCGCCTGAAGGGAAGCGCTTGCCGGCTGGAGAAGTAGGCGAGTTCATCGTGAGTGGCCCGCATGTCGGTCTCGGCTATTGGCGCGCGCCGGAGGAGACGATGAAACGTTATCGCACCCTGCCAGATGGCAGTCGCCTGCTGGTGACGGGGGATTATGGCGCTGTGGATGCAGAGGGCTTTTTGCATTTCCATGCACGCAGTGATTTCATGATTAAACATCGTGGACACCGGATGAGTCCAGTCGAGATCGAGGAAGCTGCCTGCCGATCACCGCTGATCACGGCTGCGGGGTGCATCAAGGATGAG
>JANOBP010000203.1:0-1104 GCA_031411715.1 Verrucomicrobiaceae bacterium | reverse complement strand
CTATGTGCGTGGTCAGGAGGTGGGGCAGTGTCCGATGAAGAGTGTTTCGGACATTTTGGTGTTCATCGCGTGGAGCATCGTGCTGTTGTATTTTTTGGTGGGTTCTGCGTTTCGATTGTCACTGCTGGGAGTCTTCACCTCACCGCTGGTCAGCGGGATGCAAATCATGGCACAGGTGGGCGGATTTGCGCCTTATAAGCCGAAGGGAGTGATCAACGCGCTGGTGGAGCTGCATGCGGCGGTGGCCCTGATCGCCTATGCGGCCTTTGGTTTGGCCTGCATCACGGGGGTCATGTATTTGGTCCAGGAGCGGATGCTGAAGCGTCACCAAATAGGTGGGTTGTTTTATCAATTGCCTCCGATTCAGGGTCTGGCGCTGGCGATTCAACGACTTATCCGGTTTGGACTTTTGTTGCTGAGCGTGGCTCTGGGCATTGCTTTGGCGCTTAACACGCCTGTTTCGAATCCAAAGATCGTTTTTTCGTGGGTGGTGTGGGCATTGTATGCGCTGATCACGGTGCTGATGTGGCGGCATTTTACGTCCCCACGGCGCACGGCGTGGCTGGCGGTCACTGGCTTCATCCTGCCGTTCATTTCATTGTGGATCGTCACACATGCCTGAGCCGACTGAAAAAAGCAGCGGCCTCGTCTGTGTGGGCCTGAATTACCGCACCACACCGGTGGAGGTGCGGGAGCGGCTTGCCTTTGCCGAGGGGCAAGTGCCGGTAGCCGTGCAGCAGGTGCGCGGGTTGCCAGGTTTCGAAGAAAGCGTGGTGTTGAGTACCTGCAACCGCGTGGAGCTGTATGCAGCACACACGCTGCCGAGCGGCGACCATGGGCATGCTGCGCTGCGTGACTATTTGGTGTCACACTTCAAGCTGGCGTCGGAGCATGCCGAGGCAATGGCGCTGTACAATCTGGATCGCGCAGAGGCGGCGCGGCATTTGTTCCGTGTGGTCAGCGGGCTGGACTCGATGGTGCTGGGTGAAACGGAGATCTTTGGGCAGGTGAAGGCGGCCTACAAAGTAGCGCTGGAATCCGGCACAACGGGCCGCGCATTGAACAAACTCTTCCAGCAAGCCTTCACCGTGGGCAAAAAGGTGC
>JANOBP010000202.1:0-2168 GCA_031411715.1 Verrucomicrobiaceae bacterium | reverse complement strand
GAGGAAATGCTTCGCGAAATGGGGGACGAGTATGACTACGTCATCTTTGATAGCGCCCCGGTTCTAGTAGCCGATGACACCGCTAGTTTCGCGCCGAAACTCGACTCGGTGCTTTTTGTGGTCCGGATGTCCTCTACCATGGCCCGCCTCAGTGGAAAAGCCCTTGACCTTCTCTATGAGCGTCAGGTCAACATTGGTGGGGTTATCTTGAATCGTTCGAGTTCCAATCTCAAGGAGTACACATACTACAACTACGCCAGCTATTACTACGCTCCTGCCAAAACTACGCCTCAGCCAGCCGCAGCTGCTCCAGCCGCCAAGTCTTGATTCAGGTGGTTTTTCAGGAGCATCGTTCACATCAGTTGTGGCATTGTTTGACGCTTTTTTACTATGGCAGTTGGAATGGGATTGCGGCAGTGAAGATTTCCTTCACTGGCGACTGTTGGGCTTCGATTTAACGCCTAAACGGTGACTCCAGAATTGATGAAGTGGCTTTGAGGTCCACTGCGTGTATTAAAACGAGAAACCTGCATTGGTCTCTTCCCACGCATCTATTCTCCCGCACCTCGCTCGACACCTCTCTCATGACCTCCTGGGATCTCGATTTACTTCGTCTCATCAATCAAACTTGGTCCGCTGACTGGCTGGACTATGTGATGCCGGCACTTTCGGCCATCGAATCTTGGATGCCGCCGCTGGTGGTCATCGCTTTCATGTTGGTGGTGCGGGGAGGGCGTAAGGCGCGCGTAATGTTCCTCTGCGCGGCTTTGGCCATCGGCATTGGTGATGCGCTAGTGTCCAACACGCTGAAGAAGGCCGTAGGCCGGGTGCGGCCGCGTGATGCCATGGAAGGTGTCATCGTGAGAGATCTTGGCCGTGCGGATTCGGCAATGCTGCGGCTTTTTGTTCCGCCGGTGAAGACCATCAGCCAGCCGACGGGTGAACTCACGGGCAAATCCTTCCCATCGAGTCATACGATCAATATGTTTGCCGTGGCTACGGTGCTGGCGTGCTTTTACCGGCGAATTGGCATCGCTTTTTATATCCTGGCTGCACTCGTTGCTTGGTCGCGCATCTACTGTGGTGCGCATTGGCCGTCTGACATTCCTCCGAGCATGGCTCTAGGCGTGCTGACGGGGTTGGGAGTCGTCGTTGTGATACGACGCATCTCAGGATCAAGGGTCTCGACGACGTAGTCCAAACCATGCCAGACTAAGGCCAACAATAAAATGCACTGCCAGCATCGATGCGGCTATGGAGGGCGTCGCGAACCAAGTGCGGACGAAGGACTCGATGGGCTTGAAGAGTTTGTCATCGTGCAGGGTGTCGATGATGCCTGACCAGCCGTAGTGCGCGGTGATAAGCGGATGCACCAGATGGCCAAGTAACCGTGGAAAGCCCAGCAGCGCACCGCTGAAGAGCACGTTGGCACAGAGAAGCGTGAGGCAGATGCTGTGGGCGCGCTCAGCGCTGCGAGTATTGGCCGAGATGCCGAGGCAGATGGCGCCGAAGGAGATGCCAGTCAGCGCCGGCAGTAGCAGGCGCGCTCCGCCCAGACCTGGCAGGCCGCCACTGACCAGTTGCATGAACATGCCGAGCCAGAAGCTCTGCAGCAGTGAAATGGGCATCACAAAGAAAAGTGCGCCGAGCAGTGCCGCTGAAGGGCGCACGCCACTGATGCGCTCGCGCTCATAGGTGGCCCGGCGCGTGGCGATCTCCCGTGCAGCCAGGCGCAGACTCATGAAGAGGATGAGCAGCACCATGATGAAGTAGATCATGGAGGTGGTGTATGCAGCGGCCCATGGCTCTGAGTTGGACTTCAGGTCATGAATGTACACCAAGTTCGGCTGTAGCAGCAGCCATGCGATCACGGGTGCGCCGACGAGCAAGCTGATGTGGACGATCCACTCACGAGGAGAGCGGCGTAGGAGCGACCAGCGGCGCACGACGAGGTGCTTGGCTTGCGAGAACAGGCCGGGCAGGGGGAGGACGGGGGTGTTGTCCTCCGTGGCTCTTTGAGTCTCGACCTCGGACTCCTTTTGCTTCATGACGATGGTTTGATCCGCATCAGAGAGGTCATCCTCGGCGGCGGAGAGGTCTTCGGGTGTGCTGCCAAGCTTAAACGCCGCGTAATAGGAGTCGCGGTGACTCCTGGATGCGTCACCGCG
>JANOBP010000201.1:0-8361 GCA_031411715.1 Verrucomicrobiaceae bacterium | reverse complement strand
CCCCGTGCTCGATCCAAACGAGTCGGTCTCCGCGCCGAGGTGTTGGAGCATGGAGACGAAGAGATTGCATAGCGGTTTGTTCGCGTCGGACTTGAAGGCGTGGTGCTGACCGTGCTTGAAGCCGCCACCGGCGAGGATGATGGGGAGGTTGGTGTTGTCGTGTTTGTTGGCGTCGCCCATGTTGCTGCCGAAGAGGACCATGGTGCGGTCAAGCAGGCGGGAGTCGTCTTCACGCTTCGAGGCGAGGCTTTGGATGAGCTTGCGCAGCAGCACTATCTGCTGGCGGTCAGCGTCTTCGAGCTGCTTCACCTTTTGTGGAGCCTGTCCGTGATGGCTGAGACCGTGGTAGCCTTCGGTGGTGCTTTCGTGGTCGTCGATCTTGAAGGCGGGCGTGGCAAAGGCATCGACCATGAGCGTGATGATTCGCGTGGAGTCGGACTCGAAGGCGAGCTGCGCCATGGCGAGCATGAGGTCGAGCTTTTCAAAGATGAGCTTCTTGTCCTGGATGTCCGCAGGCTCGGGGAGCTGAGTGAGGGGCTTCGGCTTCAGCTCCCACTCGCGGGCGGTGAGCAGGCGCTCCTCCACCTCGCGCACGGAGGTGAGGTATTGGTCGAGACGCGAGCGATCATCGCTGCCGAGGCTGCGACTGAGCTTCTTCGTGTGATCCATCAACGTGTCGAGAATGCTGCCGCGCTCGTCGAGTGCATTGAGTTGTCGTTTCACCGCTTCAGGATCGCCTTGCACGAACATGCGCCGGAACAAAGCCGGCGCGCTGTCTTCTGCGGGCAGCAAAACGCCGTCGCGTGTCCAGGAGAGGCTGCGGTTCGCTTTGTCGATGTTCACGCCGAGGTTCAGCGTCGGGAATCGTGTGAGCTGGCCGAGCTTCTCCACCGCGAACTGGTCGAGCGAGATCTGATTGCGAAATCCGCTCTTCGTCGGCCCGCGTGCGGCCGTGAGGAAGCAATTCTCCGCGCTGTGCCCGCCATTCACGTCCGGGTGCGACATGCCGCTGAAGACGCTGAACTCACTCTTCACATCAGCCAGCGGCGCAAGCGTCTGCGTCAGCTCGTAGCCACGCCCGGCAGTCTTCGGGAAGAACGGTTTCGGCAGGAAACCGAGGTTGTTGGAGATGATGAGTATTCGACGAGCTGCCTTCACCTCCGCCGCACGACCAAACACCGGCGTCATGCATTCAAGCAGCGGCAATCCCAGGGTGACGCCAGCGCTGCGAAGAAAGCGGCGACGCGAGAAGGACTTGGCGATGTGAGGGACGTTCATGGAATGTGTGGTTACGGGCCTACTTAGTGACTGCCGAGAAAAATCTGGTTCTGCACCAACGCGAGCATCAAATCCTGCACGCGATACCCATCCTTCTCGCACGCATCGAGCATGGACTCGATCTCGCGGCGATCGGAATACCGGACGGGCGTGCCTGTGGCATAGACGGTGAACTGGTGGAGCAGGTTTCTCGCGAGTTGGCGTGGGTTGGCGGCTAGGATGGCTTTAAGAGCATGCACATCGTTAAAGGTGCGACCGTCGATGAGTTTGCCGCTCGGATCGACGTTCGCGGCGAGTGTGTAGCTGAAGTCGTGGCCGGCGCGGTCGATGCCAGTGATGCGCTCGCCTTCCTCAATGCCGCGATAGCGGGTGCGCCAGCCACCGAGAATATCAAAACTCTCCAAAGCGAGGCCGACGGGATCAAACTTGGCGTGGCAGCCAGCGCAGGATTTTTCCTTCGTGTGCAGCGCCATGAGATCGCGGATGGTTTTGGCACCGCGAATGTCCGGCTCCACGGCGGGCACGCTTGGCGGTGGTGGTGGCGGTGGTTGGCCGATGAGTCGCTCCATGACCCACGCACCGCGCACCACGGGCGAGGTGTTGGTGCCATTCGCGCTGACTTTCAAAACTGCGGCCTGCGTGAGCAAGCCACCAAACGGACTGCCCTGCGGCACGGCGACTTTTCGCATGGCCGAGCCGCTGAGTGGCGGGAGCTGGTAGTGCTTCGCGAGGCGGTCGTTCGCGAAGACGAAGTCCGCCTTCGCGAGTACGCTGGCGGGCATGTTTTCGCGAATCATCGCGGTGAAGAAGGTGCGCGTCTCGCGCTCCATGCTTTCCACGAGGTATTCGTCGAAGCGATACTCGGGGAAGAGCCGGATGTCGGGATCATCGCGGCGGATGTGACGCAGACTGAGCCAGTAATCAGTGAAGTTGTTCACGAAGCGCTCGAAGTCGCCGCTGGCGATGAGACGCGTGGTTTCGTCACGCAGCGACTTGGCATCATGGAGCTGTTTTTTTACTGCTAGCTCGCTCAAACGAGCATCAGGCCGCGAGTTGGTGAGAAAGTGCGACATGCGTGACGCGATGGCGAAGTGATCGTCGGCTGATTCCGGCTCGCGGAGGTAGATGAAGTCACCGGAGGCCAGGAATGCCTTGTAACCGGCCAGCATGGCCTCTTTGAACGGCGCACCTTTCTGCAACCGCTCAGCGATGAGCATATCAAATAAGAGCAAATCATCCTCTGACACCGGTTCACGTGCGGCGAGGCTCACAAAGCGACGCAGCAGGCGTTTTGCATCTTCTTGAGCGCTCTTTGGCTTCACGTCGATGCCGAGATCATCAAACAGCACGCGATGCGAGGGCGGTGGCCAGCTTGATGGTGGAATGGGGCCTTCGACTTCGAGCCACTGCACCGCGACACCCGGCTGCCCACCTTCTGGGAAAGGCGGGTAGCGATAGGTCGGCCCGGAGCCGTTCGGATTCTGCGCCAGCGGCATCGGCAGGCCGAGCAGGCTGTATTCGATCGCCTCGCCCTCTTTAAGAAGGACGGTGGTTTCATAGACCTGCTGCTTCGGCTGGATGTCGATGATGCCGCCCTCGGCCCGCACTTCATTGATGATGTCCGCGCCCGCCGGTTTGCGTGTGCGGAAGGTCATCGGCACCGGCTGCTTCGCGGGGATCAAAACATAATCTAACTGCTGCGACACTGCCCGCGCAGAGAAACGCACGCGGTAGTGCCCCGGATGCTTTGCGAGAATGCCTTTCGGATTGCCGATGTAAGGCCAGCTTGCCGAGCGAAACAGCGCCATCTCGATGCTCTCATCGTCCGCACCTTGTTTGACAGCATCCTTTTCCTCCCGGCCCCAGTCGATGAACTTGTTATCGCGTGCGAAGAACATCGACTCGCGATTGCCAAACGTGCCTGTGCCAGGAAACAAATCCGTGCCCACCACTCGCTTCTTCACCACGGGCGACGGCGCAGGCTCCATGACCATCGCCGCACGCAAAGCAGCCTCTGCAGCATCAAGGTAAGCCGTGAGTTGCACACGGGACATGTCGAGCATGCTGCCCGTTTTGTTGAAGCGATGCCCCTCGCGGTCCTCGGGCAAAATATCACGGATGTCGAGATCAGGCAGTTGCAGCACATCGCGCAAGTTTTGCTCATACTCATCGCGATTCAGCCTGCGCAGCGGCCCTCGGCCGTTGGCGAGCACTTCCGCGCGATCCACCTCATAGAGCGATGCATCCAGCGTCTTCACCAAAGCCGCACGATCCTCCACCGACATATCGCCCGCCTTCGGTGGCATCTCGCCTTTCTCCACGCGGTCATGCACCCGCACCCATCGCTCACGCGTAGCGCTATCACTGAGATCAAACTTCAGCGCCGTGAGGTCGAGGCTGCCTTTGGCCGTTTCTTTGTCGTGGCACTCGATGCAGCTCTGCTCGATTTGCGGTGGAGGCAACGCAAAGGCGGCGTTCCCACAAAATAGAAGGGAGAAACCGATGAATGCACTCCACGAACTGAATTGGGCTGGAGGTAAAGGCTTCACAGATGTCTCCTTCTGATCTCGGTGGTGTCCAGCACCTCTCCACGCAGGCTTTTGAACTGGATCTTCATTGTCGGAGCACCAGTGGTGAGCGTAAGAAGGAGGTAATTGTCCTCACGGGCGTGAAACTTGGATTGCGGATCTTTGTAGAGGTAGCCATCGCCTTTCAGGCAGGTATTGAAGTAGTGGAGGCCGCCGGTGAGCTCGGCGTGGTCGGCGAAGTAGCCGAAGCCGGTGATGAGGGCGCTGCCTTTGCGGAAATGTTCGTGCCATGCGCCTTTGGTGAGGCCTTGGACTTGGCTCTGCTTTTCGTTCATCAGCGTGAGGACGAAGCCGCTCTTGGTGGCGGCCATCGTTTCGGCATACCACTTGAATTGAAGTGAGTCGGGTTGCCAGGCGTGACAGGTCTGCCAGGTGGTGCCGAAGTCTTGGATGTGATTGAGGTCGAGCGCGATGAGGCGCAGGTCGAAGTCGGCAAGATCGAAGTGCCATTTCCATTCGTCGCCGGGCAGAGCAAAGAAATCGCGATACGCAATGGCTTCGACATCATAGACGGCATGGGCAGGCGGCTTCGGGCCTCGACCAGTGATCTCGCGGTCGTGATTGCCAAGTATCGGCATGAAAGGCGTGCTGCGGAAGAGTTCGCGATGCGCGTCGATCAGAGCACTGAAGGCCTTGGTGCCTTCTTTGCCCTTTTCATGCAGGCTGGGGATGTTGTCACCAACGGTGACCAGCAGGTGCACATCGTCTCGAATGATCGCGCTCACATCCTTCCCTGATGCAAAACCCCAATCTCCGACCACGGCGATGCGAATGTCATTGCTCGGGTAGCCTTTGAAGACCGAAACCGCAGATGCATCATCACCGCTGCGCACGCGGTAATGATAAAGCACGTCGCGCTGCCCGAGGGGAATCTCAACGTGATGCCGCGTGACGTTTTCTTCGACGGCGATGCGTTGTCCGAGGGATTCACTCGTGCCAAACTCAACTACGGAATCACCCGGCTTATCAGTCTCCCAATTGATGACGATTTTGGCGGGATCGTGCGTCGCATGAGTCAACCAGATGCGCTCGATGGGCGCAGCAAATGCCGAGGTTGCAAAAACGAGAAGAAGAAATCGGACCATGCTTATGGATCAGCCAAACAACTCTGTCAGCGGTTTGCCTTCATCGAGCAGGTTGTAGGCACGACCAAGCTTGTCTTTGGCTTCGAGATCTTGGATGCCCATCGCGTAATAGACGGTCTTGGTGATGTCCTCGGGACGAATGGGTCGATCTTTCGGAAATTCAGCACGCGCATCCGTCTCGCCAACGACTTGGCCGCCGCGAATGCCTGCACCTGCCATCAGCACGCTCATGCAGGCGGTCCAATGATCGCGACCCGCACCGATGGTGCCGCCGGAGCGTCGATCTCCGACCTTGGGCATGCGACCCATTTCGCTCGTCACCATGACGAGCGTTTCATCGAGCAATCCTCGACCCGACATGTCCTCCATGAAGGCGGAGAAGGCCTGATCAAACTGTGGCAGCAAATACTTGCGCAGGCAGTTGAAGTTATCGCCATGCGTGTCCCATCCGCCCGCGCTCTTGCACTGCGCGGCGATGCTTTCGTCCTCTTTCCAGAAGACAGTGACAAACGGCACCCCCGCTTCGACGAGGCGACGTGCCATGAGCAGGCTGGTGCCATTAATCGTGTTGCCATAACGCTCACGCAGCTTCTGGGACTCGGATTTGATGTCGAAGGCGCTCGTGGTGCTGCTGGAGGAGAGCAGCTCAAAGGCGCGCTCCTGCTGCTTCACATAGTTTTGGATCGCCGCCTCTTGATCCAGCTCTCGACGCGCTTGATTCATGGCGTTCAGGAGCGCGTGGCGGTCCTGCATGCGGGCGGCCGTCATGCCGCCTCCCATGGAAATCGTCGGTGCGTTGAATTTCAGCGGCTCATCAAAGCTTCCGTTCACATAAAACGGATCATGCTCCATGCCGATGCGGCCCGCGAACTGTCCGGGGCGTGTGTACGGCAGTTTGCTCGGCTTATGGGGCAAAGAAATGATCTGCGGCAGTGTCGGATGCTGCGGGCGCTTCATGCCGACGACACTGCCCATGTAAGGCCAGTCATCTGGATAAGGTCTGCGGTCATTGCCCTGCTGTTTGAAGGTGATGTCCGGCGCGTGACCCGTCAGATTGTAATAATACCCGGCGTGATGATCCCCAGTCGCCAGTCCACCATCCGTGATGCCATGCACCATGGCGAAGTTATGTGCCTGCTTGGCTAGCAGAGGCAAATGCTCGCACAGACGAACGTCCGCGCCGGTGGTGCGGATGGGCTTAAACTCACCGCGATACTCCAGCGGCGCCTCGGGCTTCATGTCCCACATGTCGATGTGCGACGCGCCGCCGCAGAGGAAGAACAGTACCGTCGATTTGGCGGGCTTTGCCAAAGTCGGTGCCGCAACGCCGGGTCCAGTCGATGCATTCAATGCTGGCCCAAATCGCAACGATGCCAATCCCATCGTCGAAGCCGTGAGAAAGGCTCGGCGGTCCATGGAGGGGCGAAATAGCGGTGAATTCATGCGTGCGGCTCAGTTCTACGGTCAATGAGTGCCGAGACTGTCACTGCGTGACCACTTTGGTCCGCATGATCGGCAGCGTGATGTGCGAGGGATGCTCCGCATCGTGATGGATGGTGTTGACGGCCATTTTGCTGGTGCGGTGCTGCTGGAGGGGCTCGCCAGTGTTGGGATTCACGTCAAAGCGCGGGAAATTGCTGCTGCTGATGTCCACGCGAATGCGGTGGCCTTTTTTGAAGACGTTGCTCGTCGGGTAAAGCCGCACCGTGAGCGGATAGACTTTTCCGGGCTCCATGAGCTTCTCTTCCTTGAGTGAGTCACGAAAACGCGCGCGGCAGATGCCATCCGCGATGTTCAAGTCAAAGCCACCGGGCCAATCTTTGGATGCAGGATGGGCATCGATGAGTTTTGCGGTGAAATCTGTGTCCACGCTGTCGGATGAGACCCACAGCTTCACTTCAAGCTCGCCGGTGACTTCGGCATCTGCCTCCAGCGGCTCGGTTTGGAAGACGAGGATGTCGTTGCGTGACGAGAGTGGCAGGGGCTGCGTCCAGTTCCACACATGCGGACCGCCACGCTGATCCCACGCGCCCTGGAGCAGGATGCCGTCGCCACTGGAGATATTCCCACCGATGGTTGGCACGGGCAGTTTGGGATCAAAGGTGTAACTGGATTGGCCTTGTTGTTTCTGCGTCGAGAGTTGGCCATCGCTGCCGAAATAGAATGGAGTGGGCTGCGTGCCAGCGGGTGGCCATTCCTTCACATCATTCCATTCACCACCGTGGTAGAGCAGGCCTTTGTCCGTCTTGTTGCCATCGCCCTTACCCATCGTGAAATAGCGCACCTTGGTGGCAAAGGGAGAGGCTTTGCCCTTCATCGCGTGATCATACCAGCTCAGTCGCCACGCCAGCTCATCCGCGATGGCCGCATCCGCTCCGAAATCAACCATGCCATGCGTGCTCTTGGCCTGCTGGCCGTGAATCCAGGGTCCCATGATGAGATAGACGTCACTTTTGAGCACCGGAGTCAGCGCGCGGAAGTTGGCGGTCGTGTTGCCCGCCCAGGAGTCATACCAACCGCCCACCAGCATCACTGGCATGTCTTTGTAGTCAGTGGCGTGATCGAGGATGTTGTTCTGCCGCCAGAAGCTATCATTGGCACCATGACGCATGGCGTTGATGAGCCAGTCTTCGTATTCAGGCGCAAGCTTGAGCGGCGTGGTGCCACGGCGCAGTGGTAGATTGACGATATAGCTCAGGCGGTTGTCCGCCATTTCTTTGAGCACCGCTTCTGTGCCGGGGTCTTGAGATGCATTGCTTCCCTTACCTCCATTGAGCATGATCCAGTTCCAAAAACGCATCTCAAACGCGCCCACATTTCGCATCGACTGCACGCCGCAGTTAGAGACGGCATCCACCGGGATCACCGTGGCCAAGCCGGGTGCTTTTTCCAAAGCCATCGCATGCTGTGTGCCGCCGACGTAGCTCGTGCCGATCATGCCGATCTGCCCATCACTCCATGGCTGTGAGATGATCCACTTGGCACAGTCCACACCGTCCGGCGCGTCGTCTGTCATCCAGTGCCACACACCTTCACTGCCGTAGCGACCACGAGTGTCCTGCGCGATGAAGATGTAGCCATGCTGCGTGAAATATTCGCCATGCTTCTTCGAGCCGCTCTTGTTGTAAGGTGTGCGCGTCAGGATCACTGGCCGCTTCCCTGCCTCTCCAGCGGGCCGATAAATGTCCGTCGCCAGTTTCACACCATCCCGCATCGTCACCATGACGGTTTCCGGCTCGGCGTGAATGGAGAGAGTGAGGAGGACAAGGCAGAAAAGCGTGCGCATACGGCCATGATTACGCAGTCGGATGCGAAGAATTGCCACCGTGATTTCAAAATGCCATGTCACAAACCCACCCGCCGCAGCCATTTGGCGATGTCGGTATCCGGTCGAAACACCGGGATGTCGA
>JANOBP010000200.1:0-2045 GCA_031411715.1 Verrucomicrobiaceae bacterium | reverse complement strand
GCCGGCTTTGTCATTGATCTTCGGTGAGCGGCCAAACTCGCCCCACACGATGATCATCACGTCCTGCAACATGCCGCGTTCATCGAGATCGGTGACGAGCGTGTGTAGCGCGTGGTCGATGAGCGGGCCGAGATAGCGCATTGCGGAGAAATTGCGCGAGTGCGTGTCGAAATCGCTGATGGAGATGCTCACGCAGCGCACACCGGCCTCGATCAAGCGCCGCGCGAGCAGGAACTTCTGCGCGCACCTAGGGCTCTCCATGGAACCGAAGGCATCCGCAGGACGAATGATACGCGGCGTGTAGCGATCGAGCACCTTGGGGTCTTCCTGACTGAGATCCATCGCTGCTGCGAATCGACCTGAAGTCAGAATGCCGAGCGAGAGTTGATTAAACTCATCCAGTGCATGCATGGAGCCGCTGGAGTCGATGTCGCGGCGGATGGTGTCGAGATCGCGCAGCAGCGACACGCGATCTTCGAGCCGCCCGACGGTGAGACCTTTCGTTAGCGCCAGACTTTGACTGTGACCCGACCCGCGACGCGCCAACTCTGCCTTCATGCCGTTTTCCAATTGCCGCTCAAACAGGTGTGAGATGTCCGGGCGAAACGCAGAACATGCGGTGCCGAGAAAGCCAGGCCTGGCGCTGTTGCGCACGAGCGGGCGGCCTTGCATGAGATCGACAAAGGCAGGCGCGGAGTCTTTCGAGGTGCTTATTAATCCGGCACAAAGAAAGAACATCAAGCTGCATACTGAGTTGAGCTTGAGGTGAAGAAGGAGCGGATGCGCTCAGGCTGCTTCTGGCAGGAGATCAGCCTGCCGATGATTTGCTTTTGCAGGCTGCGTTCGTCCTTGGCCGAGGGCAGGTGGCTTAGCGTGCTTTTGAGCGAGCGATTGAGCCGTTCGTCCGGATTGAGTTCGGGGCTGTAGCTGGGCAGGTGATGCACGGCGATAACCTCCTGATGTTCTTCTAGCCAGGCTTTCACCGGCTTGCTGTGATGCACCCTCAGATTGTCGAGGATCAGATACACTTTGCGCCCTTTCATGGAGCGCACCAGTCGCTCCAGGAACCGGATGAGCAGCGCGGCGTCCAACGCACCCTTGTAAACCATCCACCGGGCGCTTCCCCGGTTGCTCACTGCGCTCATCACTGAGCTGCCGAAGCGTTTGGACATCTGCTTGATCACAGGCGTCTCTCCACGCGGAGCAAAACCCCTGGGAGCGTTGGGCTGATTGTTGACTCCAGTCTGGTCGCCCCAGTAGATCTCCGCTCCCTCGGCTTTGGCTGCTGCCGCGATCTGCGGATACTCCTGCTCCAGCCATGCCTTCACCTTTTTGGGGTTCTGCTCATAGGCTTTCTTGATGGGCTTTTGCGGTGTGAAGCCCCAGCGCTTGAGATACAGGCCCATCGTGCGCACTGGCAGCTTGAGGCCAAACTGCTGCTCCAGCAGCTCGGCCACCGCCTTGCGTGTCCACAGGGCGAAGGAGAGCTTCAACTGCTCGGGCAGCTTGTCGGCGATGAGCCCTCGGACTTGCTTCTCCTGCGCAGCAGTGAGCTTGCGTCCTTCTCCATGCTGACGCCCACGCTCATCGCGTAGCAGCGCCTCGGTGCCGTGGTCTCTTTGGTGCTGCTTCCATTGCCTCACCGTGCGTTCATGCACCCCCACAGCTTCGGCAATCTCGCGTTCATGCCATCCCTTGCCGAGCAGAAGCATCGCCCGGCGACGCGCCCCCACTTGTTGTTCTTTGCTTAGTTTGCGTCCGTCTTCCTTCATGCGGACACATCCATAACACCGCCCCAAATGTTGTGCTATCTATTTACCGGATTAATAGCAGCTTGCTCACCACACAACCCATCGCCGGACGTCCGCCGATGAAGGCCAGTTCTTTGTCACCAAAGCCTGACTGGCACTGAAAGGCATCGTGATTGCCCATCGCGCCGCTTAGCGAGCGCAGGAAGACATACTTGTCAGCATTCGCCGCCAGTCGCGGCAGCAATTCGGTCAAATGCAGTCCTGGAATTTTCGTCGGCAGCGATTTGAACTCAC
>JANOBP010000199.1:0-7414 GCA_031411715.1 Verrucomicrobiaceae bacterium | reverse complement strand
GATCAGTCACCAGCTAACCTCCGCGCTTCATCCCACGCGCAACCTCGCCGACAACCTCGCTGATCTCCACGCGCAACTCGCCGCCAATCTGAACGGTGCCGAGCGTCTCCGAGCGCTCGCTTGCGATTCATTGCTTCCCTTGATGGAAAGCATCCTCGCACACTCCGCACAGGTCATGCAGGCACAAATTGAGCGTATGCCCGACTCCATCTCCGCCATCGAAAAAATCGACGACGGCTCGCAAATCGCCGTTTCCATCCGCAAGCACGGTCAGCGGCTCACACTCGACTTCACTGGCACCTCCGGCGTCCATCCGCGCAATCTCAACGCCACCACCGCCATCGTCCGCAGCGCCGTCCTTTATGTCATGCGCCTCATGCTTCAGGAAGACCTGCCTCTCAATGAAGGCCTCATGGAACCGCTGGAAATCATCTGTCCGGAGTCTCTGCTCAATCCCACCTTCACCGGCGACCCCGCACGCGATCCCGCCGTCGTCGGTGGCAATGTGGAAGTCAGCCAGCGCCTTGTCGATACCCTCATCAAAGCCTTCAAGCTCCAAGCCTGCAGCCAAGGCACCATGAACAACTTCCTCTTTGGTAGCGACCATTTCGGCTATTACGAGACCATCGCAGGCGGCTCCGGTGCGGGCGCTGGCTATCACGGTGCGCATGCCCTGCACACCCACATGACCAACACCGCCATCACCGACCCTGAGATCATCGAGCAGCGATATCCAGTGCGTCTCCATCAATTCGCCATTCGTCACGGCTCCGGCGGCCGAGGCCAATACCACGGCGGCGACGGCGTCATCCGCGAGTTCGAGTTTCTCAAGCCTCTCACGGTCAGCTTACTCACCCAGCACCGCGTTGAGGCCCCCTTTGGCCTCAACGGCGGCCAAGACGGCCAAAGAGGCCAGCAACGACTCATCCGTGATGGAACCGAAACCATCCTGGCAAGCTGCACCTCCCTGAAAGTCAGGCCAAACGACCGCCTCATCATCGAAACCCCCGGCGGCGGCGGCTATGGGGTGGATGGCTCGATGATGGATGCTTCCCGAGCAGATTAATCCTTCCCAAAATGAAAGTAGGCGCGCAGCTTGGTGTACCACTCAGGCGCATCCACCATCATGATTTGGAAAAGGTCGTGATGCTTGTCCGTCCACACACGGGGATTGATCTTGGCTTCATTTTCGAGTTCGTCATCACTCGGCGGGGCCGCAGGAGTGGCGGCAAGAAAGGTTTCGTTATTGGTGAGCAACACATAGTCCGTGGCATCGTCATCGCCATCGAATGAGGCCACGGTGGAGATGCGCAGCGTTTTGTAACCGACTTCGACAGCGGTTTTCTCGATGAGCGGCGCGAGCAGCAGATAACTATTGGTTACATGCACGGCGATGATGCCATCCGGCTTCATGTGGCCTTTGTAGATGCGGAAGGCTTCGAGCGTCAGCAGATGCGCCGGCACGGAGTCACCGCTGAAGGCATCCAGCAGCAGCACATCAAAATTCTGCGGCGGATCACGCTCCAAAGCGAGTCGAGCATCGGCGACGACGATCTCCAGCTTAGCACCACGCGCGACGAGATCCGGCAGATACGTGAAATGCTTCTGGGCCAGACGAGGCACGTCGGGATTGATATCGTAGAAGCGATACGTGTCGCCACTCTTGCCATAGCAGGCCACGGTGCCTGCACCCATGCCCACCACACCGACGCGAGCGCCATTGCTCAGCTTGAGACTATCCAGAGCCTTACCAATGCCAGTCCCTGACCAATAGTAGGATGTGGGCTCACGGCGGAGTTCAGGAGCTAGATTCTGCATGCCGTGAATGATGCCGCCATTGCTCAACTCACGCTCATGCTCGGGATGCCCTGCCTCATGCCACTCGGTGACAGCTAGTGTGCCATAAAAGTTCCGCACACGCTCCAGACGCACGTCGTGCTTGAAACCAAGGTCCGTCATGAGCAGCACACCGATGGTCACTTGAATGGACAAGAGCAGCAGCCCAAGACTGGTGATCTTTCTGATGCGATCACGCTTATAAAAATAGAAAATGAGCAGGCCCAAAAGAAGAAGCACGGAGATCCCTGCCATGTTTGAAAACAAGGCCCGGTTTTCTTGAGAGAAGCCACTGAGTGCCTGGGTAAGTGAATCGAGTTTAAGCAAAAAGTCCTTCATCATTCCGCGCACCTCCAATGAAACCGCAACTGCCAGCAAGCACGTAAAGACGAGCGCACGCTTTCCACCGACGTTCCATAAACCGCGCAGGCAAACGGCACCAGCCACGATGAACACCGCGATCAAGCCCAGCGGCCACTCCGCGTGGATTTTGAAGACCAAGGGCGCACACAGACTGACCAACAAGCCCCCCAGCGCACCTCCGGCAGACATGTGCAGGTAAAAACTGGTCAGGCGGCGTGGATTCGGCTTGAGACGCGTCAACTCGCCATGACAGAGCATGCAGGCTAAAAACATGGCACCAAATGCCCAGCCCAGTTCATACGCAAAATTGGGATCGAGATCAATGCTGCTGAAGTCCCAATCCGTGAAGGTTACCTTTTCAATGAACACCTCACGCTCCTGCATCCACTTCTCAAACGTCGTCCAACCGTTCTCCGGCTTCTGCAGCAGTTCCATCGTGCAGGCCATGAACACCATGAAGAGCGCTGGCACCGCCCACAGCATCGGATATCGCACGTACCAGCGCTCATGCTCAAAGCAGATGATGAAGGTCAGCAAATACAAGCTCAGTGGCACCACCCACATGAACGGAATGACCGCCACGTCCTGACAGACATGATTCGTGGTGGCCAGCAGCACCACGCTGGCCAGCGCTGGCAGCGCCACCCATAAAACACGTCGCATGAAACTCGGCGCTTGGTCTTCCTCGTCTGTGTCCGCTTTTTCATTGTTTGAACTGGCGGTATTTTGACGATCCAGCCACATGGCGAGCAATGAGAGCGCCACATAGCCGCCAAACGCCACGGACCAGGCTTTCGTCAGCCAGAGCACATCCCAACGCGGTTCAAAGAAAAACGGAAAACTCAGCAAGGCCACCAGAGAGCCAATGTTCGACAGCGCATAAAGCCGCCACGTGCCTGCACCGCCACCACCGCGTGTGAACCACACCTGCACCAGCGGACTTGTGCTGGAGAGAACAAAGTAAGGCAGCCCCACGCAAGCCAACAGCAGCATCAAAATGCGCCCGCTTGGATTCTCCGCACCTGAGGGCTTCCATAGCTCATCGGGTGCGATGGGCAGCAGCACCAGCGCTCCCAGCAGCAGCGCGCCATGCACCAGCACCTGCGTCTTGCCAGCCAGCTTGCTCAAAGCATGCGCATACGCATATCCGAGGAACAGGACGACTTGGAAAAATAGCATGCACGTCGACCACACACCCGGACTCCCGCCGAACCACGGCAGGATGAACTTTCTGATCAACGGCTGCACCTGGAAGAGCAAAAACGCGCTCAACAGGCTCAAGCCACTCAATATCAATACAACAAGCGTGCGGGATGGAGAACTCATGGATGGGAAAGCGGCGAGGCTCCCACACACTCAGCGTCTTGGGAAGGGAATATTACTCAGACGACAGCCGGATTGATTGACGATTGATGAACAAGGATTGCTGATTGCTGAGATGGTTCAGCAAGCCAGCTCTCGATAGAATGATGAAGGCAAAAAGATGGAATCCCCGAGTTCTTATATTTTTGCCTACCCATCTTTTTGCCATCTCCGGATAGTGCGAGTCTCGGCTGTTAATTGCTGAGGTGATTCCCTTCGTCATGAGCGCCTCATCCTTCAAAAATCAACGCCTCGAATGCTCATCAATCCTCAATCCATTGGAGTTGTTCGACCACCAGTCGTTTCAACTCTCAAGCCCAAACACCCGCTCCACCAAACCCAGCACCTTCTCCCCTGGCAGAGCCCCGGCCTCCATTTGGTTCATCACATAGGCAAACGACACGCCACTCTCAGGATCGGCAAAGGCCAGGCTCCCACCGGCCCCAGGATGCCCAAAGGCCGAAAGACTCGGCCCAAAGAGCTGCCGCAGCTTTTTACCAAACGATTCAGACTCCGCATCCTGATCCAGCGGATCATGCATCACACCGGCCGCAAAGGCTACCGGGGCGCAAAGCACCAGGTCCTTTTTTTGGCAGATCATCGTCGAAAGCTGCTCCACCACGGACGGCGGCACCAGTTGTTGTCCCTGCCACTTTCCATGATCTGCCAGCATGGCGTAAAACTTCGCCAGACCACTCGCGCTGCCCACACCGCCCATGCTCGCGTATCCCGCAGCCCAGGATTCGCTCAGATTGAAATCACTCACCGCATTCAGTCCCATCGGCGACTGAAACGTCCGCTGCGTCAGTGACGACGGTGAGTTGAAAGCCTTCAAAAAGGCCTGATCCCGGTCCGCGATGCTCACTCGCCCAGGGTAGATCGGCGATACCCGCCCCCACTGCTCCTGCGGCAGCCCGATCCAAAAATTCAGATCCATCGGCACACCAAACTCCTCGCGAAAATAAACGCCGAGCGACTCCGCACCCGTCAGTCGCCGCAAGATCTCATCCATCAGGAAGCCAAACGTCCGCGCATGATAGCCCTGCTGAGTTCCCGGCACCCACAGCGGCTGCTGCCTCTCCAGTGCCTCGATCACCGCTTCATAATTAAAGATCGGCACGCGCTCATCCAGCGCACACAGCCCCGCCGTATGCGTGAAGAGATGCAGCAGCCGCATGTCCTCCTTCCCCCCGCCCACAAACTCGGGCCACACCTCAGCCACGGGACACTCCAACGGCAAATCAGCCTCCGCCAAGGCCTTCAGACAGCACACCGCCGCAGGCCCCTTCGTCGCCGACCACACCGGCACCAGCGTCTCCGCACTCCACGCCTGAGTCCGCGCACGATCACAATGCCCCTGCCCCACATTGAAGATCTCGCGCCCATCCTGCCAGATCGAAACCGATGCCCCCAATTCCCTGCGCGTGCGGAAGTTCTCCTCGAACCACTCCGTCACCGCCGCCAGCCGCAGTGCTGAGATGGGCTCACTCATAGCTTGGACTGGCGTTGCAACTCCGCCCGCAAGCCATCGAGATCAGGATCCTTCCGCGCATGACTGCGCAGACTCTCATCCATCTCAAAGGACTGCTCCAGATACCGCAGCGCCTTGTCCATCTGGCCCAGCTTCGCGTGGTAGCAGCCCATGTTATAAAAATACACCGGCTTCGTCCTCAGTGCCGCCGGGCCACGCCCCAGAAAATCCAGCGCCTCCGCCGTTCGGTCCATTTCATGCAGACAATACGCCGCATGGATAAACCCACCCGGCTCCGCTGGCTCAGCCTGACAAAGCTTGGCCCCCAGCGCAAAGGCCTCATCCCACCGCTGCTCACCCATCAGGCACAGCAGCGTGACCTCGATCACATCCACGCGCCCATGCGCCGAAACGGGCAATGCCGACAGCTCTTCCCTGGCCTCGGCGATGAGACCCAGTTCCACGTAGCCCTGCGCGGCAGCGATTCGGCGTTGTGCTTCTGTCATGCGTTCATTTAGAATCAATGCCAGGATCAAACCGCATCCATCTCCATCCAACAACCACTTTTCTTCTCCGCCATGACCCAGCTTACCGTCCGCGTCACCCCCAACGCCCGACAGTCCACCATCACCGGTTGGACCAGCGACGAAAAAGGCCGCCCCATCCTCCTCATCAAGCTCCACGCACCACCCGCCGATGGCAAAGCCAACGCCGAGCTCATCCGCTTCATCGCCGAGACCCTCGACTGCCCCAAAGGCCAGGTCAGCCTCCTACGCGGCACCACCAGCCGCCAAAAGACCCTCCAACTCCCCACCGCAGCCCTCGCCCGGCTGAGCGTCAAATAACCCGTTAATCAGTTCTCAGTTCTCAGCATGACGGGAGCGGAGCGCGGACGCCCTCGTCCGCCAGCATCATCAAAAGCGCACAAGCTGCGCAGCCGCGAAGCGAACGCCCGCGCTCCTTTCAAATCTCGAGCGCACATCGCCACCGTGCTCGGCTCCCAGCCTCCCAGTCTCCCAGTCTCCCAGCCTCATAGTCTCCAAGTCTCCAAGTCTCCAAGTCCCCTCGCCCCTCGCCCCTACGGTTGAAAACCCATGGCCAGTTTCACCGCGGAGTATTCGGGATGATATCCCCCGGCCTTGGTCCGCACAATCAACGGCGGTTCATCCCAGGTCTGGCCCCGAAACCACTCCGGTAGGTCTTCCGCGCGCATCATGGCAAACACCGCGATCAAGGGTTCATCGCCCTCTCTGAATATGACCGGACGCTGGCGCACGATCACCAGTCCCGCCTCACGCGCCCCTTGTTGCACACGCTCCAGTTGATGCGGCGCATGAGGGAACACACAGGCAAACAGACCTCCCGTGGCCAAATGCTTCGCCGCCGTTCGACAATAATCCACCACACTCCCCCGCACCTCAAATCGGCAGGCCCGTTTCTGCGGATGCTCACTCACGATGCCATCAGTCTCGGGCCAATACGGCGGACTCCCCGTGACCAGGTCAAAGGTCTCATCCTCCCGGATCACACCCGGCTCACGAAAGTCCCCCTGCCGAATCTCATACCGATCCACCAATCCATTGGCCACAGCCGAGCGGCGGGCCAGGGCCACGCTCTCCGCCTGGGCTTCCACGGTCACAAACCTCGCGCCCGGACAACGCCACGCACAGATCATGCCCACCGTCCCGATGCCACTCCCCAGATCTAGGCCCGTTTTCACCGTCGGAGCCCACGAAGTCCCATACCACGCCGTCAACGCATCATCCGTGGAAAAGCGATGACCATTCTCCAACTGCAAGACCCAAAAATGGCCACAAAGAGCCGCGCAAGATTCCCCCTCGCCAGCCACAAGCAGAGCCGCTGGCATCGGGCCCGGCTTCGCCCAGCCTTTGAAAATCGTTTGAACCTGATCCTTCATGTTTCAGAGGTGGACCACCCCGGCCAGAACGGCAACCATTCTGTTTCGGACCACGCCGCGTCAAAGCGCAGCAAGCCCCGAGCTTTCCCCTATTCCCCCCTTCATCTCCTGGTGATGGAAAGGAGCACGGGCGTTCGCTTCGCGGCTGCGCAGCCAGCCCGCCGTCATGCCACGTCCTGATACAAGTACTTCTGGAAGCCGGTGAAGGCCTTGCTCACGTCGCTGCCGAGATCGGCCACGGCATCCTGGATGGAGTCGTGATACTTGAGCTTCAGCAGCGGCGTCAGCTTGTCTTGATCCAGCTCCTCCACGCCGACACTCACATAGTGTGAAAGCACGAAGTCGAGGAACACTTGCTGCTTGCTGTTGAAGTGCGTGCTGATCTCCACCTTGGCTTTCGCGGCACGTTCTTCGCGGCTCAGGGTCGGCAGCGCGTAGGCCACATGAGCCAGCACGTCGAAGAG
>JANOBP010000198.1:0-7716 GCA_031411715.1 Verrucomicrobiaceae bacterium | reverse complement strand
CGGAGTCGCAGCGCATCGTGCAGGCGTTTTCATCGGATCAAGGCCGCACCTGGGGCGAGCCGACCGTCTTGCAGGACATCGCAGGCAGGGCCGACTTCGACCCCGCGCTGTTCGTCGCCGGGAAAGAGACGTTCTTGTTCTTCTCCTGCTTCGATCCGCAGTTCGACATCTACTTCCGCCGCAGCAGTGATTCGGCGAAGACCTGGACCGCGCCGGTGAAGCTTCACCAGCCGAATCACACGACACGCTCCAATGGCATTGCGTTGTCCACCGGTGAGCTGCTCGTGCCGCTGCACACACGCGGCACGAAGGCCGGTGGCGTCATGAAATCACGCGATGGTGGCCAAACGTGGACACGCTTTGGAGCAGTGGCCAATCCCGAAGGCCAGGGCGGCGAGCCGACCATCGCGGAGACGAAGTCCGGCAAGGTCCACATGATCCTGCGCACGAAGGACGGCCAGCTCTGGCGCTCCATCAGCGCCGACAAAGGCGAGACATGGAGTGCGGCTGAAAAGACCGGCCTCACCGGGACCTCGAGTGCCTCGCACCTGCTTTGCACCCGCGATGGCACACTCGTCCTCACCTACAATCCCGGCCCCACGCCTCTGCGCTTTCCACTGCACATGCGCACCTCCCGCGACGAAGGTGCGACGTGGAGCGATCCCACACTCCTTGCCGATCGCCCCACAAATGTCGGCGGCTGGTCCATCTGCTATCCCACCCTGACCGAACTCCCCGACGGCACACTCGCCGCCATCTGGGCCCAGATCAAAGGCTCGCCGGGCGAGCTGTATGGCGACATCCACGCGGCACGGATCGTCTTGAAGAAATAAGCATTCCTCATGAGCCATCCATTCTCACTCTTCATCGCCGCCGCTGGGCTGAAGCACCCCTGAAGCCATGAACCGCCGCCATCTTCTCACCAGCGCCGCAGGCACTCTCGCCTCGGCATGGCTTCCTGCTTCAGCGGCCGACGCGAAAAAGAAAACGGTCTGGGGTATCGCCGAGCTTTGGCAGTGGCTTTACGAGAAGCAGCAAACCAGCGGTCATGATTCTGCGGACTGCCTTCAAGCGCATCTCGATCACGGCATCCGCCATGTGATGTGGGCGCTCGGGCGTAGCACGCTCGACTATCAAAGCGCACTGCCCACTTCGACGATGTATGCCGGAGACACACGGCCGGAGACAAAGGTGATCGGTGATTCATTCCGCCAAGAATGCTCGTTGCGAGCCGCTTTGTCCTTCGCCGAGAAAAACAACATGGTCATCTACGGCCGACTCGGCATGAACCGTCACTATGGCGACGCACTCGGCGGCGGCTTGCGCTCGAAATACATCGCTGATCATCCCGAGTGGATGGAGCGGCATCGCGGCGGGCAGGTGGACGGCACCAAGGTCAGCTTTGCCATTCCCGAGTATCGCGCCGAGCGCATCGCCGTGCTGCTGGAGGTCGCGCAAATCGGTGCGCATGGCTTGTGCCTCGACTTCTGCCGCCAGCCGCCCATCGCACGCTATCATCCGCAAATCCTCGATCCATGGCTGAAATCAGGTCACGCCGACCCGCGCCAGATGCGCACCGGCTCGCCCGAGTTTCTCAAATGGGCGCAGCATCGCGCGGACTTTGTGAACCTCTTCATGCGTGACCTCCGCGCCCAGCTCCGCGAGTTGGAGAAAACCACGAAGCGCAAGGTGCCGGTGATGGTCCGCATCCCCGAGGCCACGCTCGATTTGAACCTCATGGAAGGCCTCGATCTCCGCACCTGGCTCAAAGAAGGCTGCGTGGATGAAATCGCTCTCGATCCGCTGTGGATCATGGACTTCGACTACCCCGACACCGCCCGGCCCTATGTCGAGCTGGCCCGCGCCCACGGTGTCAAAATCCATGGCGGAGCCAACACTGTCACCGGTAAAGGCGTCACGGCGAACGCACGCGGCTTTCTCGAAAGGATTGCCCGAAACTATGACGAAGGCGTGGACGGCATCGCCCTTTTCCAGACAGACACGGCTGTTCTCGCCCCCGAACTTAAAGCGTTGCTCGGCCCATTGTTTCCACAACTCGCCGATGCCGCTGCCGTCTCCGAAAAGCTCGCCGCAGCTCGAATCAAACAGCCGCAGATGAGCGAGAGCGAGCGCCACTTCGGACTCGACAATCACAGCCTGCTTCCCCAACTCGGCAGAGCGCCCCGCCTCAGCCTCGACACCCTTTAAATCCACACCACACCAACTCCATGAGACGCTCCAAAGTCCTCGCCAAGCTCCGCGCTGGCAAAGTCGCCCGCATCTGCTGCACCGGCTCGCCCATCGCCTTCCTTCCCGCCGTTGCGGCGCACTATCATTACGACGGCATCTGGCTCGATGGCGAGCACCGCGCCTGGGAGGCCCGTGAAATCGAAACCATGCTCGGCCGTCATCACGCCGCCGATATCGACTGCATGTGGCGTCCGCCGACGAAGGAAAAAAACGGCCTCTACCGCCTGCTCGAAGATGGCGCGACCGGTCTCATGATCCCGCACGTCGCCACTGCCGATGAAGCCCGCGCTTTGGTCCAATCCATCAAATTTCCCCCGCTCGGTGACCGCGGCTTCTGCGGCGGCGGTCGCGATGCCGATTATTGGATCGGCAAACCCGCCGACTACACCGACCAGGCCAACCGCGAGACCTTCCTCACCGTCCAGATCGAAACGCCCGCAGCACTTGCCAACGCCGAAGCCATCGCCGCCGTCCCCGGTGTGGACATCCTCTTCCTCGGCCCTGGCGACATGTCACTGCGCCTCGGCTGCACACCCGCCGTGAATGATCCCGTCATGATGGACGTGCAGAAGCAAATCGCCGCCGCCTGTAAAAAACACGGCAAAGCCTGGGGCCGCCCCGTCGGCACCGCCGCCGATGCCAAAACCCTCATCGACCTCGGTGCTCAGTTCATCGTGCACGGAGCTGAGTTTAGCGCTGTGTGCGCCCACTTCGCGGCTTGCTCCGCCGACTTCGACTCCATCCTCGGCGAAGTCGCTGGTGCGCCTGCGATACCTGAAGGCAAGACTTACTGAGTAGCACTCAGTTCCTGACAAGCTGCAGGCGGCACTTGCGTTTCATCTTCCAAATCTGCATGAAACACACCCGCCTCACCACCCTCCTCGCGTTCCTCATTCTCGGCAACGCCTCTCTTTCCGCTGCCGACTTCCGGCTCGCCTCGGCGATCTCGGATCACATGGTGCTTCAGCGCGAGAAGCCGGTCGCCGTCTGGGGTTGGGCGGATGCGGGGGAGAGCTTGACGGTTGCCTTTGCCGGTCAATCGAAGTCGGCCACGGCGGCCGCGGATGGCAAATGGTCGCTCAAGCTGGATGCGCTCGCTGCGAGTGAAGAATCTCGGACGCTCATCGTCACGGGGAAGGACGGACACAAGGTCGAGCTGAAGGATGTGCTCGTGGGTGAGGTGTGGCTGGGCTCCGGGCAGTCAAACATGGCGATGACGGTTGCGGGTTGTTATAACTTCGATGACGAGAAGGCGGCGGCGAAGTTTCCGCTGATTCGTCATTACCGCGAAAGTTCCGGCCCTGCCGAGAAGCCGCAGGCCGAGGGCAAAGGCGCGTGGCAGCTCTGCACGCCGGACACGGTCGGTGGCTTCTCCGCTGCGCTGTATTTCTTTGGACGCGAAATCCACAAAGAAGTCGGCGTGCCCGTCGGCCTCATCAATACCTCGGTCGGTGGTACGCCCATCGAATCATGGGTGGCTGCTGAGGTGCAGTCCTCCGATCCCGAGACGAAGGCGAACTACGACACGCGGCTCGATACCTTTTTGAAGTTCGATCCTGCGCAGGCTCCCGATTTGCACCAAAAACAGATCGCTATCTGGAAAGCTGCATCTGAGAAGGCGAAAGCCAATGGCACGCCCTTCGTCGTCCCCGCGCCGAAGGACCCGCTCGCCATGCACAGGCTCAAAGGCGGACCCGCTGGCCTCTTCAATGGCAAGGTGGTCAATCTCGTGCCCTACACCCTGCGCGGCATGCTTTGGTATCAAGGCGAAGGCAATGCCAACAGCAATCCGGGCCTCTACCACAAGCAGCTCACGCAACTCGTCACGAACTGGCGCACGCTTTGGCAGGACGAAGTGCCCTTCGCGTGGGTGCAGCTTCCGAACTTCACTTCGCCCGGCGAAGGTTGGCCGCGCGTGCGTGAATCCATGCTGAAGACGCTCGCTCTGCCGAAGACCGGCATGGCCATCACCATCGACCTCGGCGATGCGAAGGACATTCATCCGAAGAACAAGCAAGACGTCGGCAAGCGCCTCTCGTTTTGGGCGCTCGACACCGTCTATGGCAAAAACGTCCCCGCCACTAGCGGCCCGCTCCCCGCAGGCTCGACCATCAACGGCAACGCCATCTCCGTTTCATTCAATCACACCAATGGCGGCCTGAAATCCATCGCCGATGGCCCGCTCACCGGCTTCCAGATTGCCGCCGCCGATCAGCAATGGAAGCCTGCCGAAGCCAAGATCGTCGGCGAGACCGTCGTCGTCAGCAGCGCTGAAGTCGCCCAGCCTGTCGCCGTTCGTTACGCTTGGAAAGACTGGCCCGACTACAGCCTCGCCAACGGCGCTGGATTACCCGCATCGCCTTTCCG
This sequence comes from Verrucomicrobiaceae bacterium, assembly GCA_031411715.1. GTDB lineage: Bacteria > Verrucomicrobiota > Verrucomicrobiia > Verrucomicrobiales > Verrucomicrobiaceae > Prosthecobacter. The sequence goes on along the minus strand of JANOBP010000198.1, from coordinate 3,099 downwards.
CACCGATGACTGGCCTGTGCCTGTGGTGAAGAAGTGAAATCGAGACAAACGCCATGAAATCCATTCTCACACTTTCCACGGCCCTGCTGCTCGTACCGCTGGCCACGTTCCACGCCGCAGAGCCACCACACATCCTCCTCCGCGAGGCGTTGCAATTTGAAAACATCGGCGACAGCGGGCGGGTGCCGGGGACGATTCGGCTGCTGTATCAGCATCTGCCGGAGGCGACGGTGACGCTTTGGCCGTGGCAGCTTCATGAGCGCGAGCGGGAGATGCTGATGCGGGCCTTTCCGAAGCTGCGCATCGCGGAGGGCGAGGTGGATGAGGCGGGCAATGCCTCCACGCCTGCGCTGGCGGAGGCGTGGAGGGATGCGGACATTTTCATCACTCCGGCGCGTCATGCGAAGACCTTCCAGGCCTGGGCGAAGACGGGCAGGCCGTATGGCTTCTTCGGCTCGCACTTCGATCCCATCAGTGGCCGCACGACGCTGCGGGACGGTGGCACGTTGGAGGAGTTGCGCGATGCGATCAGCAAACTGCCTGCGAATCATTTCGACGGCCACTACAAGTCCCGCGAGGTCTATGATGGCGCGTCGATCATCTTCGCCCGCGACACTTATTCGCTCCAGTATTTGCAAGGGCAGAAGCTACGCACGCCCATCGTGGAGTTCGGCTTGGACGGCACCTTTGGCATCGCGGTGCGGGATGAAAAGCGGGCGCGGAGCTGGCTGCGGCGCATCGGCGTGGAGGAGGGGCAGTTCATCTGCGTGCTGCCGCGTTTGCGCTACACGCCCTATTACCGCGTGAAGAACTTGCCGCGCAACGAGAGCGACTACGAGATCGATGCGATCAACGCCGAGCACGCCGCCCGCGACCACGCGCCGCTGCGTGACCTCATCACGCTCTGGGTGCGCGAGACGGGCTTGAAGGTCATCCTGTGTCCCGAGATGACCTATGAGATCGCGGTGGCGAAGGAACACCTCTTTGATCCGCTGCCCGCCGACGTGAAACCCAACGTCATCTGGCGCGACACCTTCTGGCTCGCCGATGAAGCCGCCTCCGTCTATGCCCGCGCTGTCGCCGTGGTCAGCGCAGAGTGCCACTCGCCCATCATCGCCCTTTCCCAAGGCACGCCCGCCTTCTACGTGCGCAATCCCGCCGACACCGTGAAAGCGCAAATGTTCCGCGACCTCGGCCTCACCGATTGGGTCTTCGAAAGCAGCCAAGCCACCGGCCAGCAGCTCTGGGAGAAGCTCAAGCCCATCCACGAAAACCGTGCCGCCGGTCGTGCGAAGGTGGACGCAGCGATGCAGCAAGCCGCCGCCATTCAGAAACGCATGGTCGAGGTCATCGCGGATGCAGTGGGGAAGCATCGCTCCAAACAGTAGCGGCTGATTATTTAGCTGATTATGACTGATTCGCCCGACATGCTTGTTTTCCTGCTCAATGGCTTCAAAGGTGCCCATCCCAAAGACCTCTTTCCCAGTCTCTTCAACCTCGGCCGCGATGAAATGCGACGCTAGCGAGTGCGTTGATTGAGACACTTCGAAATCAAGCTATGAAACAGACGGCTTTATTATCATTCCTCCTCATCGCCCTGCTGCTCGCTCCGCTGGCAACACTCAACGCCGCCGACAAATCAGCCAAACCCAAACCGGCCATACCACCCGAGTTTGCTGCCATCACCGATGATCCCAAGCTGCCGCGTGTGCTGCTGATGGGCGACTCGGTGTCCATCGCGTATGCGTTGGAGGTGCGGAAGCTGCTTGCGGGTGTGGCGAATGTGCATCGCGTGCCCGCGAACTGCGGCTCGACGAAAACCGCGCTCGGCTCGTATGGACTCGTGCGTTGGTTGCCAGACCCGAACGAGAAATGGGATATCATTCACTTCAATCACGGCCTACATGACCTCTCGTATCGTTTCGCCGATGACAGCGACAAGAATGCCAAAGGCGAATACGCATCGCCCGCGAACGGCGGGCATCAAAACGTGCCACCTGAGCTTTATGAAAAGAATCTGCGACAGATCATCGCACGGCTGAAGCAAACCGGCGCAAAGCTCATCTTTGCCAGCACCACCCCCGTGCCGGAGAGCGATGCTGCGAAGTATGTGAAGGACTCCGAGCTGCCCTACAACGAGATCGCGAAGAAGATCATGACCGAGGAAGGCGTGACCTGGAACGACCTCTGGTCGCTCGTGAAACCCCGCCAAGCTGAGCTTCAAGGCAAGCGCAACGTCCACTTCATGCCCAGTGGCTCCGCCATGATGGCGAAGCAGGTCGCCGAAATCATCCGCACCGCTCTTTCTCAGCCGAAGCCGTGATTTCCATTCTTACATACCGCGCCATGTTTCTCCTCCTCACCCACTGATCTCCCTTCATGAAACCACTGCTTCTCATTTTCAGCCTCCTCTTCTCCCTCCACTCGCTAGCCGAGCAGCCTGCAGCATGGATGGAGCCTTTTCCGCCGCACAAGATCGCCGGGAACCTCTACTACGTCGGCTCGAAGGATCTCGCGTCGTATCTCATCGCCACGCCGGATGGGCACATCCTCATCAACAGCAGCTTTGAAGAGTCCGTGCCGCTCATCCGGGCCAGCATCGAGAAACTCGGCTTCCAATTCACTGACGTGAAGATCCTGCTCATCAGCCACGCGCACTCGGATCACTGCGCAGGCAGCGCGGCGATCATCAAGCTGACGAAGGCGCAATACTTCGTCATGGAACAGGACGCCGATGCTGTGGAAAGCGGCGGCGCGAGGAAATCCCGTCTCAATGCCGACTACACTCAGTTCACCCCCGCCAAAGTGGATCGCCGGCTCAAAGATGGCGACGAAGTCAAACTTGGCGGCAGCACGCTCATCGCGAATCTTACGCCCGGCCACACACGCGGCTGCACGACGTGGACCATGAAGGTCGATGGCCTCAACGCCGTCATCATCGGCAGTCCGAACGTGAATCCCGGCTACATCCTCGTGAACAACAAGGATTACCCCGCCATCGCCACCGACTACGAGCGCACCTTCCGCTTTCTCAAAGCGCAGCCCGTCGATCTCTTCCTCGGAGCCCACGGCGGCTACTACGACATGAATGCCAAGCAC
>JANOBP010000197.1:0-11353 GCA_031411715.1 Verrucomicrobiaceae bacterium | reverse complement strand
CACCGGGAGAAGTGACGAATGCTGCCCTAGGCAATGCCATCAACGGCACCAGCAGCAACACCAATGGAGTGAGCACCCTGGACACACCCTTTGCCGACCAGGATGCCGAGACGCTGCGGCAGGCTTACAACACGCTGGTGCTCGCAGCGCGGCGGTAGAGTTGCCCATGTTCCTGTGGAACAGGTTTCTCGGACTCCAGTTACACAGCAACTGGGCTACTTTGCCAGAGCGTGCTCCGCATTGTGGCGAAAAGTGCCTTTAGGTGCAGCTAGGCACAAATAAATCAGGGGCGGGAAGTAGGTGGTTCTCCTGTGAGAATCTCAGTCTGTCCGAGGAATGATCACCTGACTCGAGGAGCCGTCGGTGAAGGTGACAAAAACAAGCATCCCCCCCTTTTCATCCATGACGGGGAGTTCCCAGAGATGGGAGGCGTCTCCAGAACCGGGGAGATCCAAGTCCGCGATGATTTTAGCCCCACCCGGAGCGACCTTCATGGCATCACCTATGCGCATGACGAGCGAGAGGCTACCGCCCTGCGTTGCTGTGCGCCAAAGGCCTTTGTTGTTGGAGGGTGTGGTGCCGGCACCAGTCACGGTGCCGATGAAGGCGACTTGCTCCACCCCGCCGACAACGGGGTGATCCATGTTGGCCAGCGTGGCTCCGGCAATGCCGGGGGCTGGGTCTCCTGAGGCGATGAGCAGTGCCATGGTGCCGCTGGTGTCGGTGTAGATGCCGAGGGTACCGCTGGGATCGCTGATGCCGGAACCCGCTTTGTCCACAAAACCAAGCCAGGCGCCGTTGTTGGCGTTGGTGAGCCAGCCGCTGTAGATGTTGCCGACTTTGATGCCGGGGTTGGCTGCGAGGATGGCTCCGCTGAAGAGGCCGGGGCGGTTGATGTTGCTGTCTCCACGGCGCAGGATGTTGGTGAAGCCGGCGGCGGCGGTGCCGCGCCAAATGCCGTCGTTTTTGGTGTTGGTGGCGTTGTCGCCGTCGGCAGTGAGCACGCCACGGAAGGCGAAGGTGCCCCTGCCTCCCATGACGGGAAGATCCAGGCTCTGGAAAGTAGCCGTAGTGCCTGGAGCAACGTCGCCTGCCACCATGGCTTTGACAGGTGAACCACCCGCTACGGGCTGATACCACAGACTGGTCTTGCCGCTGGGTTTGAGCACCGCACCGAAGGCGATGTTGCCTTGAGCGTCCATGCGCACGGAGTCGGTGTAGGAGCTGTTGAGGAAGCCGAAGCTTTCTGCTGAACCGGGTGCGGCGGTATTTTCGCGGGCCACGACGCCAATGGTAGTGACGGTGGGGCCGGTGAGGCTGGCGCGGAGCAGAGCGGTGTCTGTGGTGCCGCCCTTGAGCGTGACCGTGAAGGCAACCTGGCCGCTGTCGGCGCCTGTTTTGGCAGTGGCGAAGCAACCCGAGCCAAATTGACCGATCTGCGTGCCTGCAGGCAGCGATGGTGATAAGATGGGATCGCCCTCGCGGATGAGCAGGTGGAGGCCAGCCCCACTAACCTCGCTCCAAAGACCGGTGTCATTGTCCGTAGTGACTTGCGATGAGCCCGCGCTGCGAAGTGTGGCTAGAAGTGTCACCTGACCATGGTCGTTGATGGCAGACACATTAGGCAGGAGGTTGAATACAGCGCCACTGGCTTCTGGTGCGGTTTCGCCACTGCGAGCGAGTTGTTTGAGAGTCGTTCCATCATGCTTCCAAATGCCCTGTAGGCCGGGAGCATCCGCACTAAGTGCCTGCAGAGTGCCGGGGAAGACGATCATACCCTTTTCAGCGATGAATCCCCCGCGAAGGAGCTGATTGAATTTCAGCCCGCTGTCTTCACCTGCCATGTTTGTAGCGACTCCACCACTGACAACGGAACCATACGCGGATGTTAAAGCACCCACCGCATCTGTAGATGCAGCGATAAAAGCACTATTCATGGCTGCGTAGATGAGGATCAATTGGGGTAATCTTTTAAAGAGGGGCGCAGAGTTCATGGTGCTGGTGGTATGATGAGAGTCTGTTCGAAACGCTGCCATCTACATGAGCAAGTAAACTAATAGAGATGGACGCAATTGAAGAAGATTGACGTTATGGATCAGGCTTCAACCCGATCAGTTGCCAAAAAGAGATTTGCGCTTGGTCGCAGGTGGTTGCGGTGGAGGCTGTGTCTCCTGTTGTTTGGCGCGCTCTCTTTCGGCGCTGTTTTTGTACCAGATGAATCCGTTAACCTTGGCATTGTAGATGAGGTCACGGAAGTCGCTTTTCATCGTCGGATCGTTGATGAGTGCACCGAGGAGGCCTTTGCCGGAGTTGATGCTCTTAGCAGCGACAGAGAAATTATCGGCGGCTGTTTTGATGGATACGATAGCCTCCTCAGCACTGGCCATAACTTTGTCGGCTTTGGCAATGGGAGCATCGAGCTTGTCGAGAAGAGGGCCGAATTTTTTTGCACCGTCTTCGAGGCTTTTGGAGGCACTTTTAAAGCTGGAAGCTGCGGTTTTGAGATCGGCGATGGCTTCCTTGAGGTTTTTGGCGTTTTCATCGTCGATGACTTTGGTATCGAGTCGCTGAAGGGTGTTATTGAGACTCTGCATGCCATCTTTGAAGTGCTTCACGGTGTCGTCGGAAAGCGCGTCTTTATTGACCTTTGTCATGGCAGACTTGATGTCCTGGAGGGCTGGTTTGAGGTCTTTATCGAGAACTTCGCTGACTTGCTTGGCGATGCGCTCCGCAGCCGATTGAAGATCACTCAGGCCTCCACTTTCGGTGCCTTTAATGATCTCATCAGACTCCGTCATGAACTTGTCGGTGATGGTTGCAGGAGGCTTGATGCCAACGAGAGAGTCACCCATGAGGCCCGCCGTGGTGATCTGAAAAACGGAGCCCATGGGGATTTTCTCACCTTGGAAGATTTCGAGATCAATGATGACACCACTATAGGTGTCATTGTGACGGGGTTTGTTTTTGACTTTACCGATGCGCTTGCCGGCTAGGACGACGGGTGAGGCTTCCTTCAGGCCTGAGGCGTCCGCAAAGCTCACGCTAAGCTGGTAGCTGCCTTTGAAGAGATCACGCACGGAACCAAACTGCAGAACAAGCAACCCAATCATGAGGATGCCGACGGTGAGGAACAGTCCGACAAGGAGTTCGGTTTTTCTATCGCGTTCTTCCATGGTGGTGATGTGTGTAAATGAAAAGTGGCAGGTGTTTAGAAAGTAACTTTTGCACGACCCGCGATGAAGTCTTGGACGTTTTCGTCAGGGCAAGCGCGGAGTTCCTCTTTAGTGCCTAGAAAGTGAATCACACCACCTTTAAGCATGGCAACGCGGTCAGCGATCTTGAAAAGACTCTTCATGTCATGCGTGACAACAAGAGAGGTGATGGAGAAGCGCTCTTGGAGACGCAGGATGAGAGTATCAATGACGTCTGAGACGACAGGGTCCAAACTGGCGGTGGGCTCATCATAAAGGATGCACTTGGCACGGCCAACAATGGCCCGGGCAATGCCTGCGCGCTTGCGCATGCCACCGGAGAGGTTGACGGGGAGTTTTTTTGCGTGCTCACCAAGACCAACGACATCGAGAGCCTCTCGAACACGCTCAGCCATTTCTTTGCGATCACGCAAACCTGCCTCGACGAGCGGAAAGGCGACGTTTTGCTCGACTGTGAGGCTGTCAAAAAGCGCCGCATTTTGGAATAGCATGCTGACACGCTGGCGCACGGGCGCGAGTTGGCGCTCACGCAGGCCATTGACCAAAATACCATCGACGTGGACGGTGCCCGCGTCGGGCTTGAGCAGGCCAATGATGTGCTTCATGAACACGGTCTTGCCCTCACCACTGGGACCCATGATGACAAGTGTTTCGCCACGATGAAGATCGAGGTCGACACCGCGCAGAATCTCCTGCTGGCCGATGGACTTGTGCAGGCCACGGACGCTGATGAAAGGATCACTTGGTGTTTCGCTCATGATTCAAATGGCGGACTACATGTCCGTACCGAGAGGGAAAATGTAGTTGAGAAGAATGGAGAGAAAAAAGTTCGCAATGAGCATTGCGAGCGATGAGATGACGACCGCACGAGTGGTGCCGATGCCGACACCAACCGCACCGTTTTCGGCCTTTAATCCCTGGTGGCAAGCAACGAGGGTGATGATGATGCCAAAGGCGAAACCTTTGATCATACCAATCAATATGTCGAATTCGTTCGTGTGATCGATCATGTGATGCATGAACCAAGCAGCAGGCACACCATAACCAAAAACAGCGACACCATATGACGCCATGAGACCGAAGGCGATGCTCTCAGCGACGAGAATAGGCATGGAAATCAGCATGGCAATGAAGCGGGGCAACACGAGATAATCCACAGGATGCACGCCCATGACTCGGAGCGCATCGACTTGCTCGGTGACCTTCATGGTGCCGATATCCGCTGCCATCGCTGCGCCTACTCTGCCACCGACCATTAAGCCAGCGAGTACAGGCCCGAGCTCGCGACATAATGCGACCGAAACTATGGCACCGACACTAGACTCGACGCCAAAGTCTTTGAATTTGGCGTAAGTCTGAAAGGTAAAGACAGCGCCCGTAAACGCACCCGTTACGATAACGACGGCCTGCGAGCCAAATCCAATCGAGACGATCTGATGGGCGACTAGTTGCAACCGCCAGACTCGGTTCGAGAAGGCTGTCATTAAGTCACGAATAAGAAACGCGATCTGACCCATGTAGGTCAGAAGGTGAAAAAAGGTACGGCCAGGAAGTGTGAGCAGATCAGTCACGGTCTCCACCATGGCAAGGCTCTGCCGGAAGGCAAACAACGAGGCGCTGTGCTTTGAGTCGATAACCCAAGACTGCAATCCAAGAAAAACCCCGCTCAGCTCGAACGCTGGGCGGGGTTAATTGAATTTCGGTGAGTAAAAAGATTGGCGCAGAACTATTGTGGCGGAACGCGGAAGAGCTTCCCGGTATAGGGGCACTTCACTTCCATGCCGACTGGCAAGCCGGTAACGTCCACCAGTTGATGCTTGGCAGCGTAAGGACTATTTACGAAACCCGGACGACCAGTAATAGCCGATCCGTATGGCAACTCAGGCGTGTTAGAAGGTGTCTCCACTTTCGGCTGTGGTAATGGATTCGTGGCAGGAATGGAAGGAGCGACAGGAGCAGACTTGGTCAGGGCAGCTACATCGGTATTTGGCTGAACCGGAGCACTGATACGCGGTGTCTCAGGCTCGGAATCACGGCGCTGTGAGGATGCCGCGATTTTTGGCGCTGACTGCGTGGTGACGCTACCAGGAACGAGGAAGGGCTTGTTGGTGTAAGGGCACACGACTTTTGACCCAGCGCTCATTCCACGGACATCGACCAAGCGTGGAGGATTGGTGAAGGGTGAGCGCACATATCCAGGCAGATCGGTCACTGAACTTGCGACTGGCATACTTGCGCTGTTCATCATCGAAGGCGGGGGGGGGGATGAGAGCTGCGGTCCAATCAACGATGTCGGAGCAGAATTGGCATAGATGCGAGGAGCTGATGGCGTCAACTTGCTCTGGGCAATCATTGGGCTCGACCGCGGCGACATTTGAAGAGGCGCTCCGTCATTCATCATGAACGGAATCAGTCCGCGAGTCTGAATTTGCTGCCAAGCTTGATGAGGAGGCATCGAGCAGGAAGCCAAGAGCATGACTGCCAAACCTGTGGTAGACAGACGAAGAGTGGAGTGTGGTTTCTGGTTCATAATTGGATTTAGTACGGAGCTTGCACGTCGGTTTTTAAATTAACCATCTCATTTTAACGATCTTTTTAAATTATGCAACAACAAGGATGATGGGAATGCAGGGTAATAGTTAAAATTTATGTAAATACCATGATATTTGACCCCTTGAGTTGCGGTCGATCTATCCGAAGGGGTACGGTCATGACATGGCGCATTATTACAGTTGGAAAACCATCTTTTTCTTGGGCGAAAGCCTCCGTAGAGTTCTACCTCAAGCGAATCCATCACTACACAAAAATCGAGCATATCTGCGTGCGAGATGGTCACCAGGCACAAGTCGAATCACAACTGCTTATCGCGTCCGAAAAAACTTTCCGTGTCATCCTCGATGAGCGCGGCAAGGCTCTTCGCAGCTTGGATCTAGCGCAATGGGTAGCCAATCAGCAACTCTCAGGAACCAAGCGTGTCAGTGTGATCATAGGGGGTGCTGAAGGCCACTCAGAGTCCTTTCGGCAGCATGCGAATGCCACCTGGAACCTCTCCACGTTCACTCTTCAGCATGAGGTCGCGTTGATAGTACTCATCGAGCAGATTTATCGTGCACATACGATCCTAAAAGGAGAACCATACCATCGCGAATGAGCGATATGACAATTGCGAAAAAGTTATTGCCTTATGTGTCATTGGTTGCTGATTTGCGACTCACTTTTTGTGGTTTTCGCCTTGTTGAAAGCTTGAAGGACGTTAATCTTTAAAACTTTTTAAACATTTCTCATCGTTTCGATCCATGTCTCCTTCTGTGCTCAAAAACGTCATTTCACCCAAGGCCATGACATCGCCTTCGATCAATCCCGCAGCTGATGGCTCTCTTAGTGCCAGCTTAAACGAACTTTCCCAATTCGGTGATGACATGAGCCAAGTTCTTGGCGTCCTCATCGAAAACGCCCCCGTTGCCATGGCCATGTTCGACGGCTCGATGCGTTACGTGTTGGCAAACCGTCAGTGGATTCAGGAATTCGGGCTGCAGCATGTACAGCCGCTTGTAGGCCGATGTCAGTACGAAATCTTCCCCAATTTGCATCCTGGATGGCGGCAGGTCTATGAACGCGCTTTGCAAGGGCACATTGTTCGCAGCGAGCATGATGCCGATGGCCGCAATATGGTTTATCGCTGGGAAGTGCGTCCCTGGCGTAAGCAGAAAGATACGCGCGTTGGCGGCCTCATGGTTACCTGCGAAAAGTTCACCGTAGGCTCAGCACCTGCGAGTGCTCCCATCATAGAGACTGATGAAAATCCCACGGAATCAGCACAGGGGGACCCCTTCGCCTGCTCGCTGGCCATGCTGGTATTGGATGAAAAAGGAGTCATCCAGCGTGCAAATGCCGTCGCAGTTCAGCAGACCCTTGAGAAGGGAGTACACGTTGGCAAAACCTGTTTTTGGGACGTCTTCGGCAGTGTCAGTCAGCGAACGCAGGTCCTTGACGCGCTTAAATCTCTCCAGGCAGATGAATCCCACAAACCGGTCATCATCAGCACCCATGCGCACGATGGCACGCCAGCAGCAATGTGGATTTGCTCCCCACTCAAAGTAGCGCGGAAGGAAAAAACCACATCGATACAGCTCTTCACGGCAATGGCTGTGCCTGCTGCACTGCTTCCTGCCCAAGCTGCCCCCACGAAGCCAGTTTTAGCTCCCACTTATCCACTGGCCCCAGAAATCAGACCCAACATCTCAACGCCAGTTCCTCCTCCACCAAGTGAAGAGCTAAGCAAACTCACCCAAGAGCTCTCACGCGCCAAACAGGAACTCCGCACCATGCTGGAGGCCGAGCGTGCCTTTGTGAAGCGTGAAGAGCGCCTCCGCTCCCTTCTCGAAGGCGTACCATGTGGCATCTTCGTCCTGGATGAGCGTGGCACCCCAATTTACCAAAACGAGCGCCTCACCAAGCTTCTTGGTCGCCCCATCGATAAAGATCAGGGCGTCGAAAGCTGGTTGGCCCATGCTTGTCCCACTCCTGAGCATCGTGAGCACGTGACACTTGTCTGGCGTGAAAGCGTCTGGCGCCGGCAACTCACCCGCACCGTCTCACTCGCGACTGCCGACGGCTTGCTCAAAGAGCTGCAATTCCAGCCCATTGCACTCCCAGGTGGTGGGCTTCTTGTCAGCATTCAAGACGACACCGAAGACTGCCGCCATGAAGAGCAACTCCGCAGCATGGAGGCCAAACTCCGCACACTGCTGCAGAGCGCGCCAATCTCCATCGTCATCACCGACAAAGCAGGCGTCATTTTTGAAGTAAACCAACATGCCGAGTTGTTGCTAGGCCAATCCAAGGCTGACCTTCGTCGTTATCCGCTCGATGCTTGGCTCGATCCCGACAGCGCCACAGCACGCCGTGATGCCCTGCGCGTCCTGCGCAACCAAGGCGTGCAGCCGGAGGCCCTCGGTGTCCGTATCAAGCGTCACGACGGCACCTTCATCGACTCCATTCTCCGACTTGCGGCCATTCCAGATGCTCAAGGTGAGCCCCATGGCACCATCCACTACTTTCAGCCACCGCAGGAGGAACACCACGAAGAAACCGCGCCCGCCGCTGCCGTTCCTGCCGTCATTCCAGCGCTGGCACACCCGCCAGTCACGCAAATCATCAGCGTCGAGCTGCTCTCCGCTGACACCAATGGCCGCATCGCCAGTTGGTCAGAGCACGCCCAGCAGATGTTTGATTTCGACAGCGCCATGGCCGTTGGTCGTCCGCTGCACCTGCTGTTCCGTCCCTCAGACGCCACCGGCTTCTTCACGGAGCTTGCTGCTCAAGCCGCCAATCCAGAGCAGATCATCCAGCATTCCTATTTTGGCGTCCAGGGCCGCGGCTCCATCCCCCTCAGCGTGCAATGCCGTGAGGACGGTGGTTTCATCCTCTTCACTCAGCAGGAGATCACCGTTGCACCAGAAACCGAACCGGAACCTTCTGCGGAAGTCCCCACCACTGATACGCCGACTCCCACGCGCAACCCGCGCACTTCTAATAACAAGGCTTTCCAAGTCGTCTCCCCCTCCAGCCAGCGCTGGCCTGTCGTCGATCTTGATCGAGAAAAATTAATGCTCAGTGAAACCCATCACCGCATCAAAAATCATCTCCAGATCATTTCCAGCCTGCTCAATCTTCAGATCAACAGCGTCAGCGACCAGCACGCACGCAATGCCCTGCGCTCCAGCCAAAACCGCGTCCGCGCCATTGCCGCGCTGCACCAGCATCTCTACCAGCTTGCCCTAGGCACCCCCAGCACCTTCAGCGACTTCACCCGCGAGCTTGTCCAGCACCTGCGAGAATGCTACGAGGCCTCCACCGCCAAAGTCAGCGTCGATCTTCAGATTCAGGATGGAAACATCCAGCCTGAGTGGCTCATGCCACTCGCCCTCACGCTCAATGAGGCACTCTCCAACAGCTTCGAGCACGCCTTCCCGCAAGACCGCAGTGGCAACATCACCGCGACTCTGAAATACACTCGCGACATGGGTGAGCTCATCATCAGCGACGACGGTATCGGCCTTCCGCAAGACTTCCATCCCACGGAAAGCTCCGGCCTCGGCCTCAAAATCCTCGCCGTCTTCGCCGAGCAAATGCGCGGCCAGCTCTTCGTTCAGGGCACTCCTGATCATGGCACCGAGATCAAGCTACGCTTCCCCATCACCACAGCCGCAGCACAAGGCTAAGCGCGACCTGATTGAGACGGATCGCGAGTGTGTCGAAGACCACTCGCCACGTTCTCCCCAATGGAGAGTCCCTGAAGATGCCGCTTCGTCCAAGTGGAGTTTGCCTTCAATCTCGACCCAGCTCAAAGCTCCGCTGCACGGCAGTTTATGGTCAGCGCCCTGCAGACGAACGGCTTCGATGGCCAGAATTACCTTCACCTCACGTTCAATCGAAGAATCGTCCGCGCAGGCATCGTCAACTATGTCGTGGCGGTATCCGATGATGGCGCAACATGGGACCGCACCCAAGTTCAGCTCCAACTTGTTGGTGCCCCCGTCCCAACAGGAGATGGAGCGACTGAATCTGTGACCTATCGCATCCTCGCTGTGCCAGGAGTGACAGCAAGGAAGTTTGTGCGGCTTGAGGTGACCGACTTGCAGCCTTGATGAGATCAGTCCCTTGATGTCTTGACACTTTCCTTCTCACAAGCCTCCGGCGTGAGCACGCTGTCGCCGTGTAATCCGGCCAACGTGAGCCTGAGCGTCGTCGTTAACACACTCCACTTCACCTTTGACCTCCCGCAGGGCGAAGTCGGCCCGACGGGTGAAGTGAGCACGGTGGACATGAACAACGCGATCTCCAACGCCGTCAGCGGCACCAGCAACAATACCAACGGCTTGAGCACGCTGGGCCAGAGCGCGGACAGCAGTTACAATCAAACGCAGATGCAGGACGTGCTAAATACGCTGGATGAGTTCCTCAACGCGACGCGGCGGTAGCCATCACATCTCACAAGGGCGGGAACTCACACGGCACGGGCTGCCTGCCGTTTCTGCGGTAGGTGGAGAAGTCGGCACGATCGACGGTCCAGACCTTGCAACGTTGACACAGCTCCGTCATCCGCACCAGACAGGCATCCGCTAGGTCCATGGGTCGGTCCTCATACTTCATGGCCAGCGCCAGCACGGCGGGCAGTTCATCAGCAAGCACAAAATCCGGGTCCAGCAGCAGATCACCGCGCTCCACCAGCCGCAAGACCATGCTGGGCGCTGGGAAAAAGCTTCCCGCCTCCGCCAGCACAGCATCACAGACATGAAAGGGCGCGTGCTGGCGGAACTCCCGCACTGCCCAGGTATGATACGGATCATTGCGCGTCAGCAGCGCCACGATCAGCCCCGTATCGGCGATGCGCTTCATGTGTTTAGCGTTTGCCGCGTTGCATCATCATGCGCACCGCCGCGTTAGTGGCCGCCTTGCCACTGCCCTCATGGATGCCGATCAAGTCCTCTGAGGCAAACCGGCTCCTGCGTGCCGGAGCGGTGCGTTGCACATCCCGCTCGATCAAGCGGCGCACATACGCGGCACGTCTCAGTCCCAGCCTTGCCGCGCAGGCCTCGACTTTGCCCAACAGGGTTTCCGGCACTCGAATGGTCAGTGTCTGATTCATGTACCAACTCATAACATCTCCGCCCGACCCGTCAATCAGCCAGTCGTCCTTCGTGAGGTGGCCACCGCCGACCTTCGATTTGGAGTCGGAGTGGCACTCGAAGCTGGTGGGCCGCAGAACTTCGAGTGCCAGTCGAAGCTACCACGGAGATGATTTGGCAGGACCACAAGGACCCCTTGCCTTCCAGCGCATCACCGTGAAAACTCCGCGCGTGCCATCCTTCATCAAATACGCGCTGACATGGGTCCTGCTCGGCGTCACCGCCAGCGCTGAAGTCATCACCACGCGCTCCGATCCGGTCGGCCAGCAGCTCAATGCCTGGTTCGCTGCCGGCACCGCCGCTGGACTCGCCGCCATCCATTATGAGAACCGTGACGGCCAGCACTCCCCGCTCAGCCAGGCACTCTTCCCACAGCTTCAGTTCATCAAGCAGGAAGGCAAAGACATTGGCGCCGCGCGCATCGTCCGCCCCCAGCCCACCATGGAGCAG
>JANOBP010000196.1:0-10710 GCA_031411715.1 Verrucomicrobiaceae bacterium | reverse complement strand
TCGATCTATGACCGCTTCATCGACGGGGCCTTTGGTTGTGATCATCATGATCGCAATCAACTCGGTCCCATCGCTTTAAATCGCCTGCAGCAGGCCACGGGCACGCCATATGACATCGCGGATGTGATCATCATTGGCGACACGCCCAAAGACATCCGTTGCGCGGCTGCCTTTGGTGCCAAATGCCTCGCGGTTGCCACTGGGCAGTATTCCGTCGCTGAATTGAGTGCGCACACTCCATGGCGCTGCGTCGAATCTTTTGCAGACGTGCCGGCCATCGTGGACATTCTGCTGCGCGACTGAATTTCATCATGAGCACCACCTCGGACGCCACACGCGCCATGCGGATCTCACTCGCCATCGGCTTCATCATGCTGGTGCTCAAGATGTGTGCCTATTTACTCACTGGCTCCGCCGCCATCCTCGGTGATGCCGCCGAGTCCGTCGTCCACGTCGCCGCCGTCATGTTCGCCAGCTTCAGCCTCGGTTTGCTGCATAAACCCGCCGACGCTGATCATCCCTACGGCCACAGCAAGATCGCTTTCTTTTCCGCGGGCATTGAGGGCGGGCTCATCGTCATCGCCGCACTCTTTATCATCTATGAATCCGTGCGCCGCTGGCTACTGCACCTTCCTCCGGCCAATCTTGACACAGGACTTGCTCTCACCGCCCTCACCATCATCATCAATGCCGTATTAGGTGCCTATCTCCTCCGCACAGGCAGGCGCGGCGGCTCGATCATCCTCGTCTCCAATGGCAAACACGTCCTCACCGACGTCTGGACCAGCCTCGGGGCCATCATCGGCCTCGGACTCGTCGCCCTCACCGGCTGGCATGGCTGGGATCCCATCTTCGGCATTCTCATGGCCGCCAACATCATCTGGACCGGCTACGGCCTCATGCGTCAAAGCGTCGGCGGCCTCATGGACAGTGCCGACCCCAAACTCAACGCGGCACTCGATGCCGCCCTTCGCCGCGAAACAGAACGCCATGGCCTGCAATTCCACGCCCTGCGCCACCGCGACGCTGGCGAGATGCACTACGTCGAAGTCCACCTCCTCTTCCCTGACGACATCAGCCTCCGCGACGCCCACCGCACCGCCACCGCCATCGAGCACGCCGTTCAATCAAGCGTCGAAAACCCCGTCCTCATCACCACCCACCTCGAATGCCAAGGCGACCACGACGAGCTTCACCAGCATGGTGAGGCCAGTGAATGCCGAATGACGAATGCAGAATGAGGAACCTTCTGCATTGACCTATCTCCAAGTTTACCATCCATGAAACCAACCCCAATCGTTCTCGGAAGTGTGCGCTTAGGTTGGCTGTATTTGGATGCCAAAAATCCAAATCGTTTTGCATGCCCGGTATGTGGACATGTTTGCGAGTCGGATAGCCCGCCCGTTACAATATGTGAAGAGGGGCTTTCGTTCTCCTGGGATATTTGTTCATGCTGTAGTGTGCAGTATGGTTGTGATGAAACGTTCGATCTTGTTGAAAACGGTCTTGAGATGGCCTGGGGAAGAATAAGAGATCTATGGCTTAACAAGATTGAAGGTTCCGATTCCGTTCGGCACCAACTTCGAAACATTGGAATCGACTTGTTCGGACCAACGACGTCCTAATTCGTTACGCACATCACCTGTAGCGTCAAGATTACAGAAACAAAGAACTCGTCAAAAGGGAGGTTTTCGTTTCATTCCCTTGTCCAAAGCGACTAACTCAGGAGCGACCTTTCATGCTCAACACCTCACTCTTAAACACTCCCACCCTGCCATGGAACGCCACCGTGCTCGATGAAGTTAGCTCCACCAGCGACTGGCTCAAGCACCGTGCCAGCGAGGTGCCGATAGGGACGGTTGTCTTTGCTGAGGCGCAAACCGCTGGCCGTGGCCGCAGGGAGAACCGCTGGATCGCTCAGCGGGGGAAGGATTTGATGTTCTCACTGCTGCTGAAGCCAGAGGCTGACATGGCAAAATGGCCGCGCATCACCACGCTGGCGGCGCTGGCGATCTGCAAGGCCATTGAGGCTGAGTTACCGCTCCAACCGCTCATCAAGTGGCCCAACGACATCTATGTGAGTGATCGCAAGCTCTGCGGTTTGCTGGCAGAGACGGTGACGACGGCGGATGGCATGCGCTTGGTGCTGGGCATCGGTATCAATGTCAATTCAATCGATTTTCCGCCCGATATACCGGCTACATCACTCTTGCGTGAACTGCCATCCCCTGCCCTGCGTGAGTTGGATCGCAATGCACTTGCGCAGCGACTGCTCGAGGTCCTTCACAACACCTTCCTGTGCCTTGATGACGATTACTCATCCGCTGTCGCTGAAGTGCGCACGCGCAGTTGGTTGCTCGGCAAACAAATCCGGGCGACTCTTGAGGGGCGAGAAATATTTGGCCGCGTGCTTGATTTAAACGAAGAAGGGCACCTCATCCTCGAGACGGCTGACGGTCAGCGCCAGACGCTCAGCAGTGCCGAAAACATCCGCCAAATCCAATCTCCGAAATGAATCTCTCCAATCCCTGGTTCCTTGCCGCGCTCATCGCCATCCTCGGCGTGTTTCACCTCGATCTCATCGCCACGCTGCTCAATCTGGCGCGCTATGGACGTGCGTTGCCGGATCGGTTGAAGGACATCTTTTCCGAGGAAACGGTGAAAAAAGCTGCTGAATACGCGGGCAAGTCTGCACGGGTCGATTTGATCCGGGATAGCTTCTCACTCGCCCTGCTGCTCGCCTTTTGGTGGGGCGGAGGATTTGCGTGGTGGGACCAAAAAGTCAGCAGTTGGGGCTGGAGCGCGCTGTGGACGAATGTGGCCGCCATTGGGATCATCGTAATGGTCAAAAGCCTCTTGGCGTTGCCCTTCTCGATTTGGGAAACTTTCGGCGTGGAGACTGAATTTGGCTTCAATCGCACCACACCGCGCACTTTCATCGCGGACCAGATTAAGGGGCTCGTATTGACGGCTGTGCTCGGCATTCCACTGCTGGCACTGATTCTGTGGTTCTTCCAGACGCAGCCGCTGGCCGCGCTGTGGGCTTGGCTGAGTGTTTCCGCCTTCAGCCTGCTCATGGCTTGGCTCTCACCACGCCTACTCATGCCACTGTTCATGAAATTCACGCCACTTGGAGACGGCACCTTGCGTAGCGCCATCCTCGCACTTGCAGAGCGCCTGAAATTTCCCGTGGTCGATGTCTCAGTAGTCGATGGCTCTCGCCGCAGCAGCAAGGCCAACGCGTTCTTCGCTGGCTTTGGCAAAACCAAGCGCATCGCACTCTTTGACACGCTCATCGATAAACATCCTGAGGACGAACTCCTCGCGGTGCTGGCGCACGAGATCGGCCACTGCAAACGGCACCATGTGCCTGTGCAGATCGCCATCGGCCTTACCGAAACGGCACTCATGTTTTGGCTACTACACCTTGCCCTGACATCTCCAGCCTTCTTCGCAGCCTTTGGAGTCAGCGGCCAGCCACTCGGCCTTGGTCTGCTCTTCTTTAGCCTGCTGTATCAACCTCTCGGCATGCTGCTTGGCATTTTTTCCAGTGCCATGAGCCGGAAGCATGAGTTTGAAGCCGACGCCTTCGCTGCTGAGGCCTGCACGGCTCCACCGCTGATGACCGCGCTGAAAAAGCTCTCCACCGAGAACCTCGCGCACCCACAGCCGCATCCGCTCACGATTTGGCTGCATTACTCGCATCCACCGCTCGGCGAGCGATTGGCGGCGCTGGAAAAATGCATTTAATCGCCTAAATATCCCCATTCTTCGCAGCAATGATAAAATCAGCCGCGAAGGCCGTAGGTTTCACAACCCATCCCCCCAAAACTATGAAAGGCCCTTCGCGCGCTTCTTCTCTGCTAACTCTTACTTCCTTATCCTTCAGTCTAGTCACCGCCTCAGCGGTGGATTTCGCGAAGGATGTGCAGCCTATTTTCGAGTCCAAGTGCCTCGAATGCCACAACCCCAAAAAGGTGAAGGGCAAGCTGCTCATGGATACCGCTGCCAACTTGCTCAAGGGCGGTGAATCCGGCGCTGGATTCGTGGCGGGCAAGCCAGACAAGAGCGCTCTCGTCGAGCGCATCGTGCTGCCAAAAGATCACGACGACATCATGCCGCCCAAGGGTGGGCCGCTCGCTGCCGCTGAGATCGCCACCTTGAAGCAATGGATCGCTGAAGGTGCCGTTTGGCCCCAGGGCTTGGCACTGAATTACAAATCTCCTGAGGAAATTCAGGCAGCCATCGCTTTGCAGAAAAAGCTACCGACTCTCAAGAGCCTCAGCATCATGCCCGAGCGCATCTCGCTGGAAACCAAGCGCGATAGCCACCGTGTGATCGTCCTGGCCACCTTCCAGGATGCCACCACCAAAGACGTCACCGCCTTTGCCAATCTCACCGTTACCGATCCTAAGATCGCTGCGCTTGATTCGCTCACGCTGAAGCCAGTCGCTGACGCTGGTGCAACCGAACTCACCGCCAGCATCGGTGGCCAGACCGTCAAAGCTGCTGTCGAGGTCAAAGGTGGCCAACAGGATCGTGCGGTTTCTTTCCGCCTCGACTGCATGCCCATCTTCATGCGTGGTGGTTGCAATCAGGGCGGTTGCCATGGTGCTGCTCGCGGCAAGGACGGCTTCCGCACCTCCCTCTTCGGCATGGACCCCGCTGGCGACTACATCCGCATCACGCGTGAGATGCCCGGTCGCCGCTTAAACCTCGCCATCCCAGAGGAAAGCGCCCTTATTGAGAAATCCACTGGAGCGGTGCCACACTCCGGCAACCAATGCTTCGAAGCCGACTCCGCTTACAACAAGACTCTCATCGAGTGGATCACCAATGGTGCCCCCGATGACAAGCCAGACCTCGCCACTTGCACTGGCATCGAAATCTACCCCAAGCAGCTCGTCATGGAAGGAAAGGGCGGCACGCAGCAGATCACCGTGCGCGCCACTTACTCCGACGGCAGTGACCGCGACGTGACTAACCTCGCGCTGTTCATGTCCAATAATGACCCAACCGCTGCCATCACCAAAGGTGGCCTCGTGACCTCCGGAGACCGCGGCGCGGCTTTCATGCTGGCCCGCTACTCCGTCTATAGCACCGTCGCGCAAGTACTCGTCATTCCTGACAACTTGCAATACGAGCGTCCTAAACTCGCCGAGGTGAACTACATCGATTCACTCGTCGATGAAAAGCTGCACAAACTCCGCATCCTCCCTTCCGGCATCTGCACCGACGAGGAATTCATCCGCCGTGTGTACATCGATGTCGCTGGCGTTTACCCAGAGGCGGCAGACGTGCGCAAGTTCCTCGCGGATGCCAACCCAAACAAGCGCGCCGCTGTGGTGGACACCCTTCTTGAGCGCAAAGAGTTCACCGAGATGTGGGTGATGAAATGGGCAGAGTTGCTGCAAATCCGTTCCGCCATCAACAACAACCAGCCACCCTTCTACAAGAACGCGTTGCTCTATTACAACTGGCTCTCCGACCGCATCGGCAAAAACGTCCCGCTCAACGAAATCGTCGTCGAGTTGCTCGGCTCCAGCGGCGGCACCGTGTCCAATCCTGCCGTCAATTTCTACCAGACGGAAGTTGATCAGCTCAAGCTCACCGAAAACGTCGCGCAGGTCTTCATGGGCATGCGCATCCAGTGCGCGCAGTGCCACAACCATCCCTTCGACCGCTGGACCATGGACGACTACTACAGCTTCAAGGCCTTCTTCGCTCAGATCGGCCGTAAGCAGACCGACGACCCGGCTGAAGTCATCGTCTTCAACAGCAAAGGCGGCGAATCACGCCACTTCCTCACCCAGGCTGTGATGAAACCCAAGTTCCTCGGTGGTGACACTCCCGAGATCAAACCCGGTGAAGACCGCCGCAAGGTGCTCGCCGAGTGGCTTGCTTCCCCGCGCAATCCCTTCTTCGCTCGCAACATCGCCAACATCATCTTTTCTCACTTCACCGGCGTCGGTGTCGTCGAGCCAGTTGATGACGTGCGCGTCTCCAATCCGCCTTCGAATCCCGAATTGATCGACGCCCTCGCCGCGCACCTCACGGATTACAAATACGACTTCCGTAAGCTCATCCGCGACATCTGCACCTCCTCCACCTACCAGCGCAGCACACACGTCAACGAAACCAACGCTGGCGATAAGCTCAACTTCTCCCACGCCCAAGTCCGTCGCGTCCGCGCTGAAGTGCTGCTCGACGCCATCTCGCAGATCACCGAGACACCCAACAAGTTCCAGGGCCTCCCTCTTGGTGCACGTGCCGTGCAGATCGCCGATGGTGCCACCTCCACCTACTTCCTCACCACCTTCGGCCGTGCCAAGCGCGAGTCCGTTTGCTCCTGCGAAGTCAAAATGGAGCCCACGCTCTCCCAAGCCCTTCACTTGATGAATGGTGACGCCGTCAACGACCGCATCAAGCAAGGACGCGTGGTTGCCAAAATGATCACCGAGAAGAAAACCGACCGTGAGATCACCGACGACCTATTCCTCCGCGTCTTCGGCCGCATGCCCAAGGAAAAAGAACTGGCAACCATTCAGCAAATGCTCGCCTCAGCAGGTGATGCCCGCCAAGCCGCCCACGAAGACCTTTTCTGGGCGCTGCTGAACTCCAAGGAGTTCTTCTTCAACCATTAAGCCTCAAGCGCGCTTAGCAGACCTTATCAAAAAGGGCGGGATTCACTTCCCGCCCTTTTTATGCATTTGGAAGGCGTTTCAGTTCCACAGCCAAAAAGCTCCTCCGCCCACAGCCAGCAGAATGAGCAA
This sequence comes from Verrucomicrobiaceae bacterium, assembly GCA_031411715.1. GTDB lineage: Bacteria > Verrucomicrobiota > Verrucomicrobiia > Verrucomicrobiales > Verrucomicrobiaceae > Prosthecobacter. The sequence goes on along the minus strand of JANOBP010000196.1, from coordinate 3,937 downwards.
GATCAGGCAAACCGCCCCGTAGCGAGCCCATGATTCCCTTGCCTTCCGATCCCACTCGGATTCGCCGACTCTGGAATTTTCGGTCATGGATTTGTCAGCGGACAAGATGGACACAAACAGCTCAAGGATGGCGGCGATAAAGTCGGACATGAATGCACTCGATTAAGGGCTGGATTCGCTGCTGGCAGTAGGTTGGGAAGGTCGTGCGGGAGGCGTGTCGCGCAAGCCCAAGAATGTCTTCGCACGACTTCCCGACTCCGGCGGAGTCCCTAGGCGTGCGGTACTTCCAAACCGTCGGGAAGTTTGGCGAGGGATGCTGGGGTGACTTCATCACGCCATGCGCCAAACCTTCCCAACCTACTTCTTGATCCGATACAGATTCGCCTCGGAACGGATGAGCAAATCGGAGCCGACGACTGCATAGGAAGCCAGTGTGCGCTCACCGAGATCGTTTTTGGAGAGGATTTGGAAGGTCTTACCGAGCTTGACGATGACGCCGAGGCCTTTCTCGTCCTGAAGGTAGAGTTTGCCATCCGCGACGAGTGGTGAGGCGGAGATGGGGCCGGTGCAGCGCTCGGAATAGTGAACCTTGCCCGTTTTGGCATCGGCGCAGCTTAGGATGCCGTTGTCGGCCACGAAATACAGCTCATCGCCGATGACAGCCATGCTGGGGCTGTGCGGCGCGGCTTTGTCGATGGTCCAGGCGAGGTGGGTGGCGGTGACATCGCCTTTGCCATCGGCCTTGATGGCCAGGAGCACGGGTTTGTCGTAGCCCGTGGAGATGTAGAGCATGCCGTTGGCAAAAACCGGGCGCGGGATGACGGAGTAGCCCTGGTCATAGTTGCAGTGCCAGATCTCGGTGCCGTCCTTGGGGTTGAGTGCGTTCACCACGCCACTGCCGGGGGTGATGAGTTGCTTCTGATCATTCACCGTGATGATGAGCGGCGTGCAGAAGGAGAACTTCTTTTTTGCCTCGGACTGTCGTGCGAAGGACCAGCGCATCTTGCCGGTGGTTTTGTCCAGCGCGATGACCTTGGGGTCCGTTTCGGCATCGGCGGAGAAGATGAGCATGTCTTCAAACAGCACCGGACTGCTGCCATTGCCATGCACGGGTGAGTACGCGAACTCCTGCGTGCTCCAGATCGTCTTGCCAGTGAGGGCGTCGAGACAAGCGGTGCCGAGGTGGCCAAAGTGGACGTACAGCTTTTTATCTTCAAAGACCGGCGTCGGGCTGGCGTGACTGTTTTTGCGATGCGCACGCGGCGACTTGATCTGAAACAGCTCCACATCCCACACAGGCTTGCCCGTGGTTGCATCCAGCGAGATCACTCGCAGTGACCGGTCTGCCGTGGCCTCTTCCTTGCCGCCGAGCGGAACCGCCGTCGTCAAAAAGATACGCGTCCCAACCACCACCGGTGAAGACCAGCCAATGCCAGCCACCGGAGCTTTCCACACCACATGCGAGGACGGACCCCAGACTTGCGGCAGGTTTTTGGCATCGGAATGCCCCTGTGCATCAGAGCCACGGAATTCAGGCCAATCGGCGGCGGTGAGATTGGTAGTCAGGGCCAGCGCAAGACCAGCGGCGGAGAAAAGTGTGTTTTTCAAAATCATGCAGCGCTTCATACGACAGATGAAGCGCCTGACGATCACAATTGGTGCAACAATTGATCCCAGAGCAGGCGCGATTATTCTACAGATTATGAGTGAACCACAGAGACACGATGGACACAGAGGTCTGAAATTCATTGGGTTTCCTCTGCGTCCATCGTGCCTCTGTGGTTTCTTCGAGGCATTCATTTCGTGGAATTATCAATCGTGATCCCAGAGGGATCAAAGATGGTAGCCGGGGGTCAACTTGCGAAGCGAGTGCCACCCCCGGAATCATATCGCGAGTTCATCTGCCCAAGGCCGCATGCCGGAGGTATGCGAGAGGCTTGGCCTGCTCAACGCTGACGAATAGAACGACGAACACCGCAAGCATCCCTGCCGGGATGCGCCCTTGAAACATCATTCGTGTGCTTCTCTACTCCAGGGGGCATTCGACCCCTGGCTACCGGCGATGATCCCTCCGGGATCGGTTCAAGCCCCCTCCGGCAGCGCCACATACGGCTCCTCATTGAGCACGATCTTCTTCGAGCCACTGAGCAGCTTGATCCACTCCATGAGGCAGCCGAGGAAGATCACGGCAACGGCGAGCAGGAAGAAAGCGGTGACGACAGTATCGACGGTGAAGTTGAACTGCTGCGCGGCCCATTCCTTCATTTCCTTTTCGGTGCCACCACCAGCGAGTTTGCCCGCATAAAATTTGGTGGCGGAGATGAATCCCATCTTGGGATTGGCATCAAAAAGCTTGATGTAGCCCGCCGTGAAGGTCGCGCTCATGAGGAAGAGCAGCGGGATCACGGTGACGAGCAAATAGCGCGCCTTGCCCATCTTGATCAGGATCGTGGTGCCGAGGCAGAAGGCGATCACGGCGAGGAGCTGGTTCGCGATGCCAAACAGCGGCCAGAGCGTGTTGATGCCACCGAGCGGATCGACCACGCCTTGATAGAGGAAGTAGCCCCACGCGGCCACGAGCAGCGCACTGGCGAAGACATTGGCGGGTAGGCTGCGAGTGTTACCCAGCGGCTTCCAGATGCCGCCAAGGAAGTCTTGGAGAATGAAGCGCCCCACCCGCGTTCCTGCGTCGATGGTGGTCAAAATAAACAGCGCCTCAAACATGATGGCGAAGTGATACCAGAACGACATCCAGCCCGCGCCAAACGCGCGCGAGAACATCTGGGCCATGCCGACAGCAAATGTGGGCGCACCGCCGACGCGGCCAAACATGGTCTTCTCGCCGATGTCGGCGGCCAGTTTGTCCATGCCGGCGACGGTGACGGGGAACCCAGCGTTGGAGATGACACCGACGACTTCGGTGGGTGCCATCGTCTTGTTGATACCGGCATTGATGGCGAAGTATTCACCGGGTTGCAGCGCACAGGCAGCGACGAGGGCCATCAGGGCCACGAGCATCTCCGTGACCATCGCTCCATAGGCCACGCTGCGGATGGCAGGCTCGCTATCGAGAAGTTTGGGCGTAGTTCCGGATGAAATGAGCGCGTGGAAGCCTGAAATGGCACCACAGGCAATCGTGATGAACACAAAGGGAAAAACGGAGCCAAGGAACACCAGGCCGGTGCCATCGATGAATTTCGTGAGCTTCGGCATCTGCAAATCGGGAGCCACCCAGATGACCACCACGGCCAGCAACGCCACCGTGCCGATCTTCATGAAGGTGCTGAGGTAGTCACGCGGTGCGAGCAGCATCCACACCGGCAGCACAGAGGCCGCGAAGCCGTAAATCATGATCGACCACGCGATGGTCTCGCCTTTGTAGTCAAAGTAAGGCTCGATGCCCCATGCCTTGAGGTTGCTCCCAGCCCACACGCTGGCCAGCAGGCCCACGATGCCAAAGATCGTGATGTCACGCACGCTGACTTTGAAGATCGTGTGTGCAAAACCCATGATGAAGGCCAGCGGGATCGTCATAGCGATGGTGAACAGGCCCCAGGGGCTTTCCGCGAGTGCTTTGACCACGACCAGGCCGAGCACGGCGAGCAGGATCGTCATGATCGCCAGCACGGAAATCATCGCCACAAAACCGACGAACGGATTCACCTCTTCCTTGAGCATTTGTCCCACCGATTTGCCACCACGGCGGATGGAGGCGAACATCACGATCGCATCATGCACCCCACCGCCGAGCGTCGCTCCGATCAAGATCCACAGCATGCCCGGCAGATAGCCAAACTGCGCCGCCAGCACCGGCCCCACCAGCGGCCCTGGACCCGCGATGGCCGCAAAGTGATGCCCAAAGACCACCCAGCGATTCGTCTTCACAAAGTCCTTGCCGTCGCCATGCGTCACGGATGGCGGTGCGCGGTGTGCATCG
>JANOBP010000195.1:0-1756 GCA_031411715.1 Verrucomicrobiaceae bacterium | reverse complement strand
CGTAGTCGATGGTCGCCGTGATGTCGTCACGCATCTGCTCAAAGGGAACACGGCTCAAGATGACGATATCCGCGTGCAGCAATTGGCTGGAAGCGCGCTCCTCATCGGGAACGCCTATTTGGCAGGGAAGCTCTAGAGCAGAGATGTGGATCTCGTCGGGGGGATTCATCCGCGCATCATGGCACACGTTGGCCATTCTTACCAAGGCGAGTGATTCTTATTTCCTTGCTCGACGACGACGCAAGCAGGCCAGTGATGCTGCTCCGAGGAGCATGGCGCTGCCTGGCTCGGGAACCGGAACAGGTGTGAGAACGAAATCGATGCAATAATGGACTTCGGCTGATGTTTCCTGGACCCAGAAGGTGTAATTACCTGGCCCAAGTGAGCCGCTGAAACCGGTGCCACCGAACAGCGGCCCGTTGTCCAAAATGGTTAACAACGGGGTGAACGTATTGCCGAGACCGTCGAATTCCTCTGTCCACAGTCCATTGCTCAGGTGCTGCGACGCGTCATTGATATCGATCGTTGTGGCATCGTCGATGGCCATGAAGGAATTGATGCCTGAAGCCGGAGCGCTGTAGGAAACCAGATTGATCGCGGTAAGGAACTGCCCCACCGGGACATTGAAAGTCCAAATGTCCCGATCCAGTGCCGTGCCATTGAAACCCATCGTGCCCTCAATTAGGTTATTGCCGGAAGTGAAGTTGATGAAGGTGGGGGTGAGTCCATCATTGGATAGGTCACCGTTGATAAGTTCATCCCAATCCGTCGCGCCAACCGTGCCAAAGGGCAGGGCAAGGAAGGTGATGAGTGATAAGGTGGTGCGCAGGGACATGATTACTGTTAATATAATAATTAGACTCAGTATTGTCAATAAACCTTGTCATTTTCTTTTCATGGATGGTTCAGGCCCATTGTTTTCGGAGTAAGTTCAACGATTCCAAGCGTCTAACTGTCTTCACCGCCTCACGATATGAAATACCTGCTCCCGCTCTTTGCCCTCCTAATTCTGAATCTCACGTCCTGTTTGCATACGCGCACCACAAGCCAAGCCTACGCAGCTACAGGGCCTGCTCCCAGCGTAGGCGATGCGAGATTTCGGGCGGAGTTCATCCCCAGAGGCTCTGAGGCAGGCATGACCGTCAGTGCCATGGTCGTCGGTGGGGCCATGATTACAGAAAATGGGCCATATCAAATGAGGTTGCACGCCTTTGGCAAACCCAGCGACCAGCGTTGGTTCCGCGTGACGCGCTTTGTGCTTACCGTGCCCGGCCGCCTCAATGCCCCCATGGAAAAGCGCGGCTTTGAGGGCCAGACCGTGTTTCAGCCGACTAAAACGTCGGGCTCCACCCGTGCATCTTTGCTGCTAGGCACCAACATTCACATCAATGAGCAGCAAAGTGACAAAGAAGTCGTCATCGAGGCCGATGTGGAGGTCATGCGGCGCAGTGGGCTCGCTCGCGGCACCATCCGCATCCCCATGAAGCAGAGCAAGACCAGCCGCAGCGAAAACTACATGCTCCCGGTCGAAATCGTGAAGAGCCTCCGCAACCAAGAAAAAATCGAGGACATCCCTCCCGCGCTGCCTCCTGCGCCAGAGATGCCTTGAGTGAGTTGCTGCTGGACAGTTCGCGCGCGTTCGTCTCAAATGCTCACCACGCAGGTTTTGCAGCCTGCACACTCACTCACCAAGCAACCACACAACTCACTCTACCCATGGGCAAAATTCAATTCGGCTCCCAAGTTTACACCTGGT
>JANOBP010000194.1:0-4337 GCA_031411715.1 Verrucomicrobiaceae bacterium | reverse complement strand
TGGCGATGACATTGGGCAGTGTTTCATTCATCTCTGCCTTGTCCTGAATGGGCATGAGCACTTGCTCACGCAGCGTCGCTGCACGGCCATCCCAGAAGAAGGCGGAATGCCAGGCAAGATTGAAAAGCGGCATCGCATTGCGCTTTCCCACTTGCTGCTGTGCTCCGAGGCTGAAACGACGTGCATCGGCGAACGCTTTGCCTTGCTCATGACAGGCGGCGCAGGATTGGGAGTTGCTGCTGGAGAGGCGCTTGTCGTTGAAGAGTTGTCTGCCGAGTTCGATGCCGGCTTCGGTTAACGGATTGTCGGAGGGAAGCGTGACCTGCGGAAAGCGCTGCGAGATGGCTGGCGTGACCGTGGCGTTCTTGGCAGCGAGCGGACGCTGATAGACGTCATAGCTGACCTTTCGCACGCTGAATGCCTTTTCGATGTTGGTTTTGAGACGAAGCGCCGTCGCATCGCCCTCACGCGAATGAGTGGTGCTTTCCGTGATGCCCTGAAGTGCTTTGGAGAGATCGAAATCAATACCCATCGTCAGCGGTCCACCGCCATGAAACTCGACTGGCAGCTCGATTGTCATCAACTGCGGGGCATTGGCGATGTGATACGAGAATGCTTCTTCCTGCCTCCGTCCCTCAAGCGCCATGAAGATGAAGCCGCCCTGCCAGCCCCAGTGCAGGTTGTTAACTAGGGGATTGAGGGCGTGATCTGGGGGAAAGCTATTCGGGTCGGTTTTGTTGGTCGCCTCATCGACGCCAATTCGAAATCGAATGGCGGAATAGTCGCCATTGGGTGTGCCCGTCGCGTCGGAAGTCATTTTCCCGCCCGTGCTGCTTATGTAGGCAAACCAGTCTCGTGAATCAAGCCAAGTGCCATCCAGCTTTCGCAAAGCTAGGCCTGAGATGAGGAAATCAAGGCGAGTCACCTGAACTTTCAGAGGGACGGGTAACGGAATGGCTGAAAACTCCAAGCGCATAACCTGCGCTGACCGCACACTTTGAGTGGCCGTGAGCAGCATGACGGTGGCAATCCAAGCCTCAAAAGGGAGTCTGAAGCACATATGGAGTGCGTTTAGTCGGTTTTGATAGACGAAATCATAATATCTAGACCGATAGCTTTGGGTTTTTATAATTGTAAGACTCAAATCGTAAAAGGTTTGCAAGCTTGAGGCTGTTCCGCGGTTCGGACCGCTCGTTGATGACACCACTTTCTGGTTGCTGTGCCGTGGGCTAGCGCCTAATTCCCTCCCCTCCCAAACCGCACTCACACCATGCTCGATTATCTTCGCCGCCATCGCGGTTCGTTTTTGTTCTTGTCTATCCTTGTCATTATTTCCTTCATGTTTTTTGGAGCATGGCGCTTTGATAAAGACGCGCAGGTGACTGTCTTGCCTTCTGATCACGCCATGACCGTCTATGGTAAGGACTACACGATTGCCGAGGTGAGTAAGGTCCAGCGCGGGCTACAGTTCGCCATGCAGCATCTAGGCATGTTCGACCTCTACATCAAACTCAGCGGCCTGGGACCCAAGGGAGATGCCATGGGTGGCAACATGATCGGCACCGTTTTAACTCTGCAACATGTGCTGGCTGAGGCCGGCATCCGCGCCAGCGACCAAGAGGCGACCGAGGAGCTCAAAAAGCAGCGCAGCCTGCAAGGGAACAACGGACAGTTCGATTTGGCCCAAGGACAGCGCATGGAAGAAACCGCAGGATCCTACGGCATGACCTACACGGATATCCTCGACGTCGTCCGCCTCAAAATCGGCCTCGATAAGCTTGAGGAATTGGTTGGCAAAAACTACAGTGCCTCTGCCATCGCCTCTGAAAAGCAGTATGTGAGCACTCAGCAGGTGCTGAAGGTCTCCACCATCGTCTTCAACACAGATGACTTCAAAAAAGACATCAAGGTGACCGATGAAGAGATCGCCAAGAGCTTTGAAGAAACCAAAGAATCCTTCAAGACCACCGAGAAGCGCGCTGTGAAGTATGTCTTCTTTGAGAACCTCAAGGATCAAGACAAGATCCCACTCGAAGAACGTGAGAAAGCCAAAACCGCTCTCACCAAGCGAATCAATGACTTCTCAGACAAAGTATTGAATGCGGGTCGCGTAGGCAACCTCGAAGCCATCGCCAAGGAATTGAAGGAAACCGTCAAATCGGTGCCTGCCTTCGCCCAAGACACTCCGCCGGAAGACTTGAAGGCCGAGGCTGATTTGATCAAAGCCGTGTTTGAAATGACGCCAAAGACGCAACCCGTGTCAGATGCCCTGAAGACCGAAAAAGGCTACTACTTCTTCGCCGTGCCGACTGTAGAGGAACCCAAGCAGCAGGAACTCGCCGCTGTGAAGGACAAAATCAAAGACAGCATCATTGCCAAAAAGGCTGCCGAAATCCGCACTAAGGCCGTCAATGACGCTCGTGACTTCATCGTCGCTGGGTTGAAGGACAAAAAGAAAATCGAGGACCTCGTGAAGGAAAAGAAACTCACGCTCAACACCGTGGCCGATATCCCAAGCGCCAGCCCGCCCGCAGACGTGCCTAACGCTGACAAGATCGCTCCTGCTGCCGCCAAAACGGCTGTTGGCCAGATTTCCCAGGCTGTGGACTTCGATAAAGGCACTCTGCTTGTTTACGTGAAGGAAAAGATTCTCTTCAAGAGCGACAGCGCCGCCGCCATGCGCAAGCAGCAGGTGGACAGCCTCGCCAGCAAGGAACGTGACGGCCTTTTCAACTCCTGGTTCTCCAAGAAAATCGAAGAAGCCCGCATCGAAACACCTGTGCGCAACGCCGCGTGATCGATGACCTCTTCGACGACGCCAATGGTCATCTCGCTGTCGGCGAGATCGACGATGCGGTGCTGCTTTACCGCCGCTGTGTCGAGCTGAATCCCGATTTCTTTGATGGATGGCACGCTCTCGGTATGGCCTTGCTCAAGCAGGGACAGGTCAAAGAAGCCATCGGTGCCGGACTCATGTCCACCACGCTGCAGCCCAACGATCTGCTCGCTTGGACGTCCCTATCTCAAATGTACGTTCGCAATGGCCAGATCGCCGAAGCGGAGGACGCCAAAGGTAAGGCCCGCATCCTCTCACTCGGCGGTAAGGTGGTGAAGTAATCAGCAATGCGGCTCATTCACCGCGTGGTGCTGCATGGCGGCTTTCACGAAGCCATGGAAGAGCGCGTGTGGGTGATTGGGCTTGGACAAGAACTCAGGATGGAACTGGCAGGCGATGAAGAACGGGTGGGTGGGAATCTCGATGATCTCACACAGGTCGCCCTTGGGTGAGGTGCCGGAGATGAGCATGCCTTTCTCTTCAACGATGTCTTTGTAGTCCGAATTGAACTCGAAACGGTGGCGGTGACGCTCGGTAATGGTGGCGCTGTGATATAGCTCGTAGGCTTTGCTGCCAGGAACGAGGTCGGTGACCCAGGAACCCAGGCGCATGGTGCCGCCGAGCAGTTTCACCTTCTTTTGCTCCTCCATCAGGCTGATCACGGGATGTGGCGTGGCTTTGTCGAATTCAGTGCTCGTGGCACCTTTCAGTCCGCAGACGTTGCGTGCGAATTCGATGACGGCGATCTGCATGCCGAGGCAGATGCCGAAGTAAGGGATGCCTTTCTCGCGAGCGTAGCGTGCTGCGGCGATCTTGCCTTCTGTGCCGCGGTCGCCAAAGCCGCCTGGGATGAGGATGCCTTGCAGGCCGGTGAGATAGAGTTCAGGACCCGCTTTTTCGATGCTCTCGGCATCCACACGCACGATATCGACCTTGCAGTCGCATGCGGCACCGGAGTGGGTGAGCGCTTCGTAGATGCTCTTGTAGGCGTCTTGGAGTTCAATGTATTTACCCACGACACCGATGCGGACGTGATGCGTGGGATGAATCACACGCTGCACAAAGGTGCGCCAGCGGGAGAGATCTGGCTCCGGTGTGGTGAGGTTCAGGATCTTGCACACCATGTTGTCGATGCGCTCCTCATGCAGCTTCAATGGGACCTCGTAGATGGTGTGTTTCACGTCGCGGACTTCGCCGACAGCCTCGATGGGCACGTTGCCGAAGAGTGAGATTTTTTCACGCACGTCCAGATCCAACGGATGCTCGGTGCGGCAGAGGATCATGTGCGGCGCGATACCGATCTCGCGCAGTTTGGCGATGGATTGCTGCGTGGGCTTGGTCTTCAGCTCCTGCGCGGCTTTCACATACGGCACGAGGCTGACGTGAATGAAGAGCACGTTGCCGACACCAGCCTCCTGTCCGAACTGGCGGATGGCTTCGAGGAACGGAAGGCCCTCGATGTCACCGACGGTGCCACCGATCTCGGTGATGATGACATCGC
>JANOBP010000193.1:0-5192 GCA_031411715.1 Verrucomicrobiaceae bacterium | reverse complement strand
CAATACCCATGTTTGCGTGTAATAGGATGGCGCGCCTTCAGGCAGTAGCTTGGCATATTTCGACATCATCCCGAAGGCGGAGATGAAACTGATCAGCAACCCGATCCCGTGCCACATCATCGCAGATTTGGGCCGGTCCGTTGCCAACAGGCCACCAAAGCCAATGAAAACGCAGATGAGACCGATGAGATGCAGATAGTGATAAAATTGAAGGGACATGGACGCGACGATGCCCTCATCCGCTTCATTCACAAGCTGCAAGCTGATGAAAATCAGGCATCACTTGAGCCACGCATCCACGATTGGTGCCAGTCTGTCCGCCACATCCGCAGCAAAGAAGGCTGCAAAGATGCCCGTCACGACATCCAGCGTATAATGTGCCCGCAACACCAGCACCGCGAGCATTTCACCAACGGCAATCACTGCCGCCACCACCGCCAGCCACGGTGGTCCGAAGTGTGCCACCTCGATCGCTCCGAGTACAGCAAGTGCTGTGTGTCCCGAGAAAAAGAAGTCGTTACCCACCTCGTAAGTCACCAGTAGGGCAGGGAACCCAGGGTTCCTCCAGATGATGCCCGGCGGTGGCGGCAGCGTGCAGCAACCCTGGCAGATCTGCCTTAGGCTGAAAACGATGAGCATGGCAAGAAACGGCGCGAAGGTAGAGCCAAATACTGCTGCTCCGATGAGACTGAGCCCAAAAATGTCGATAAAGACTGAACTCGTGATCAGTGTGGCATTTGCCGCACGGTGATTCATCGAGAGCATGCTGTGCCAGCGAGCCGTGAGATCATGAATGACATCGCCAATGCCTTCAGGCGCATCTGCCTTACGGGAAATGAGCGACTGTGTCCAAAACCAAATGACGAGAGACCCTGCGACCAATCCAGCGCGCAGACCCACAACGGACCAAGAGATGTCAGCAAGTAAGGTGATCATGGTTTGGTGGTTGCGGGCTTGCGTCGGAAGCTCCTGCTCTCCACAAGCATGGCTTCGAGCTGGTCGCGGAGTTGTTCGGTGATTGGATCGATATCGGAGCTTCGATCTCGTGTGGGAGTAGCCTCGATGGCTTCACCAATGGAAATGATTGCATGAATTGGGGCGTGTGGGCGTGCGACATCCGTTAGATCCTCTTCATAGCGTTCGACAGTTTCCAGTAAACGCTCAGGGGCTGCATCCACGGGAATATAGTCACCGGTGTAGCAGATGAGTAGTTGCGCCAGATAAAGATCCGCAAAATGCCGCCAGCGGCGTGCGCGCTCAGCCTCAGGGAGGTCACCGCTGACCATATCAGGCAGGATGGCGGCGCGCAGACGCTTCACGCGTGCCATGGTGTCGCCATCATTGCGTCCAGCCGTCCACTTCTTCTCCAGAGGGGCTAGCAAATGATCGAGCAGGAGCGGCAGCCTCGTCGTGAGGTCACCCGACTGCGGTGCGCCGAGGTATTCGATCTCCTTGAGCGAAAGCAGCGCCTGACCCACCTTCAGCACACGCTCGCGCAGCGGCAAATGCGTCTGCGGTTGCCAGGAAAGACGCGTTTCGATCTCGCGCATCACCGGCTCGATTTCTGTCGCCAGATCACCTTCGAAAAAATATCGAATGAACACCGGATGCACCACCACCTTGCTCCCAGGCACTGCCGTAGCTCTCTGCTTGGCCGCTGAGCGCGCCAGGAAAGACACGCCATCCATTAGGTTCAGCAAACGGTCGTTGTTGCGCGAGATCATGCCCTCAGGGAAAAGTGCCAGCGGGAAACGCGCTTCTGCCACCGTGCGCGTCGCGCATTTCAATGACTCACGGTCCAATCCCTCGCGGTAAACGCTGAAACCGCCAATCCGTGGTAGCAAAAATGCCTGCACGCGGTTTTGCATGAACACATGCCAGCTGGCCATGATGTGAAATGGCCGCCGCACCTCACGTGAAAGCAGGCCCAACACCTGCGGATCACACGGACGCGCGTGGTTCGGTGCCAGCACGATGCCATGTCCTGCATCAAGTGATGCGCGCAACCGCTCAACGTTCCTGCATTCCCATGAGGTGATGCCATAGCTCTTTCGCAGATGCGTTGGCAGCCACCACTGGACGATACGCGACCAAAACGCACTGTAGCGTGGCGGGATGAAGCGGTAGGGCTTGGCGATGATGATTTCTTGCATGGCTTCGGCTTACTGAAGTTTGCGGATGAATCTTTTGAGAAAGAGATGCGTTGGCAAATACGCGATCAGGGTGAGGGCAACGATCCACACCACGAGATAAAGCCCGGCTGGCATCCAGGTTTGTGCCTTGGCATCGTCAAAACCGAAGACGTAGTTGATGTTCACCGGGATTTTTGAGTTGTGCAACACTGCACCAGCCGGCGGCATCAAGAAAAACGCAATGAGGCAGAGCACCACCGCCAGCCCCGTCCAGGCCGCCAGGGCGCGCTTATCATAACCGATCCGCACGACTAAAAAGAACAGCAAGAAGGGCAACCAGCCGTGGAACAGCGAAAGCCCGCGCAAGAACAGCGAATTCTTTTCATCGAACATATATGAGGTCATGCTGACCAAATGCAGCCCCACCAGTTCCGTGCCGAAGTCCAGGCACCAGAGAATCTGCGGGATGAGGATCCCCACAGCCGCCATGGATGCAAAAATCGGCTTCTCCGTCCACACCGCCGCGAGTGTGAGGAAAAGCGCGATGTCACAGAAGTAGAGGAAGTTGGTCGGCCCATAGTTCATCCAATAAACCGGCACCAGCACGGCGACAAAGATGGTATAAGTCCACTTCAATAGGGCGGGAACAGCTTTAGCGTTAGGTTGAGCATCCATGCCGACCATTTTGCATGATCCAAATCCCATGGCGAATTGATAAACTCGTTTTGACCATCGATTGAGTGAATGAAGGCAGTGCTTAAAGGTGAAATAAGGCCTCTTTTTCCAATCGAGAATAAGCAGGTGCCTTCATGCCGACATCAAGCTAAAGAGGCTCATTCACCAACTGTAGAACCTGGCTCATTTGCCTGTCCCCAAGAAAAAACCCAGCTTCTTGGCGCAATCGTAGCAGCAAAGTCTTCACTTCGGGTATGAATGATCGCTGTTTTGCCTGAATCAAAATACCGAGGATGCCGGAGTAACGAATGCCGAGTTGCGCAGCGGCACGGCGGCCTTTTTGCTCATCCATTAGCAGAAAGTCAGCCTGTAACTCTAGAGTGAGCGAAATGGCATCGCTCTCGCCGGGATCGAGAAGGGCTTCTGGTAGCCACGACTGAAGGGGGCGCTGCGGTTGATGGATATGGATGAAACCTGGGAAAACTAAGCGGTCAAAACGGTCATAGACCTGAACGGCACGCTCAAACTCTGCCTTCACGGACTTCGGTGCCGCTACTTCGCCATACAATTGCCAGAGTAAGTCAACCTCTCCAATGCGGCAGAGATTTAGCAGCACCGATGTGTCTGCCACAACGATCATGCAGCACTAAGCGCAGTCAGATTTTGTATATCCTCATCTAGCATTTCGTCGGTGTAGCTCGAAATGTGGCGCTCAGTGAGTGCGGCCTGAAACCGAAAAAAATCCAACCCCGCTACCGCAGATGCCGCCAGCTTGCTCAAGGCACCGCGCGCAAACATTGAACACGCGAGATCAACCCGAGCTTCTTCGGGGCTGAGTTCGGCGCAGCAAGCTTCATCTGGCAATGTGAGCGTGAGTATCATGGGACAATTTGGCCTGCAAAGCCTGCCAAAGCAACCCCCTCGTCCATCCCCGCTCCCCGCATGGACGATTCCGCCCTGACAACCTCCTGACGCAAGGTTTCCGTCTCTAAGGCCGTTTTTTCGGCCCCTCAAACTCTTGTTATGCTCATGAAGACACGTTTCCTCCTTCCTGCCTTATTGCTCTCTGCTGCGGTGCATGCTGCGCCGCCGAAGAAGGAGGAGGGTATTGATCCGAACAAGCCGGTCTCGTTCTACAAGCACATCCGTCCGATATTCCAGGCGCAGTGCAATGGCTGCCATCAGCCGGCGAAGAAGAAGGGCGACTACATCATGACCGACTTCGTGACGCTGCTCAAAGGCGGTGAAGAAGGTCATGCGGTCGTTCCCGGCAAGGCGGCGGAGTCGAACCTGCTGAAGCTCATCAAACCGGACGAAAAGGGCAAAGTCGAGATGCCGCAGAAGGCGGAGCCGCTGCATGCGACGCAGATCGCGCTGATCGAGCGATGGATCAATGAAGGCGCGAAAGATGACACGCCGGCCTCGGCGAAGGCGCAGTATGACATGGCGCATCCGCCGGTGTATGTGACGGCTCCGGCCATCACCTCGCTGGAATACTCGCCCGATGGCACGCAGATCGCGGTGGCGGGTTATCATGAGGTGTTGGTGCACAAGGCGGATGGCAGCGGCATCGTCACTCGTCTGGTGGGTCTCGCTGAGCGCATTCAAAAGCTCGCGTGGTCGCCGGATGGGAGGAGGATCGCAGTGACGGGTGGCAGTCCGGCGCGCATGGGCGAAATCCAGATTTGGGACGTGGCGACGAAGAAGCTCGAACTCTCGAAGTCGCTGACCTTTGACACGCTGTATGGCGCGAGTTGGTCGCCGGATGGCAAATTCCTCGCGTTTGGTTGCGGTGACAATGCGGTGCGCGCGATTGAAGCCGCTACAGGCAAAGAAATGCTGTTCATGGGCGGCCACAGCGACTGGGTGCTCGACACGGTCTGGGGCGTCGATGGCAAGCACGTCGTCTCCTGTGGCCGTGATATGAGCGTGAAGCTTACCGAGGTCGCGACGCAGCGCTTCGTCGATAACGTCACCTCCATCACTCCCGGCGCCCTCAAAGGCGGCGTGCAGGTGCTCTCACGCCATCCTTCCCGCAATGAAATCCTCATCGGCGGCACCGACGGCGTGCCCGCAATTTACCGCATGGAGCGCATCACGAAGCGCGTCATCGGTGACAACGCGAACCTCATTCGCAAATTTCCGGTCATGCAGGGACGCATCTTTGGCGTGGATTTCGCACCAGATGGCAAGCGCATCGCCGCAGGTGCCTCCTTTGAAGGAGCAGGTGCGGTGAACATTTATAGCAGCGATTACGACAGCACGATGCCGCCCGAGGTGAAGAAGCTCGTCGAAACCGTGAGCGGCAAAGGCAAGGAACTCGATGATTGGGTGACCAAAGGCGTGCAGCAGCTCAGCACCACCGCGATCCCTTGCGGCATCTTC
>JANOBP010000192.1:0-5745 GCA_031411715.1 Verrucomicrobiaceae bacterium | reverse complement strand
CACGCCTGAGCCTAAGGCGGTGGTGTTGCTCTGCAGGCGGTAGCGCTGCTCCACGGTGCTGTTCTTGACCCAGCCGGTATGAACCGCACGCGCATAATGGGTGCGATCATCACGCGCCATGACACCCGCCTGCGCATTGCTACCACCACCTGTGAGTGAGGTGACACGCGCTGCGAGGATGAAGTCACCGTTCACTTCCATGCTTGGGAAGTGCGCTTCGTCGTTACCGATGCCAGAGCCGCTGCCGTTCACCGTCCACACGTTGCCCGCAAGGCCTTCGCTGCCCTGTGCATCGACAAAGCCGATCGTGCGACCACCGAGCGCGGTGATGGGCACTCCGCCGAGCGTGACATTGTCAAAAGTAGCCGTCGCGATGCTGCCATCGCTCGCCGCACTGACCGCGAGGCCGGCGAGCACTTTCGGCGCAAAGGCGATGTTCGGCGTGACGGAGAAATTCGTCCACGTTGATCCATCGCGTGACACCGACTGCGTGAAAACATTGCCCGCACGACTCGTGCGCACCCACATCGGCAGAAGGAGACTGGTGTAAGACGAGCTGATGACCGCAGTGCCATTTGTGGTGGTGCGGTAGAGCGAGTAATACTCCCCTGCGGTAGCACCCGTGCCCAGCGCGGAGGCGTGGACGGAGCCACCTGCCGTGCTGGAGCGCAACATCACGCCAGCGCGGGAGGCTGTGCTTGCATTGCCATTGCTCACGATGCGTGCGGTGACGGTGCAGTTCGCGGAAGCGGTGACCGGTAGATAGACGTAGCGAATATGGTCTGTGGTTGTGTTGGTGAGGCCGTTGCCGGAACTGGTGAAGGTATAGACACCGGAAGCGACGGAACTACCACCCGTGACAGTGCCAATGCTCGCCGCTGTCTCGACTCCGGTGCTGCCGCCAGCTGAGAGATCGCTCACGGTGAAGTTATCCATCACGGCGGTAAATTGCGTGGTCGAGCCTGGAGCAAAGGCGAGTCCTGCGAAGTAATCGTTACCAAGTGTGCTCACGGTCACGTTGGAGCCGCGTTGTGTCCACGTCGTGCCATCGTTGGATTGGAAATAGGCCACCGTGTTGCCCGTCTTCACCACACGCACCCAATACGGCACCGCACGGGTGCTGAAGGAGTTACTGCTGGCGGAGGTGTTGCCGCTGGTCGTGTACTCCACTGTCACATCACTGGCCTGCGCGGCGGAAAGAGTGACTGGGATATTCACGGTGCCCACATTTTCCAAACCCGAGGAACTGGGAGCATTAAAGGCCACGGTGGCCGTGGCGGTGTCATTATCCACGATGTACATCACCGCGCCAACACCGCGCCCGTAGCTACCTGCTGCGAATTCAAAAGTGATCGTCTCCGTGCCTTCAAATGTCGTGTCATTGACGATGGTGATGGGCACATCCACGCCAGTTGTACCTGCTGGGATCGTCACGCTCGATGGTCCGGTGTAGTCGGCAGTCATCGTCGCTGTGCCACCATAGGTGATGTTCACGGTCACAGCGGCAGTCGTGCTGCCGAGACGTGAGATGTAAAATTTCACAGGCGTGGTCGTAGCACCCTCGGTGAAGCTGATGCCACCACCGGTGCCCACCTGCGTATCCACGACGAGGGTGTTGACGTTGTCATCATCACGCAGCCAGGCGCTGCTGGAGGCGCTGCCAGCGAAGATTTGATACAAGGCGGAAGGCTGCATCGTGAGCGTGATCGACTCAAGATCTTCGAGAAGGGCATCATTGATCGTGCGTAAAGCCAAGTCGAGCGTCGTCGCGCCACGCGGGATCACCACGCCGCCGGGATAAGCGCCAGTGGTGGCGTTGTCGCGTTTAAAAATCGCACCACCATCGCCCACGGCCCAGCCAATGGTGCTGCTGGTGCCAAAAACACCGTTGAACGTGCCTAATGCGCTCAGCATGACATTCGACCATGAGCTGCCGTTCGTGCTAACCATCTGCGCACTGCTGGCACCGGCGGCGAGCAGGCTTGTCGTGCTGGCGGCCCACACGCCATTTAGATCAGCCGTGCTGGCGGAGGTCTGACTGGCCCAGCTTGTGCCGCTACCTTTGCGTACCACACCAGCGCTGCCCACAGCCCAGATGTTCGTCGTATTGGATGCAAACACGGCATTGAGCTGCGTGCTAACGCCGGAGGTCTGCGCAGCCCAGGTGGTGCCATTCCATTTAAGGATCACACCACCCGCACCCACTGCATAGATGTTGCTCGCATCCGCACCATGCACCGCACGCAGTTGTGTGGTGATGCCCGAAGTGCTCACGGCCCAGCTCGTGCCATTCGTGCTGCGCAAAATGGTGCCGCCATCACCCACGGTGAAAAGATTGGTCGCACTGCTACCCCAGATGCCACGCAGCGCAGTCGTGGTGCCACTGGTTTGAGCGGTCCAGGTGGTGCCATCGCCTTTGAGAATGGTGCCGTTGTCGCCGACAGCCCACAAGCTCGTCGCGCTGGTGCCCCACACAGCGCGGAGGTGCTCGGTTGTCCCACTGGTTTGCGCGGTCCAGGTGCTACCGTCGCCTTTAAGGATGGTGCCGTTGTCACCGACTGCCCAGAGGTTCGTCGCATTCGCCGCCCAGATGGCGCGGAGGTTTTCTGTGCTGCCGGAGGTCTGCGGCAGCCACCAGCCGATCGTGTCGTAGTCCGTGCCGTTCACTGCCGTTCCACTGAGCGTGAAATTCACCGCCACGGGTGTGTCGCCAGCATCACCGCGCAGGGAGAAGCGGAAGTTCGCGTTCGTGCTTGGCTCCACGCCGTTCGCCGTATTCGCCAAGTCGATGTAGGGGATGTCAGCGGGATTGTCGTTGATATTGACTGTGGCTGTGGCGCTGGTGCCGAGGAGGTAGTTGGTGGCGTTGGCACCGAGGTTCAGCACGCAGCGCTCCACGCCTTCACCTTGACCATCAAAGCGTGGCACGATGGTGATGGCGGCGGAGGTTTGCCCGGCAGGGATTTGCACCACGCCTGGCATCCACTCGTAATCCGCACCATGCAGCGCCATGATGCCGCTGCCGGTCACGCCGGAGAAGGCATAGTAAATCGTCAGCGCTTGGCTGGTGTCACCGCTGCGGGTGATCAAAAAGGTGCCCGTGTCCGCCGCAGCACCCGTAACACTCAGATCAATCTCTGTGGCCTCCGCATCAGTCGCGGTGACGCTCACCGTTTGCAGATCATCATCGTAAATCGTCACCGTGCCCGCCGAGGCAAGCGGATCGATGATGTAGGCTGCATTCGTGCTGAGCGTGACGATCACCGTCTCCAGCGATTCAGAGATCGAATCGTCCAAGGCAGCTAGATTGAGCGTCGTGGAGAGCGAATTGGCCAGAATCGTCACCGAACCTGTCAAAGCCGTGAAATCGCTCGCGCTCATCGCGCTGCCCGTGACGGCGTAATTCACCGTCAAAGCCGACGCAGTGGCTGCCGCACGCGATATTGTCAAAACGGCCGGCGAACCGCTGTTTTCAGTCGTTGAGAGCGTTGTCGCAGTGATGCTCACTTTTGGCAACGACGTGTCATCATCCGCGATCACCACCGTGGCACTCGACGCAGAGCCCACGAGGTAGCCATTGCCCGGTCCGAGTTGCAAAATGACCGTCTCAGGACCTTCGCTGCTCGCATCGACGATCGGTGTCACACTGATGTTGAGGACGTCTGAATCAGCCGGAATAGTGAAGGTGCTGAAGCCGAGTGAACCCGCCGCATAGTCCGGCGCAAAGTTGTAGTCAGTGCCCTTGGTGGCACCGCCGAGCGCCGTGTTCACATTCACCACGAGATCCTGCGAGTTGTCGCCCGTCCGGGTGAGCCTGAAAGTGCCCGCCGTTACTGGCGAAAGCTCGTTCGCATTCGGATTTGGTGCCGTGAGCGTCACCACGCTCTGCGCTGTCGCTTCAAAGGCTGCGCCGCTGAAGCTCGGCCCCACCGTGATGCTATTGTTGAATAATTCACTGAAGGTGTAGCCGTAAAGCAGCGGTGTGAGCGTGTAGGTATTGGCACTGAGGCCTGGGATGGTGAAGTAGCCGTCTGCATCGCTGATCACGCCGTTCGCATTGTTCGCCGTCACCACCACGTCGGACAAGCCTTGCCCGAGCAAGGTCACGCGCCCGCTGATGGTGAAGGTCGTCACCGTGCCAACCGTGATAAGTTGATTCCGCGTCACCGTGCCGCCTTTCATGTCACTCACCGTGCAGGTGACGATGTAGCTCCCCGCTGACGTAAACTGCCGCGTGATCACATTCGAGTTTGGCGATACGATTTGTGTGCCACTACCAAAGTGTTGCCAGTTAAACGCCAGTTGATCGCCAACGTCTGGATCACTCGCAGTGGCGGTGAAGGTCACGGTGCCATTGAGCGGGATCACCTCCGCGCTAGCGGCCAGTGTCATCACCGGAGGTTGATTGGTTGGAAAGGTGCCAAGGTTCACCTGCACGTCGATGTAGCGCGGATTGTCGTTCGCTGCGATGGTGGTAAAATAAATGCCGTTCTCCGTGTCGCCAAAGGTGGCTCCGAGGGAAATCGGCGCATCCGTTTTGCCATAAGGAGATCCATTCGTCGTGTCGATGAGCTGAAAATTGCCACCACCACCACTGGGGAAACGCCAGCCGAGTTCAAAACCGCTTTTCATGAAGGGATTGCTGTCGAAAAGCGACCGCACCATGCCCCAGTAGGTGCGTTGCACGTCCTTCTGAATCGTCATGGCATAGCGCTTCGATGGATCTAACGATCCCTGATCAAACGCATGGATGCGATACAGACCGCTTTGCGTCACCGGCTGCAAAAAGCTGTTTGGCAACCAACGGATCTGACTTTTGCCCTGTGCGTTGTAATGCCCCGTCGTGCCCGCACCGCCCATGATGTCGTAGCTGTCGCCATACTCGGCGTTCGCACCATTGCCGATGCTGCTCGTGCCCGCCGTGTCCCAGAAATTCGAATGCCCTAAGCCGAAAGCGTGGCCGATCTCATGTGCCCAAAGGCTCACGCTGTCACTGCGGCACCACACCGTATTGCCACCGCCAAGCCCGCCATAGCTTCCCGGCCCACCATTGTGCCGCATCACCGTGCAATCGTAGTCATTCCAGTCGAAGCCCAGCTTCCTAGCCTCCGCACGTGCGTCCGCCATCGAGATGCCCGTGCCCCCGATATCGCCGCCATTGCTCGTGTCGCGATTCACATACCACGCCTCATTGTGCGGCAGCTTGATCGGCGGTGCCACCACACCCGAGAGAGATAGACGGCCATACGAAGCCTTCGAATAATGATCCGCCACGTCCCGCAGCGTCGCGTAGAGTTGCGCCTCGGTGGACGGCAACGCATTTTGATCCGCATAGGTCACGTTCAGCACGATTACCTTCACCTGCCCCAGCGAAGATGTCGGCGAGCCGGGCAAGATGCCGGAAAAGGCAAACGAACCGCCCGTCACGCCTTCACCATATAAGATAGTCTGATTCTGAATCGCGATATGTGAGCCATCACAGAACGTGATGATCTCCACCGGGGTCTCCACCGCCGCCAGACTTCCCGGCACGACCTGCGGCACCTCCTGCGGGTCGATCACATACTTCCCGGAGACCGGGCAGCTCGATACAACCGTTTTACCAGCAGGTAAAACCTCCCCCACCTCCAGCCGCCGCGTTGGCTCTTCACTGATCGCAAACTCCGAATCCATCGCCACGCCATTCACCCAAGCGCCCGCCGTCCACGTCAGTTTGTTCGCCCGCTCGCCATACACATAAGCGCG